>JANYCR010000495.1 GCA_025360185.1 Leptospiraceae bacterium | reverse complement strand
CTTCCGTATAGGAAATAATTTTGAAAGCGGGTATTTAGATTTAACCAAGCAGGAACAGGATTATTTGAATCAGCAATATAGACTTTCTTATTTGAGTTTAATTAACCCAACTCTTATTGGTTTATCTAGATTTGCCGGAGTGAATCCATTTAACGGAAAAGAATTTTATTGGAACTTTGGAATTGTGCATTTCTTAACTTCGTTTGGCTATTCTATCGACGCTCAATTTTTTTATAAGCAAGATCATATAAATGTTTTAGTCATCTATCATACTTATGTAAATGCAATGAGTAAATTGCCTGGGCTTGAAGCGGAATTAGTGCGTTATCCGCTTATTCTATTTGGGAAGCAAACGTTTCTAAACCTGGGCATTCATGCCTGGCTCCAACCTTACCAACAAAAATTTTGGACGACTGAAAAAGAATCAGGCGGACTTGTAAAGGCTACTCTATCTTTTCCGCTTATTGATTCTCTTGAAGTATTTGTCTCTCCTTCTATTAAATCGCGTGGTTGGGTTGCGGGAAATGTATATTTAGATAAGGCTGCCGAGCTTCGATTAGGAATAAACCTGGTATTTTAAAACGTTGCTTGAAAATCTAACATCACTCTTCTACCTTCGCGGATATAGTCGAACGGGTAATCAGCTCTACGCGCTAGAGTCTGGTGTGAATTAAATAAATTGGTGATATAAAGTCCTAGTTGCATATTTTCTGCGAATTTATAGGATACTCGAAAGTTGACGCTCACCCAGGCAGGAACATTCTTTGGACGATATTGCGGATAAGAATAAGAATTGCTATTTGTGTTATTTGTATTGTATCCAGTGAGTGGATCAATAGGTCCCTGGTCACTCGTTCGTCTATACACTGCTCCCTGCCTTTGGAGGCTAATAGAGCCTACCCACTTCTCAATTGTTGACGTTATACCGCCATTAGCCGTATAACCGGGAGAATTTTTTATTTCGTTTGGGTGTTTTGAAATCGTAGCGTCCAAGTTATTATCGAGGTATCTATAGAATCTAGAATAATTTACAAATGTAGAAAAGTATTTAAAAGAAGTCAGAAGCTCTGTTTCAATTCCTCTCGTTCCAAGCGTATAAGCGTTTACGATAGAGTTACTCGTTCCGCTATAATCAATTGCATTTTCAAAGCGAGTGTTAAATCCATTGATTCGCAAATTATAATTTGAATTAATTGTCCAGTCCATCGCAAGCTCTGTAGTTTTAATTACCTCTGGACTCAATTTTCTAGGATTATTCGATCCGCCTACATAGGTATTCACTCCGAATAATTCTCCCGGCGAAGGCTCTCTGAACGCTCTTCCAACCATTGCTTTAAAGGTAAGCCTATCAGAAAAAAAATAGACAATTCCTCCGCGGGGACTTGTCTTTCGATAGGTCTTATGCTCGTTAGTCACAAAGGGAGCGCCTAAGTATTGGCTGGGTATATTATAAGTAGTCGAAGCTTGTGTGCTCGGGTCAGTCACCGTTATCCCCGGAATTCCAATCCAATTTTTGTAAGGCTCATCAATTCCCCGAAATCGAATGGAAGTTTCATCATAGCGGATACCGGCTGTAAACTCTATTTTATTTCCAAAGAGTTTACCACTTGTTAGCTGTGCGAAGGGAGCGACTTTTAAAATAGGACGATTTTGAATCCACTCCATAGAAGGATTTAAGGGAAGAAATGCACCGCCAGGATTCGTGCTCTGGTCTCCGAGGATATTCATATTGATATTACTATTATGGCTGTTATCCCCGTTGTAGGAAAGTCGATTGCCTTCTACGCCCGCAACGAATGTTCCCCCATTTGAAAGTAAGTAAGTCAATTGTGCTCGCAAGAATAAGTTTTCTATTTTGGATTTTAAGTTTTCTGTAACTCCTGATGGATATTTCGCACTATTCGGAAGTGCCCTATAATTATAATCCCAATAGCCGTTGTTGTAGCGCATAACGTATTCATGGCTGAGTTTGTCCGTGATATTCTTTGAATACTTTGTTGTAAACACGTCTCTGTATTCTGTTTGCCTGTCCTTTACATCAGGGACATTTTGTAGCCATCCATCGAATGCCTGATAATTCCATTTCTGCCTGTGGTATTGAAAAGAAAGTCCTTTTAAATCTCCCTCTCCTTCCAACTTT
>JANYCR010000481.1 GCA_025360185.1 Leptospiraceae bacterium | reverse complement strand
CAAAATAGCGGTAAGATTGATTTGAACGTGGAAGCTTGCGATAAAGGCGGCGGCTTACAGAATATTGCCGTATACCAGAATGGAAATTTAATCCATGAAGAAAATTACTCTGCTCTTACGCAAAAGGGAAGTTGCAAAACTGGAACGGTTACTCTTGATTTAACTGAGGGACAAAATTCTTTTAAAGTAAGTGCCTATAATTCTGCTAACATTAAGGCAGAGTCTTTAGCACGAGCGGTTACTTACGTTTCGCCTGAATCGCAGAAACCGCAACTTCATATTCTAATGGTTGCTATTGACGAGTATGTTTCCCAAAATTCTAAATTAAAATTCGCAGTCAAGGACGCACAGGATTTAAAAGAATCTTTTCGGAAATATGGAAAGGGCAGTTTTGGAAAAGTGAATTTTTATGAGGTTTACAATAGAGAAGGAGTGAAGTCAGGAATTCTAAATGCATTTAAGGACGTTAAGAATAACGCACGGTTAAACGATACGGTTGTTGTGTTTTTTTCAGGGCATGGGATGTCTGTCGATGGAAAATTTTATTACATCACGCAAAATATTACGAATGATAGTGATATAGATGCAAATTCGGAAGCGGAGTATAACCAAAAGTATAAGGCATGGGAGAAGTATGTGAAGCAAGGCTCGATTTCAAGTGATGAAATTAGTCAGGCGATCACGCAAATCAAAGCAAATAATAAAATGCTCATCATTGATTCTTGCTACTCTGGTGGAGGTTGGCTTTCGAAAGTGAATGAAGCGAAAGTGGATCAAAAAATTGATGAGCAAAGATCTGACATGGTAAAGAAAAGTAATCTGACAGGAATTGCTATGATTTCTGCTGCACAGGATTTTCAAAAGGCAAATGAAAACGGAGATGTGGGGCACGGGTTCTTAACGTTTGGTCTACTTGAGGCAATGAAAATCGAAAAAGACAGAGGCAAAATTACAGCGTTCTCTGTTATCCCGCAGGCTGCCAAAAAAGTCCGCGAGCTTTCTCTACAATACAAAAAAAAGCAGGTTCCTTTTCAGTCTACATCAGGCGTTGACTTTGAACTGAGTGATTAATTTACTTCTGCGGTTTAAGGATGCTTTTACACAACCACGAGTAGGAAAAATCATTGACTTGGCTAACTTGAAAATTACTCTCTTAAGAAAATCAAACTTAAGGGAGTTTTTTATGAATCAAATTTCAATTTTATTTTTTCTAGTGAGCTTTTTATTTTCTACAAGCATTTGGGCGAATGCAATTTCTACAAAAGCGGATTCTAATGCCTTCACAGTGAAAGACAAAAAGGATAAAGAAAAATCAGAAGTAAAAGAGCCAAAAAAAGACAAAGGGGAAAAACCGGAAGGCAAATCCGAAGAGGAAGAGAGCGATGGAGAAAAAGGATTTGGCGGAAATAAATACAAATTCGATAAGAATAAAGACAAAAAGAAATAATAATCTTTTATCAGGGGTTGCATAATTACTTTGCGAACATTTTTATATAATCCCTGAAAAGCCTACGTATTAAAAATTCAACAAAAAGGTGAACCATGTTTATAAATCACTCCGTAAAACTTATTTTTCTTTTTCTACTTGCGCATACTTCTATTTTTGCGCAAAAAATCGTAACGCAAGCAGAATCAAATGTAAGTAGTTTTAAAATTGAACATTTTGGAATACTGGATGCGTCGGAAGATCATTATGATATGGCAATCGCCGGTAGCGATGAAGAAGAATTATGTAAAATATTAAAAGGCTTTGACAAAGAGCGTGAATTTAAAATTAAACTTTCTGGAATTAAAACAGAAATTTATAAAGGCTCCCTATACACGGGCGTAGATTCGACAGTGCAGGGGTTTTATTTGAATGCCTATGAGACTATTCCGTCTAACGCTAAAACAAAGTTGGAATTATTTCTTTCTAAGAATGGAAAAGAAGAAAAACTCGATGAGATGATTGTAAATATTCCCGCAACATCTGGAATGGATAAGCAGCCAAGTATTGTCAAGCTAAAGCCAAGTGGTGGTGTAGTTGGTGATACTATTGTAATTATTGGCAAAAACTTTGGAAGAGATATTGATAAAATAGATATTTATTTACATGATCCTTCTCTGGATGAAAAAAAAGCGACTGATTCTCCGAAAACGGATTCTTCTGAATCAAAAGATACTAAGCCTTGTTTGGAAACTTATGTAGCAGATGTAAAAATGCCATCCCAATACAATACAATGCTTACAAAGCTTGCACCTGCTACTCTTTCTCAGCCGGATGCAAAGACAGGTTTACAAGAATTATCTTTTAGTCTTCCCGAAAACATGGACTCATTTGCAAATGAAAATTTTATTCGAAGAAATCTTAAACTTAGAATTAATGTAAATGGACGTAATAGTCATTTTGCGACGATTACTTTGCTTCCTGAAAATTGGAATATAAAAATTATTGTCTTCACTTTATTCATGACGATTTGTACAATTGGGATAGTCGCTTGGATACTTGGCAAATGGAATATAATGCCAAATATTCTTCTAGATGTTGAGACAAACACGTATAGCCTCTCTCGTTTTCAAGCGTTTGCCTGGACGGTAGTCCTACTTGGAAGTTATTTCTATATTGCCATTTGTACTGGATTAGTTTTACGAGATGGAGTGATTCCTGATTTTAATCCATCTTTAATTGGGCTAATGAGTATTAGCTACACAGGTCTTATTTCTTCTCATTTTCTGGGAAAGAAAAATCCAAAAAATGAAATCACAGACCAAGAGCCAGAGCTTAGTAATTTATTTGCTACAAACGGAAATATTGATATTTCTAGATTACAACTTCTTTGTTTTACCATGGTTGCAATAGCGGTTTACTTATACAATTTAGTAATTTCTAATACACTCAATGGTTTGCCAGATATTCCACCGACTTTACACGGGCTACTTTTGACTAGCCAGGGTAGTTATATTGGCGGAAAAATCTTCGGGGATAAAATTGCGGTTAATAGAGTATTTCCCAATTCATTCTCTGTTACAGAAACAGAAATTGAATTTAATATGGTAGGCGGTGGATTTGTAGACGGAATTAAAATCATGTTAGAAGGATCAGACAAACCACCGGTAGCCGCCATCTATTCAAGCCCTTCTAGCGTTAGTTGCAAACTACAATCCGATGGAGTTGTTGGAAAGAAAAATTTAATTCTAATTCCACCGTCTGGCACTAGCATTACATTAGCCGGTGTCCTCGAATTTACTGAATCTGTTAAAGAAGATAATGAGTCAGATAAGAATGAAACGGAATCAAAGTCTAAGAAAAAATCAAAAGCATAAGGAGATTAAAATGAAACTTAGAATAAGTATTTTATTTTTTTGCATTGTATTTTTAAATGCGTCGTTGTTTGGATTTTATCAAACGACAAACGAAACAATAATTCCGATGCAGAAATCAAATCCAAAGGAAGACAAAAAGAAACCAGAGAAAGAAGAGAGAGATGCAAAGGACTCTAAAGATTCTCAGGATGAACCGGATAAGGATTCTAAAGACTCTAAGGATAAATCTTTGAAAGATAAAGTTAAAGATAAATTGAAGAAGGATAAGGATAAAAAAGAAGGCGGACGCTTTGGGGACAAAAGGTTTTAAATTGAAAAAGTATTTTTTTCTTGTTATCATGTCTTTTTTTATTCCTTCAATTATTTTTGCTCAAGCGAAGAATAAGGAAGAAGCGGTTACACGTGATTATTCCATTGAATATGTGGATTCTCTCGATTTATCCAAGAGTGACTATCGTATGGCAATTAGAGGGGATAATCCAGATGAGATGATTGAAATTTTAAAGGGTAAAAGTGAAAAGCTATTTCGAGTAGAAATTGCTGGCACTAAGACTCAAATATATCCGGGTTCAGTATCTCAGGAAAGAAAAAATCTTGTGGAATTTTATTTGAATGCTTATAATAAAATTCCTTCTGGTAAAGTAAAAGTGGTATTGTTTCTAGATGAACCTGATAAGCCGAATAGACGTTTGGATGAAACAGTTTTTCTAATGCCAGAAAATTATGAGGAAGACAAACAGCCATTAGTCACAGGTCTTTCTCCTATGGGCGGCGTAATTGGTGATACGATTACTATGTCTGGGAAAAACTTTGGCGCTGATGTAGATAAGATTGATATTTATTTTTACGATCTAGATGATAATACAATTGATATGGAGCTTCCGACTGACTTGGATATTTCAGAATATCAACCAATTGAATATATGCAAATGCGTGCGAAGACTTCTCCTTTTTATATTTCCACGACTCTAGACGGAGTTCAGCATGTAAATTTTACAATTCCGACAACTCCTTATTTGAAAGAGCTTGCAGACAAAGCTTTTTTTCGTAAGAGTATTAAGCTAAAAGTTTTTGTAGATGGTAGACCTAGTTCTTTTATGAAAGTAACAGTCCTTCCTAAAAATTGGAATAAGAAAGTAATCGCTCTCGCAATTATCGTTACGGTCTTCGGTCTTGCTTTTATTTCTTTACTCATTGGAAAATGGAATTTTATTCCCTATGTATTGTTAGATAAAAATACAAATACGTATAGTCTTTCGCGTTTTCAGGCTTTCACATGGACTGTTGTGCTAACGGGTAGTTATTTTTATATTGCGATTGCTTTTGGAATTCTCTTACAAAATGGAAAGATACCTGATTTCAATCCATCCCTTGTAGGATTAATGAGTATTAGCTACACCGGTTTTATTGCCTCTCATTTTTTAAATAAGAAAAATCCAAAGAATGCGATTTCCGATACTCCGCCTGCTCTCAGCGATTTATTTATGGAGAATGGAGTAATTGATATTACGCGCTTACAGTTGTTGCTCTTTACAATCGTTGCAGTGATCGTGTATCTTTATAATCTATATTTGAATAATACCTTAAACGGTCTGCCCGATATTCCGGCTACACTCCACGGACTTTTGGTTTCCAGTCAGACTGGCTACATTGCTGGAAAAGCTTTTGGTGATAAGATTGCGGTTAACAGAATCTTACCGCGCAAAGTTTCTATTTCAGAAAAAGAAATTGATATGCATTTGATTGGTGCGGGCTTTGTGGAGGGAATGAAAGTAATGCTAGAAGGCTCTCATTCTGATCCTGTGCTAATTTCGTATTCAAGTCCGTCCACGATTAGCTGTATATTGCCAATGGAAAAAGAAATTGGACACCGGAATTTAGTAATCATTCCTCCCGCAGGCTCTACAATGGTTATTCCAAATGCTATTGAAATCGTCGAAGGTGCTGTTGCGGCTACGGAAGAGTTGCCTATTGAAGCTGTGGCGACTGAGAGCAATGGTAAGAAAAGGAAATGATGACTGTGAGTAATAACGATTAATATACAGGAAAAAGAATGAGTAAAAGTAACGAAGAATGGGGAAGTAGGATTGGAATTATTTTAGTGGTAGCAAGTGGAGCTATCGGACTCGGAAATTTTTTGCGATTTCCTGGACAGGCTGCTAAGTTTGGTGGCGGAGCTTTTATGGTTCCTTACATTATTAGCTTTTTAATTCTTGGAATTCCTGTTTGTCTTTCTGAATGGATAATGGGACGCATGGGCGGCAAACACGGACATAGCGCTCCAAATATTTTTAAAAATTATCTTTCGGGCATTCCTTTACAGGTTACTAGTGCTATTGCGCTCATCATTCCAATTATGATTTACACCTATTATGTGTTCATCGAAGCCTGGTGCCTCGCCTATGCTATTGATTTTATTACAGGATCTATTAATCTTCATCCATCACATACACTTGGCTCGTCTAGTAATGAGGCATTAATTCAAACTTCTACAGAGCATTTTAATACGTTAACCGGCACCAAAGCAAATGGAGCATCCTTTGAAAGTAATATCGTCTACTATGTATTAGCCTGTTATGCGATGAATTTCTTTTTAGTTTACCGCGGAATCGCAAAAGGACTCGAAGCATTTGCCAAAATGGCTGTTCCTGTTCTGCTTATTTGTGCTTTTATTATACTCGGAAAAGTTCTTTCACTCGATAATATTTCTTCTGGACTGGGCAGGATGTGGAACCCGGATTGGTCAGCCCTTCTCAAAGGAGAAGTCTGGATAGCCGCTGCTGGACAAATTTTCTTTTCGCTTTCTGTAGGATTTGGAATTGTCTTAACACTTGCGAGTTACTTAAAAGAAAAAGATGACGTTGTCTTATCTGGATTATCCGCAGCATCTTTAAATGAATTTGTAGAAGTAGTATTTGGTGGACTCATTACAATTCCGGTTGGGTTTTTATTCCTTGGGGCGAGCGTTGTTTCCTTTGGAACGTTTGGTATGGGATTCGTCGCATTACCCGCAATTTTCTCGCAAATGCAGGGCGGGCAGTTCTTTGGTGCAGTCTGGTTTTTTATTTTATTCATTGCAGCACTTACTTCTAGTGTTACTATGGTGCAGCCTGGAATTACTTTTCTCGAAGAAGGATTTCATTTTAAGAGAAAAGAATCTATTCCTATCTTATTTGCCTTTACCCTATCGATTACTCTTTTAATTGTCTATTTTAATAGAAACCTTGCAGCACTCGATCATACTGATTTTTGGATTGGAACTTTTTTAATTTATATTTTAGCAACGATCCAAATTTTAATCTATGGCTGGAAAATTGGAACAAAACCAGGAAGGCAAGAAGCTGAAATGGGCGCACTGATTTCTCTTCCGCCCGGTTTTGATTTTATTATAAAATACATTACGCCTGCATTTTTGCTCATCATCTTTACTGCTTTTGTATTCAGCGAAGATGGTCTTATGAATTCTTTTAATCGGATGAGTGAGACGTATATGTTAACTAAAGTCTCCGCAACTCTCACTGCTGAAGATGCAATTAACCAGGCAAAGGTTGCCCGCGGAGTCTTTATTGGGATAATCGGTATTTTCCTCTTTTTTGTTTTTTTAGTTAACCTAAGTCTGAAAAAAAACGAGGAGTTATAGTATGAGTCTAGAAGGAATTTTTATTATGACTGTATCAATTGCAATGGTTTCAGGTCTTGCGGG
>JANYCR010000480.1 GCA_025360185.1 Leptospiraceae bacterium | reverse complement strand
TATCAATTTACTCATACTGCCTCTCACCAGGCTTGGTATACATCAGTAAATGCACTTTTCGGAATTTTCAAAAAATTCAAAGCGGATTACAGCGTTATTCCCTGGGCAACTTTTACCGATCCGGAGGTAGCCCATGTTGGTTTAAGTGAGATTGATGCGAAAGAAAAAAATCTCGAAGTAGAAGTGAGTCGTTATGATATTGGCGAGCTTGACCGTGCGATTGCAGACGGAGAGGCACATGGATTTATAAAGGTATTAACCCCAAAAGGATCCGATAAAATTCTGGGAGTAACGATAGTAGCCGCACATGCGGGAGAGTTGCTTGCTGAATATGTGCTTGCCATGAAACATGGACTTGGGCTTAATAAAATTCTAGGGACAATTCACACTTACCCTACAATGTCTGAGGCAAATAAATTTGTAGCGGGTAATTGGAAGAAGGCGAACAAACCTGAAAAATTACTTTCCTATCTAGAAAAATTTCACACCTGGAGAAGAGGATGATTCGTATTAGCTTTGCATTTATTATTTCTTTAGTTTTGACAACACAAGTTCTAGCATTTGACCATTCTCATAAGGTATATGATGTAATCCTGAAAAAATATGTAGTGAATGGACGTGTCGATTATAAATCTTTAAAAGCTGAGACGAGTCTTAAAGGCTATTTATATTCACTTTCGGCTGTGACAATGGCGGAATACAACGGTTATTCGAAAGAACAAAAGCTAGCCTTTTTAATCAATGCTTATAATGCTTTTACAATTCAATTGATTTTGGATAACTATCCTTTAAAGAGTATTCGAAATATAGGAATATTACCATTAGCCGCTTGGAAGAAAGAGTTTTTTACTTTGCTCGGGGAAGAGAGAAGCCTTGGTTGGATTGAGCATGAGAAACTACGAAAGGATTTTGACGAGCCACGAATTCATTTTGCGATTGTATGTGCTTCGATTGGTTGCCCTCCTTTGGTTAATGAAGCATATTCCCCTGAAAAATTAGAAGGTCAATTGCAGTCCGTGAAAGATAATTTTTTAAATGACTCTGTAAAAAATCGCTATGAAACAGAGACGAATACTCTCTATCTCTCTTCTATATTCGATTGGTTCAAAGATGATTTTTCAAAGAAGGGTAATTTAATTGATTTTATTCAATCCTCGATGAAAGCGAAAATTGGGAAGGATCCCAAAATAAAATATACCTATTATGATTGGATTTTGAATGAAAAAAAATAAAAAATGCTTTTCACTTCTGATTCCTTAATTAAAAAGTATACTATTCTATGCTACACCTTGAATCGGTAAACAAATTAAAGATAAACAACGTCGCAGGAAAACCAGTCATTCTATGTGTGGATGACGAGCTACTCATTTTATCTTCACTCAGCCAACAATTAAAGCGGAAGTATTCACAGGATTTCAATATTGAAGCAGTGGATACTGCCGAGTTGGCTCTAGAAATAATTAAACAATGCAATTCGGAAAATACCGATTTGCCGGTAGTTATCTGTGATCGCTTAATGCCTACCATGAATGGTGATGATCTTTTGATTCAGATCCACAAAACAAACCCTGATACTAGAAAAATCCTCCTGACAGGTCAGGCATCGACAGTTAGTATTAGTAATGCGATTAATAATGCAAATCTTTATCGGTATATTTCAAAACCATGGAGCAACGAAGAGCTATTATCCTCTGTTGACGAGGCACTTGGATCTTTTTATAATGATAGGTTTTTAGAAGAAAAAGCCTTAGAACTCGAAAAAAATCTTCTTCTAGAAGAGATAAAATATAAAAATCTAGTCGAACAAATGTCAGGCGCATTGTACGTAATGACCGCAGGGCAGAGTCGAGAATTTTTATTTCACAGTCCTCAAATTTCAAAAATTACACTCTACTCTAAGGAAGAGTTTACTTATGACTTGTGGTTAACTCGTATTTACCAGGAAGATAGAAATTTAGTTTTAAGTAAATTTGAATATGTTTCTTATGACCAAAAAAGATTTTTATTAGAATATCGTTTTTTTCGAAAAGATGACGAAATGATCTGGCTAGAGGAAGAAATTACGGTAATATACAAAGACGCAGAACCGTTTCTATTTCAAGGAATTCGAAATGATATTACAAATCGAAAAATAGCTGAAGACAAATTAAAACTGTACGCAGAAGAAATTGAAAAAGTAAATCAAAAACTCTTAAAAGCATTTGACCAGGCAGAGCAGGCTAATAAGTCAAAGTCACAATTCTTAGCAAATATTACACACGAATTCAACACACCTCTTAACTCAATTCTAGGATATTGCCAACTTCTTCAAATGGATCAAATTGGTAAGCTAAATGAAAAACAAACTAAATTTATTTCTTATATATATGAGAGCGGCAATCATTTATTAGCCTTAGTAAATACAATTCTAGATTTTTCAAAGATTGAAGCCGGGCGAGTTTTAATAGAGAAAACAAATTTTGATCTAATCTCCTTGATAAAAGAGGTCATTCATTCACAAGAAGCGATTGCGAATGAAAAAAATATTTCATTTGAACTGGAAATGGATTTAACCGATGGTTACACCTTATATGCCGATAGAACTAGAATCAAGCAAGTCCTAATAAATCTAAGTAGCAATGCAATTAAGTTTACTGAAAAAGATGGAAAAATCGGATTTCAAATCTACAAGCAGGCAGAAAATACTATTTTAAAATGCTGGGATACTGGAATAGGAATTCCGAAATCAGAAACTAATAGAGTTTTCGAACCATTCGAGCAAATTCACAATGAATTTACTGCCAAAACAAAGGGAACCGGGCTTGGACTTTCCATTGTAAAGAGTATTTTAGATTTGCATGGATATTCCATCGAATTAGAAAGCGAAGAATTCAAAGGAAGCACGTTTACAATTTTAATTCCAAACAAGAATAAGTAGAAGTTATAATAATTGCGGAGATTCTAAATTATCCACATATTCTAAATATTCCGTCATTTTAAATTTCTTTTTAGTTGAATCAGAAGACATATAACGCAAATTCCCGTGCACATTTCTTTCAGGAAACCAGGGTCTATCGAATAAACCAAAGCACCAGAGAATTCCCGTATAGGAATTAGGATTTCGACCATCATACGCATACTTGTTATTAAACTCTTCTAAAGTTTCAAATGCCTCTTTGTAAGTCTTTGACCATTCGATTACTTTCTTTCCCCAGAGCATTCTCATATAATTATGCATTCTACCTGTTAAAACTAATTCTTTCTGTGCTGCATTCCAGAGCGGGTCATGTGTCTTGGCTAGTTCAAATTGCTCCCTGGTATAAAGATAATCACGTTTATCCTTAGCATGGGCTTGTAAAATTTTTTGGATCCATTCCGGAAGAATCTTTAAGTCTTTATTAAATTCTTTTTTAGGCCAGAAGAGTAAATAACCTATGTCGCGCCATATCAGAAGTTCATCGAAGTAGGAATTTAAGCTAAGATTTTTTCCAAAGAAAAGATTTTTATCTCCTTTCGCATCCATATTTAATTTGTCCGGTGCCCAGATTTCTTTTTGGTTTGCATTCAGGCAGCGGGTAATAATAGTTTCCACACTGATATGTCCGAAGTGTAGATAAGGAGACATTGCACTTGCAGGCGTTAACTTAGGAGAATGTGGATTAGACCTATTATCCCCGTACAGGTTTAGATTTTTCTGAATAAAATAATCTAGCTTTTTTATTGCTTCTCTCGTGCCTCCTACCATATCAGAAACAGGCTCTACCTGGTTCGAAAAAGAAATTTTAGAAAGTATTTTTTCAATCTCTTGGAGTTCTGCTTTAAATTCTTTGAACGGGGGCTTAGAAGGTTGATCCACTTGTATTAAATCTTTCCTGGAAATCTTTTCCTTTGCGCGGTGAATATAGCTTTCCGCAAAAAGACGGTGAATCCGCGGACGTAAAACTCTAGCAGCAGATGCATGCTCTCCATAAAGGCTAATCGGTATTATGCTATTTGAATCAACAGCAACTAATTTACATTCTATTTTCTTTGATAGTTTTTCTATATGACCTGGAATAATGAAAGCAGGAAAATCATCCGTAACCACAATACAGGCTTTTTCGCAAATCTTTTTTAAAAGTCCCTTCGCTGGATTATCAGGAGTTTCCACATAACACCAATAATTTATTCCCAATTTTTCGGCAGTTTGCTTATTATCACACATTCCTTCCATGATAAATTTATGAATTCGTTTGGAGTTCCATTTATAATCGCTTCTAAGTCCTTCGTAAACTACAAGTTCTTTGTTTAATTTCTTTGAGAGATGTATTGCGTAATCGAGTGCATGATTAGATTCGAATCTCCTGTAAGCTTGCATCCAGTAAAGAACATAAGTCTTTATTTCTAAAATTGGTTTATTTTTTGTATCGCGAACTCGCGCTAAGTTATATGTTGAAAAATTCATTACCCGTACCATTTCTAAACAAGGGCGAGCATTAACTACAATAAAATAATTAGAACTAAAGCGAGAGTAATATTTATTACACCCTAAATAATTAACCTAGAATAATTTTAGTTTGGTTTTTATATTCGCTTGTGATTGTTCTTAGTTTACTTGAATAGGCAATGCAAATGATACAGAAGCTCACCAAATTACCATAATAAGGATGAAGAGTTAAATTCAAATAGCCTTCACTGTGCATTTTTCGAAGATTGGCAAATCCTTTCCCCAGACCGTATGTCGCTTCTGATTCTGCTATAACTAAATTTATATTTGTTAAGGTGAATCGGTAAAGATATTCCATCTGCGGATTCCATTTTTTTATTATCCTGCCGGCAGAAAGTATACTGGCGAGAATTTGGTTTTTTATTTTAGAAATAGATTGTTCAGGCAATTCACTTGCTAGAAGTTTTTTGTAACAGGTAGCGAGGGTATTCAAATCAATTTTTACGGAATTTAATTGCTGCCTATAAAGTTCTAAGAAACGAAAGATGCTCAGAAAAGTAGAAGGCTTACGATCAAATTTTAACGTTTTTATTTTCCCATTGAGAGTGACAGATACATCTAAATCTTGGGGTTTAATATCAAATGGATCATTAGCAAAAAATTTCTCCAGAAATTCATTCATGGAAGATTCATATTTGCCCGGAATCTGGTATTCCAGTTTTAAAATACGATTATCCGGATCTTGCTTATTCTGTTGAAGTACGGATTGAAAAGCTTCGTCGAATTCCATAAAGTTTTCGAGCATTCTATAGGCGCCCTAAAAAATGTCATTCTTTTTTTAGAAAATCGACAAACCTAATGCTACTTTTGTTTTTGAACTATAATCAACAGTCATGGGATCCGAGTCGGTAAAAATTTTATGAGCTCAGCGAGTAAATCTCTCTTACTCATGGGCTTACGAATAAATCCATTGCAATATTTTTTTATTTCTTCTTCGGTTCCTTTCATTACATATGCAGTCAGCGCAATAATCGGAATATTCTTTAAATCTTCCTCTTCTTTGATCATTCGACTAGCATCAAGTCCATCAATGATTGGCATTCTAATATCCATAAGTATTATATCAGGTTTTAAATCTCGGGCAAGTTCAAATGCTTTTTTTCCATCTGCCGCCTCAAAAAAATCAATCTCGTATTCACTTAAAAAATCTTTTATCAGCTTACGGTTGTAATCCACATCGTCTGCAATTAGTAAAGAAAATTTTGGTAATCCTAAACTAGTATCTTCAAATTCTTCTTCTCTTAGACTTTCATTCATAATCTGAATATCTGGAAAATGAAGTGTAAACGTAGCCCCTTCTCCAATTTTACTTTTTAAATCAATGCCCCCCCGCATCATCTCCACTAATTTACAAGAGATAGTAAGACCAAGTCCAGTGCCGCCAAACTTATTTATATTCTGATCTAGCTGTTGATAAAATGCTTCAAAAATTTTCTCTTGCTCAGCATCTGTAATCCCAATTCCAGTATCTTCTACAGAAGCAATTATATCCATCTTATTCGGATTATTATGATTAAACACAGAATTTATTTTTACAGTAACAGAGCCCATCTCTGTAAATTTAATCGCGTTTCCAATGAGATTGGAAAGAATTTGCCTAAATCGAAGTTCATCAATCAATATTATTTTTGGAAAATTCTCTGAGATAATAAAATTTAATTCAATGTTCTTCTCGGTAGATTTTAAATTAAAAATTTCTTGTAATTCGCTCATAACACTATGCATCATTACAGGAGAATTTTTAATTTCCATCTTTCCCGCTTCAATCTTAGATAAATCTAGAATATCATTAATTAGGTTTAATAGGTTTTTACCGCTACTCATGATTCCGTCAAGGTATCTACGGGCTTTTCCTTCTTTGATTTCATTTTTTAATAATTCAGAAAATCCGAGTATTGCATTCATCGGTGTTCGAATCTCATGTGTCATGTCAGCGAGAAATTCACTCTTGGCGAGAGTCGCTATCTCTGCGTGCTCTTTAGCCTTAATTAATTCATTTTCAAATTCTTTGTTGCGGGTAATATCTGTTATCACCCCGACTATATATTTGTCGCCAGCATCATCTATATAAAGACGTTTTCTGGTTAAAATTGTTTTTGTAAATTTTCTTGAGTCAGTGAATGTTTCTTCGTTTACAACTTCTTCTCCATCAATTAGAACCTTATTATCATTGTACCAAAATATATCAGCTTCTTCTCTCGAAAAAAAATCATAGTCCGATTTACCAAGTAACTCCTCTCGCCTAAATCCGATGAAACTACAAAAGGCATCATTTAATAATATCCAATTATGAAGAAAATCTTTTACAAAGACTGGAGTTGGAATTGCGTTGATGATGCTATCTAAAAAATTTTGAACACCTAAAAGCTTTTGCTCATAGTATTTTTTTTCACTTATATCTTTACTATTAGATGAATAGCCAATTGGCTGTCCCTGGTCGTTCGTTACAAGCGAAACTGTTAGAAGTGTCTGCAGTAAACTTCCATCTTTTTTCTTCTGAATTAATTCACCAGACCAACCACCTTTGCTTACAATATCATTAATGATAGCCTGTGTTTCAATTGTATTACCGCTATTAAAAATATCGACAGGAAGCCCGATGAGTTCTGGCTCTTCATACCCGTAAAGCTCATAAGCAGAGGCGTTCGCATAACGCACAATTCCATCCATGTCTGCAAATACAACTGCGTCCCAGTTATTCTTGAGAATATGCTGGTAGATTTTTAATTCTTCTTCTTTAAGTCTTCTTTCCGTAATATCCTGAGTTAATCCAATAAATCGTAGCGGCTTATCATCCTTATACTCAATGCTACCTTCACTTAAAGCATATTTAATTTTTCCACTCGGCATGATAAGTCTATATTCAATATAAAAAAATCGCTTTTCTTCAATTGCATTGACTAGTTCAGTACGAAGTGATTCTACATCTTCTGAATGTACAAAACCTAGAAAAGCCTGAGACGTATGCTCGAAGTCTTCTGAATTTCGCTCTAAGATTTGATAAATCTCAGAAGACCATTCTACATTTCTAGTAGCTAAGTCTATATCAAAGGTAGCAATCTTTCCAATTTTCTTTGCGTATGAGAGAAGATATTCCTTTTGCGCATAACTCCCCTTACTCTCTTCTTCACAATCAATTAAAATTTGTTTGATAGTTTCGAATGATTTCGGGTCATTAACTAAAGTTGCAATTTTTTCAAATACTTCTTCTTTCATTTGAAATTTCTACTTTAAATCTAGTATCGCCTTCGGAACAGAAACCAATCTTTTCTTGTAAGATTTCTTGTAAGATTTTTTGAATTTAGAGTGGCATGCTTTACAAGAAGAAAGGTATTTTTCGGACTCGAGTGCATCCGTGGTAATCTTCTCCCAAGCTTCTTTATCTTCAGGAAGAGCTAAACTTGGAATTGCTTCCAATATTTTTTTCATAGGCTCTTTATTTCCTTTTTTGAATTTCTTCTCTGCTAATTCTACATGATCTTCCATAAAATCATGTAAAGTCATTTCACGCGTTTCCCCTTCCTGGGAAAATATCCAACTTGCCGAAAGGCAGACTACAGCTATACTAATGGTCAAATAAATTCTTCTCATAAGTCGAGTTTAAGACAGTATTTATTTTTTTAAACGTTTTTTTATTGCTAGAATAAAATAGGGAAAAACTAATAAAACTATGCCTGCATATAAGACAGTTCAAAAGAAAATAAAGCAAGTATTTAAAAATAATGAAATTGCACTCGCCATAGCAGGTGGGGGATGCAAAGCTCTTTATGGTTTAGGAGTTGGGTATAAACTCAGAAAATGGGGATTAAAGATAAAAGAAATTTCTGGAGTAAGTGCTGGCTCTGCGATTGGATTGATGATTCTTTCGGGCAGAGAAGAAGAAGGGATTGAATACTTCGAGCAATTACTCAGGAGAAACAAAAGCAATTTTCGCCCACATCATCTGCTCATGGGCAAACGACCATTTCCCCATGAAAATATGTATCGTAGAACTTTGCGTTACGCGATTGATTTCGAAAAGATAGGAAAAAGTAGAGTAAAGATTTTTATCCTGGCAGTAAAAGCATTTCCAAGAAAAGGCAATTTACACAATTACTGGAAAAAACTTTTACTCATTCCCAAAACAATGCGTGCAGTATTACTTGATGACAAAGATAAGGAGAAAGGACTTCCTTGCCATCGAGTTGACAATATTGTAAGAGAATGGAATTTAAAAGAAGTAATTTTTACGAATAAAGACTTTCAATATCCAGCAATCACCGAGCAGATAATCATGAATTCCTCTTCTATTCCACCGGTCATTAGTTTCCAAAGAATCAATGAAGAATACTATCTCGACGGGGGGCTAACAAACAATTTGCTCTTGGAATCATTTTCCGATTCTATAAAAAAAATTGGAATCTACTACGAAAATACAACCCTGTATGGTAAGTCGGAAGAAATAATTAAAAATACCTATTTTATTAAGCCAGAAGGAAAGCTTCCGATTCATACATTCGATTATACAAATGCGATAGGTGCTAGAGAAGCCTATGAACTTGGAAAAAAAGATGCGGAGGAGCAAAAAGAGAAAATCTTTTCCTTTTTGAATTCTAAATATGAGTAAAATAATTTGCATTGGAGCACATCCCGACGACGTTGAACTTTCTATGGGTGGAAGCGTATTACGTCTATTAGACGCTGGTCATGAAGTAACTGTCTTAGATATTTCAGATGGTGAGCCAACTCCTCATGGCTCTATCGAAATAAGAGAGCAAGAAAGAAAAAAAGCCGCAGAGCTTTTGGGGGTAAATAGAATTACCCTCGATATTAAAAATCGCTATATCGAAGAGACTGTGGAAAATAGAATTAAGCTCGCAGAAGTTTTTCGAGAATTAAAATGTGAATATATTTTTACTCATTATGAATACGATGTGCATCCAGATCATATTGCAGTAAGTAAACTTACTGACTCCGCCCGCTTCTACTCCAAGCTAACAAAGTGCGACATCAAGGGAGATCCTTTTTTCCCAACACGGATAATCTACTATTTCCCCAATCATATTAAATTAAATCTGGAGCCGTCCTTTTGTGTTGATATTAGCCCCTATATTCAAAAGAAACAGCAAGTATTAGAATGCTATGAATCCCAATTTATAAAAAAAGGTCAGGGTGCATTCATCCGCGAATCCATTGATGCAAATCGTTATTTTGGTTTACGAATTAATACCGGTTATGCGGAGCCTTTCTTCATGCGCGACTCAATTGGCATTATGGAGATAGGAAAATTGTTTTTGAAATAAGATTATTTAACGTGAATTTGGTATAAGAAAATTTAAAAGATTACCACCCGCCAAGGCTATGACCACCGATAAAAGAGCGATGGTTGCGTTTTTTTTCAAAGTCTTTAAGCGAATGTAAATTTACTCATACCATCACCCGGATATGCTTCATAGAAATATCGGTAGACTTCATCGCAAACTTTTTGGTATAAGTCTGGACTATAAATTCGAGGGAGTTCATCCAGTGTTTCGTCAATGCAAAGTTTAACGGAAGACCGAGTTTGTTGCTTTTTTTTCCAATCAAGAACGAGTTTTTCTGGCTGTAGTTTTAATAAGAGTTGCTTGACGATTTTTTTAATTTCATTTTTATCTTTCGTTGATATTTCTATTTCTGGGATTAGAATTTTATCTAATAAAGCTAACTCTTCCTCGCTCAACTTTTCTCTTGCCGCTCGCTTATCTTCTTCATTCAAGTTTTTTGTAAAATTTAAAAGTTGTTCATATAATTCTTCAATATTAGATGAACCCGAATTATATTCTTCAATCATTCTTTCGAATTCCTCCTTAAAATTCATCCTAGAAGAATTTAATCCTATCATATGATTTATTTTTTGTTCTAATTTATTTTTCAATTTTTCTGCTTCGATTCTTTTTTTACCTTTTTCAAATTGAAGACGCAGAGCATCAAAATCAATCTTACTTAAATCGAGCAATTTACTCTCTTCTTTTATAACATAACTCTCAGTAGCCACTGACTCATCTAATAGTTCATCAATAGAAGTAATAATTTGTTCAATATCCGGCTTAGGAGACAAACTATAAATTTTTTTTGCAAATACAGTAAGTAGGGAAATGATTTCGGAAAATTCTGTAGCCCGCGTATCTGGTAAAATGCCTTTGTAATTTTGAATCATTTGATTGTACAAAGAAAGGTATTTCTTTTTGAGTTCATCGTTTAATAACAGCTTATCTACAGACTCATCTGCATCAGTTTGTTTTTTGGGAGATGCAGCTTTAAGAAGCGAAGGATTATTAGTCAGTCTCAAATCAATAATTTGATTCACCGCATCTTCTTTTAATTTATGACGGTAAAAGCCAGTTGCAATTAAAATTGCATCTAGATCGACTTCGCGCTCAATACAGAATTGATTAATTTTTTCAATAGCAATTTTTAAATCTTCGACTAAGGCTGATTTGTCACGAATTGGGCTGTCCGCTCCTTCATCGGTAGCGGCATATAAGGCTAATGCCTTTTGTAAATTTCTAAATACTCCGATATAGTCTACAATCAATCCGTTCACTTTGTCTCGATAAACTCGATTTGCCCTTGCTATCGCCTGCATCAAAGTATGATTCTTCATCGGCTTATCTAAATATATCGTTGAACATGATGGCACATCAAAGCCTGTCATCCACATAGCACATACAAATACAATTCTAAGCGGATCTTCTGAATCTTTAAATCTAGTTTCTAGGTCTTCTTTTACTAATCGCTTGCGGTGAGTTTCTATATCTAAGCCAATTTTTTTAAAATCTTCTATTTCATTTTGAGATTGTGATATGATAACCGCCATATCAGTAGATTCTAAATAATTTAATCGTTTTTTATCTTTTTCAACTTTAATTTTTTTCTTCCAAAAATTTTGAACCTTCGTATACATTTTTACAGCGGTTGCTTTGTCTACTGCGACTACCATTGCTTTGCCTTTAAATCCTCTTCCAATAAAATGATTCACAATGTCTTCCGCAATTTTTTCCAAGCGATCTTCGCGGGTAATGAGATGGTATTCTCTTTTAAATTCTCTTTCCAATGCTTTCGTTTCTGCCTCGTCTAGATTTGCATTATCTAAAATTGAGCTAATTTCCTCATTGAAATTTTCATTGATAAGTTGTAGCTCTGGAATTCGATTTTCATAATAAAGCGGAACAGTTGCCCCATCTTCAATGGACTGTTTGAAATTATAAACGCTAATGTAATCTCCGAAAACCTCTTTTGTTTTTTCTTCTCCTGCAAGTAGAGGAGTTCCTGTAAAAGCGATAAAGTTTGCATGCGGAAGCGCATTACGCATATTTAGCGCAAGTGTATCATATTGACTTCTATGTGCTTCGTCGGTAATGACTATTATATCAGAGCGATCTGTGAGAATTGGAAATTTCTCCCCTTCCTTAGTTCCAAATTTTTGAATTAGAGTAAATACATAACGATGATCTTCCTGTAAAAGTTGCCTAAGATGCTTGCTGCTCTGTGCCCGCACATTCTTTTCAGGTTCAGTCACGGCTGCTACAGAAGAAAAGTTTTTATAAGTCTGCGTATCTAGGGCAAACGCATTAAAATAAGTCTTGTACATACTCTACGATATAAAATATTGTAGGGAATGGAAGAACGAATAAATATAGTTGAGCATTTTAAAGGACTAGCGGATCCGAGAATAGAGCGTGGGAAGAAGCATTTACT
>JANYCR010000431.1 GCA_025360185.1 Leptospiraceae bacterium | reverse complement strand
GCCGCAAGTCTACTTCACTCACCTTCGGTTTTATTTCTAGACGAGCCAACGATTGGACTTGATTTACTTGTAAAGGAAAAAGTACGTGAGTTTATTCGCAAAATCAACACAGAGGAGAAAGTAACTATTATCCTCACTACGCATGATATACAAGATATCGAATTTTTAGCACAACGAATTATCATTATCGAAAAAGGGAAAAAAGAATACGATGGAGATATAGCTAACTTCAATAAGCTCCTCGGCAATGATTCAATTGTAAGCATTCATTTTGTAAATCCTGTAAAGAACTTAGAACTCCCCAAACCATTTGAAATTAAAGAAAAAATTTCAGACCAACAGTATTCTTTGAACCTTCCGGATAATGAGCCTTTATCTGGACTCTTAGAAGTATTACAAAAGAAGGGTTTGCAGATTCAAGAGATTAATCGTCATAAGCCGGACTTGGGTTTTGCGGTTAAGAAGATGTATGCCAAGACGGGGGAAGCATGACATATTTAAAATTTATTTCTAAGGCATTCCAGAGATCGATTGCATACAAACTCGAATACTATACCGGTCTCATGAATGCATTTCTATATATATTTATTTTTACCTCAGTATGGCAGACTGTAGCAAGAGAAAGTCCCGGTGCGCTTGGAACATGGAGTGGAGAAACGCTTGTTAGCTACGCAATTCTTTCTACATTAATCAAAGTATCTTTCGGTAGGAATGAATCTCTCCTAACAAATAAAATCAAAACAGGCGACATCGTGTATGATATTCTCAAACCTTATAATTTTGTGATGATGTATTTTGCTGATAGTTTTGGCGTAAGTCTATTCCAACTTTTTGCAAGAGCGATTCCTCTTTTAATTTTCTCGCTAGTATTCTTTGGAATTATGCCGAGTGTAACGACTGTTAGCCTTTTACAATTTATTCCAGTTTACTTCATGTCGTTTATTTTATTTATTCTATTTGGGTTTATGATTTCTTCGCTTGCCTTTTTCTTTACAGAAGTATTTAGCTTTATGATTTTATACAGTGCACTTGTGACATTACTTTCCGGGTCTGTCATTCCACTGAATTTATTTCCTGATTATCTGGTAAGAATTATTTCATGGAGTCCTTTTCCTTATTTATATTATTATCCAACCACTGTATTAATTGGAACGCCAATTCAAATGAGTTATGAGGAACTGCTGCTAAGATATGCGCTCGAACTTACTATTGTAGGTACTATTACATTCATCGTTTACTTTTCAGGAAAACGCAAATTAGAATTTGCAGGGGGCTAATATGAATTCAACGCAAACTGAAAATATACGAGAAGAAAATACTTTATCGGAAACTCTCTACATCTATCTCCGAATTGCAACTGCCTCTATAAAATCCAGAATGGAATACCGCGCGAGCTTTCTCATTTTTCTATTTACACTTTTAACTTTCTACGCGGCACAGATTTCCACGATTGGAATTGTAATCACTCGCTTTAAAACAATCGGTGGATGGTCGATGGGAGAGATGGCATTTTTATATAGCCTTCTCATCTTATCGCAGGGGATAGTCACCTTTATCTTCTCTGGAATTTTAGACTTTAGTAATTATGTCAGAGACGGAACTTTTGATCGTTTTCTAGTTCGTCCTCTATCTCCGCTCTCCCAAGTCATTATGGGTGGATTTGAAATTACGGGGTTTGCCCATATTATCCTCGGATTCCTAACATTCTTCATGGCAAATAGCCTGATTGAAGTTCATTGGAATTTTTTAAATGCATTAGTCTTTGTTGCAGTTGTCATCGGTGGCGCACTAATCCTAGGCTCTATACGAATCATCATAGCGGCTATTGCATTTTATGCGGTCAACACAACTTCTCTTGTTCATCTATTCGTATTTTCTTCCAGAGAATTTTTACTTTACCCGCTCAATATTTATAGCGGTGGTTTAAAGTTTTTACTTACGTTCATTGTCCCGCTTGCCTTTATTAATTTCTATCCTGCACACTACTTCTTAAATAAATCTGGCGAGAATTTATTTCATCCTATGTTTGTATTTGGAACTTTGCCGATTGGAATTTTAATGATACTCTTTGCTTTATGGTTTTGGGGAAAGGGACAAGATGCCTATGAGTCTGCTGGGGGTTGAGACGATATGGTTGTATCATTATTTAATTTTTAATTAATGATTGATTTATCATAGCGGATTACTATTATTACAGATGGTGTTAAGTGAATGAATAACAAAGAACTTTTTATAAATGGTTATCTTGATAGACTTTCTAATCAATTCAAACAGAACCGCGACGAAAGCAAAAATAGAAATTTGGCTTTCGAAATTTTTTCAATTTCTGCTATTTTAGATAAGCCCTTTCAAGAAGTCTTTGATAATATTATCATTCAAGGGGATAAGGATGTAGGGCGAACGCATTTAAACTCCTATGATTTTACTGCGGTAATCATCGTTCCAACCAGCGGCATGTCTTTTGGCTTTAACACCGAGTTTAATAGATTTATCATTTTTCAAAAAATTCAAAGCAATCTTTCGCATGAT
>JANYCR010000371.1 GCA_025360185.1 Leptospiraceae bacterium | reverse complement strand
AAGGGGATTCTTTAAGAAAGAAATTCTCCCAAATTTCTAATTGAAAAATAATGGTCGTTACTAATTATCTGTATTGATTATGATTTATTGTAACTGGTAGTTTATTTCCAGAATCAGTGGTAGTTTTCTCCAGAATATGCAGTCAAAGCTTTATTCCAGATCTATCGGGAAAGGTCAGGATTATACAAAACTTCCCAAAGTGTATTCATTTAATTTTATTAACTTCAATCTTTTCAAAAATGAAACTCGCTTCTATTGGTCTTTCCGAATAGCAGATAAAGAACAACCTGAAATCAACTTGACAGATGATTTGAGTATTCACATAATTGAAATACCTAAGTTTTCAACTGACTTAGTTTCCTTGCAAAATTCTTTTGATGCTTGGATTTATTTACTAAAAGAAGTTACTCACTTAAAGGGAGAGCAAATGAAGACGTTACAGAAAAAAAATCCTAAGATTAAGAAAGCAATCGATGAACTTAAATTTGTTTCTCAAAATAAAAAGTCTCGCGAATACTATGAAGCAAAACTTAAAACTGAATTAGATTATAATACAAGATTTGTTTATCAATTAGAAGAAGCAAGAAAAGAAGGTATTCAAGAAGGTATTCAAGAAGGGAAAATTGAAACAGCGAAACAGTTGTTAGTTTTTGGAATGAAAAGAGCACAAGTAGCAAAAATCACAGGTTTAAAAGAAACTGACTTTTAGATTATAGCTAAACTAAAACCTTCCACTAAGAGTCCCATACCAGATTCTGCCTGGTAAAGGATAACCTACTATATCCTCGGCTCGTTTGTCTGTGATGTTTTTTACTTCGAGAGTAAGTAGAAACTCTCGGTTATCCTCTTCGGTAGAGCGCTTGATGTAATGGGTAAAGAAAATATTATGAAGCCAGCGAGCGGGTTGGTAGTTCTGGTATTCGTTGGCACGGTCTTTGAAGACTGCGCCGATGAAAATATTTTCTAGACCGAGTTCGAAGTCATCAAAACGACGGCTAATGCTACCATGCCACTCATTAACGGGACGAAGGGGAAGGTATTTTCCTTTTAGGTAAGATGTGTCAGAAGTATTGATTGCTTTTTGGTAGGTGTAATTGGATTCCAATTTCCATCTTTCAAATAGAGTTAAATTCTGAGTAAACTCTATTCCTTTGATACTTGCGGAGTCAATGTTTTCCGGACGCAAAGTGAATTGGGAATTTGGAACAAACAAAATCATATCGGTAATATTCTTTTGAAAATAGGCAATGCTTCCGGTAAACTTTATTTTTTCTCTAACTGTATCATAGACAAAACCGGCGTCCATGTTGACGCTACGCTCAGGTTTCAAAGAAAGGTTTCCAATCACAGAGCCTCTTTCTCCAAATAATTCCAAAAAATCAGGAATTCTTCTTTCACGTGCGACGTTTGATTTGAAGCTGAATGTATTTTCTTTACTCTTGTAGATTACACCAAGTAACCCCATTCTGTAATTTGTATACTGGGTCGTTTTTTTATTCGGGTCTGTTTGGGTGTTTATAAATAGAGAGTCCTGGGAATTAAAACGATCAATGTAAAGTTCCTGCTGAATTGTAGGGGTTAAAGTCAAACGCTTATCAAAGAAGCGGATTTCATCCTGAATTTGCCATGTTATATGATGCCTAAACTTGCGAGTAGAAGGATCCACTACTTCATCAAATTTATTTCTTCTATCCCGCTTAAATGTCTCGCGCTCAAAGGCAAATAAAAATCGTAGAATTTGATTTGAATTTAGTAAGTAAAGAGAAGGTAATACGTGTAATCCGTATTGTTGAATATCTGCCTTTGAGTTAGGAGTTCCCGAGGAAAATTCAGAAAGTGGATCAAATAGATGATCTCTGGCTCCTGTATAAAAAAGCCGAGTATCTAAGTTTAGATTTGTGAATAAGAATGATTTTGTGCTAGTTCCTAGAGAACTAGTATTTCGTAAGTATTCACGCTCTACTTTTTTTGTCTGGTTGCTACCTGGTCCCGGAATTCCATTCTGGCGATAATTAAAATCATTTAAGAGGGTAAAGGTTGTTTGCTTTATATCAAAAGATACATTTCCTGTAAAATTATAGCGGTTGAACTGGGCGTTTCGTCTTTTGTCATCAAAATCATCCAACTGGTTAAAGTAAGTTCCGTTATTATTTCTAAAGGTAAAGTTCTGATCTGATTTTTCTTGTTGTGCAAATAGGGTATAACGCACATTATTCACAGATGCATTATGGCTTGCACTCATCTTGATTGTATTTAGACTTCCACCGGAAACTATAAATCGCGTAGATGGCTTGCGAGAACTCTTACTTGTCACTAAGTTCACTGTGCCGCCTATTGCTGATCCACTGAAACCGGGAGAGGAACCTGATTTATATATTTCAATTTTTTCTAAATTATCAAATGACAAGTCGGAAAGATTTACTTCTCCACCCTGTGCGTTATTGAGTGGAACTCCGTCGATATAGATTCTTACCTGATTAGCATTCGAGCCTCGAATCGAAAGTGTGGAGTATGATCCTAAGCCGCCAAAGCGCCTAACGCGCACACCCGCTTCTCGTTCTAGTACGTCGGTTAACGAAGTATATTTCCCGCGAAATTTTTCTGCGTCGATTACTTCGGTAAATCCAGTCGGATCTGACTTGACTGATTTGGTCTTACCCGCTTCGTTTTCTGTAGAAGTTCCGATTACTTCAACTGTGTTTGCTTTTTTTGTTTCTTGTGCGATTAACATAGTGTTCCAAAAGAAGGAATAAAAGATTACCACCGATAAACACCGAGAGCACCGATAAAAATATGGGAATTGAAATATATTGATACTCATTATTGAGTTTTTTTTCAAAATAGATTTTTAAAAAATCCTGATTTACTTTTAATGACTTTATAAATTTCGCCAAGCTCCTTGTCGTTTACCTTTCCACCTTTTCGAAAGGAAGTAATTAAAAATCCGTCTAAACCAATAGACTTAACAAATTGAATTTCTTTCGGATCATCATCAATTAAAAAATTTCCCTTGACTTTGCGGATATCTTTGCGTATCCTCTTATCATCTGGGTCATAGTCTTCGCGATAGGTGCAGCTAGAGAAATATGATTTTAATTTATGTTCTTGTAAAATATAAACCGCTCTATCTTTTTTTGAATTCGTCCAGAGTTTTAAATCGTGCTTATCAATTTTTAGCTTTTGTAAAAATTCCATAATACCTGGGCGTAAGCTAGCTCCCATTTCATCAGTGAGTGTATTATCCATATCAAATACGATAATCATTTTGCTTTCCTTTTTATTTCCTCTAGCACCGAATTGTTTGACTCAGTAGGCTTTGATTAAAAGAATCGAATTATGAATACTGAAACTTCGAATCAATCCAAAACTAAGGTCTGTCCATCTTGTAAAATATCTTTCGTTTGTAAAGCTGCATCGATTGAAAATTGTGAATGCGCAACAGTAGCTCTCACAGACACACAAAGAAATTATATCACAACAAAGTTTACAGATTGTCTATGTGTTGATTGCCTTAAAAAAATCGCAATGCATTAAGTTTTTGAGACCCCCGATTGAGAATATCGGGGGTGAGACAAATGCGGCTAATTACGATTCTACTACCAGCGTAACTTCTATGTTATTCCTCGTCGCGTTGGAATAAGGGCAAACTAGATGAGCCGCAGCGACAAGTTCTTCCGCAGCAACTTTTTCCATTCCAGGGATACGAACAGTCAATGTAACGGCTAATCCAAATCCAGCACCACTAACCATTCCAATGTCAACAGATGCAGTGACAGAAGAGTTTTCAATTTCAACTTTCTTTCGAGTTGCTACGACTTTCATGGCACTGTGAAAGCAAGCAGAGTAACCCGCTGCAAAGAGCAACTCTGGGTTAACCCCATCTCCACCTTCTCCTCTTAATTCCTTCGGCATAGAAAGGGCAAATTCATATTTACCGTCAGGAGATTTTACAGATCCTGATCTTCCACCACTTGCCGTCATTACTGCTGTGTATAATTTTTTCATTCTAATTCCTTACTTACCGTATTTATCATCCTTCATGATTCCAGGTGCAGTCCAGCCTTTAGGTGTATGACAGGAAAGACAATTTTTTAACATGGGAGCTTCTTTTACTTTTGCTTCAAATTCTGGCATCGCATCTTTTTTTACAATTAAATTTTTGTAAGTGCTCATGTCTATATCTGAACTGCCTGTTTTTAAACTACTACCATTTCCTTTCTCGACCATTTTAGGTTTTGCCCCAGCTTCATTGGAGGCTACTTCTACTTTGCCTTCGCAAACACAATGCATTGCAACTTTTGTTTTGTCATCATATAAAGCTCCGAATGCTGTCCCGCGCACACCGGCAACAGAGGTCGGTGTAGATGCAGTGAATTTTTTTCCACCTAAATCTTTTACATTAAACCAAGCTCCACCGTTCTTTACTTCTACACTTCCATCTTTATCTTTCGAATAAAGACTATTAACCACAAGAGTAGAGTTGGCTGCAACTTTAAACTCGGAGCCTTTATAAGTAATAGTAACAACCGATCCATTCCCAGTCATTACGGAATCACCGCTTGCAACCTTATCATCTTTTTTGAGAGGTTTCCATTTATTATCCGCAGTTGTTTTTAAATTTACTTTGCCTACTAAAAAACTAACTACGGCAGAGTCACTGTCCTGTGCAGATAAACCAATTATGCTTACCGCAAAAATCAAAATACTGATTAACTTCATACATTATTCCTTTCTATTTTTATTTGCTAAGTTTTTTCCATTTTAGCTTGGTATCATTTCTAGTGAAAATAACTTTTTTTATTTTCCATATTTTTCATCGCGTGTAAACCCGTCGGCTTTCCAACCCTTTGGTGTATGACAGGAAAGACAGTTTCTT
This sequence comes from Leptospiraceae bacterium, assembly GCA_025360185.1. Taxonomy (GTDB): domain Bacteria; phylum Spirochaetota; class Leptospiria; order Leptospirales; family Leptospiraceae; genus UBA2033. The sequence continues at coordinate 1,472 of JANYCR010000371.1, read as the reverse complement.
AAAATGGGGTAGGCTTTTACTTTTTTTTCAAAGCCAGGAAAAGATTCTCCTTTAGCCATTTCCCCCTTATAGGAAATCGGAAGAATATTCGAATCACCTGATTTTGTATTTACACCGTTACCTTTTGCAACCACGCTAGGTTTGCCCCCAGGAGTTAGAGAAGTTACTTCTACTTTGCCTTCACATACGCAAGTTAAATCCCCCTTCGCCTTTTCATCATAGACGGTTGCAAATGCTGTTCCCCGCACACCAGCATTCGAGGTAGGCGTAAGAGAATTGAATTTTTTCCCACCAAGATTCACAAGCTTAAACCACGCAAGCCCTTGTTTGACTTCTACGCTCCCGTCCTTTTCTTTTGAGTAAAGGCTATTAACCGCTAGAGTAGAATTCTGTGCTAACTTGAATTCTGATTCTTTGTAACTAATCGTTGCCATTGAACCATTGCCGGTCATCAAAGTATCACCATCTTTTACTTTATCGTTTACTTTGAGCAGTTTCCATTCATTCTTAGTATCTACCGACTTAATGGATACTTTTCCTAAGACTGAGCTGATCGTCGCAGTCAAAGAATTTTCTTGTGCTCCCAAACTGATTGATAATAGGAGGAGGGATGTGAGAAGAATTTTCATTTTTGGTTGTGGCATAATTGTATTATCCTTTTTATTATTTTTCACTAATAACTAACAATTAAAACAAGAGCTATTTTCTTTGTCATTCCAAAATTTTATTTTCACTAACCTTCATGAATAACCAAATCCTTTAACCATTCGAATTGTCTCTTAAAAATATGGAGACTCATTTCCTCTTCGGAGAGAATGTATTTTTCTTTTTTAAAATCTTTGTCTTCGGGGTAAATGAATATTAGCTGATTGTTATTCTTTCCTTTGTGCAGTTTCAAAAAAGGTTTATCCATTAAAACAGTGCTCCCGATTAATTCATCTCGACCAATGGGAAGCGAATCCACAAGAAGCTCCATTACCTCGGCTTGTGAAAATAGGATTGGGCAAAAATCTTTAATACCCATAGTCAGATCTTGAAATATATTCATCTTGGTAAAATCTTTAATCCCGATGACTCGTGGGAAATAATTGAGAGTAGATTTGATATTTCTAAATTCACGAAGAAGGCGAATGACTTCTATACCTGTTGTATCCCAATCTAGAATTAATAAATCAAAGTATTTTTCTTTAAGAGCTTGAAACGCATAATCTGTATTATTCGTAGTTACTTCATTTACTGCAAACGATTTAAGAACTGATTTTATTTTGTGATTAAAATTTTTATTGTCTGTCCATACGAGTGCGTAGATTGGATAAATTTCGTCTGTGCGTTTAAAAAATCCACTTGCCATGGACTGAATTGAATACTTATTCAAGTTCCAAAAACTTGTGAGACCGGAAATAGAAGCTGCCCTTTTTTCTTCATAGGACAAACGCCCTATTACCTGCACATGAATAGACCAGTTTACAAAT
>JANYCR010000366.1 GCA_025360185.1 Leptospiraceae bacterium | reverse complement strand
GAAAAATATAAACAATTCCAGGTGAAGCAGCTCGAGAAGCAGCTACCATATCACTATACCCGTCTCCATTTATATCGTGGTTTTTATCTTTATATACCTTGATAGAGGTTACAGGTGATATGCCGCCAGCAGTATTGACAGCTCTTACATTGATAGTATGCTTACTCCCATCTCTCCAAGTAAAAGAGCCAGAAGGCAATTTCATTTTCCAACTTGTAGTTCCCTGCGCGGTAGAATAAGATCCAGAGTCAAAGGCGACTTCTACTTTGGTAACTCCTAATCTATCGTCTGCAGTTCCGATCATGAATCCAGTATAAACGCTGCTCTTATCTTTTAAATTTTGAATGGTAACAGTTGGAACGTTTACTGAACCTGACCTGTTATTGTTTGAAGAATTAATTCCGCAAAGAGAGGATGTATCTCCGATGAGAGATTTTAAAATTAAATTTCTTTGGAAAGCTTCATTCTTTGGATCGCATGGGTTTTTATAAGTAGCCTCGCCAACACAATGGTTGATTATAAAAAATAGAAATGTAAAAATCAAATTTTTTCGCATAAGGTTATTCCTTGTTATCTTATTTATCGTTAGACAATCAAGGATAGGAGTTGATTATAAAACCAAGCTTAATAACAAGCATGAATCAAATATGAACCAGTTTAATTTTGTGTCATTCTATTTTTAGGAATATTTCTCCGAAAGATGTAATGCGAATACACTGGACTATGTGACATAAGGAAATACCTTTCGGAACATAAGTAGAATCCCTTTAAAATAAATTTAAAAAAGTCTAATCTTATCAAGCGAGACGCCGATTGAAAATAAAAGGGTGTATCCTGTGAAAATGAAACTAGAACAATTAGAATCTGTATTCAAAGAAGAAATAAATATTTATAGAAGCCTTCTCATCTTGGAAACAAGTAAGAAAGAAGCAATCCTACGCTCCAATGGAAAGCATTTGGAAAATTTTACCAAACAAACATCTTTAATGATGGATACGTTGACTAATGTAGAAGCGAAACGCACAAAGCTTGTAGCTGAATTTTTTTCGCAAGAAAAAGACGGAGCAGTAGTTCCTACCGTCACAGAGTTTTTGAATCGCCTAGATAAAGTCACCCTCGCAAAATTTAAACCTCTTACCAATGATTTAAAATTTATCGTAATGGACTTAAAAGAAAAAATCACAGTTAACGAAGAACTTTTAAAATCTAAACTAGATATTTTTTCTCTTTCGATTGATGCGCTTAAAACTGCAAGCGAGTCTCCCGTTTCAGAATTATACGGGGATAATAGTAAATCAAAATCACGCACTAACGTAATGTTAAACATGAGAGCATAAGGAGTAAATATGGGATCTACATTTTCAGGATTAGAAGTCGGCAAAAAAGGATTATCCGTTCACCAACAGGCTTTACACACTACAGGTCATAATATTTCTAATGCGGATAACAAACAGTATGCACGTCAGCGTGTTCAAATCACCGCTGCTGAGCCAATGTATGACCCATCTCTAAACCGTGCAATGGTTGCCGGTCAGATCGGACAGGGGTCTAAAGTCCCTGAGATTGAAAGAATCCGCGATACTTTTATTGATGATAGAATTCAAGAAACAAGTTCAACAAAAGACTATTGGTCTGCTCGCAATGATTACCTTTATAGAATTGAAATGGTATTCAATGAGCCGGGTGGAATGACTCTTCGAGGACAAATGGATCAATTCTGGTCTGCCTGGGAAGAATTAGCAAATTATCCTGATGAAAGTGCTCACCGCTCTGTTGTAAAAGAAAAAGCAATCGGGCTTGGAAATCGAATTGAGGATACTTACCGTAAACTCACACAATTACAGGAACAAGCAAATAAAGAAGTGGAATCTAAAACAAATCACTTGAATGGACTTGGAAATAGCATTCGTGCTTTGAATGAGAGAATTGTAAAAGCAGAAGCACTCGGTGATAGACCAAATGATTTATACGATAAACGCGATGGTCTCTTGCAAGAATTATCTGAACTGGTAGATATTAATATTGGTAGAAGTGATAAAGACGAATTCATGGTCTTCATCGGTCAACAAATATTTGTGCAAGGCTCTAAGAAAGAAAATATCGAGCTAATCGGAAATCCTGATAACGAAGGAAAATTGAAATTAGTTTGGGAGCGTGACGGCAAAGATGTATTACTCCGCTCTGGTCATATCCAGGGATTAATTGAAGTTCGTGACTTTGTATTACGTCAAAAAATTAATAATGTAGATACATTTGCCATTAACCTCACTGATACAGTAAACGAAATTCACAAAGATGGATTTGGACTAAACGGCAAAACGAATTTAAACTTCTTTCAACCCCGTGACTTAAGTCTAAATTCAAATGCAGAATATGATTCAAATGGTGATGGGATCAACGACAAGACCGCCATATACCGAGTAACCGGTAAAACTACTCTCGATGCAAATAGACCAATCGCAATTTCAGGAACTATCACTATTCAAAAGAATGATGAGAAGTCTACACAAGTTTTAATCCCGTACAACGTAGATGACACATTGAATGATGTAATCAAACGAATCAATCGCTCTGAGTCCGGCATTGTAGCTTTTATGAATCATGACAACCAACTTGTATTAAAAGGCGTTGTAGCAGAAAATAATATTTATGAAAACTTTATGATTCGTCACTTAGAAGATTCTGGAAATCTTCTTGTTGGTATGACTGGAATTTTAAATGGAAGTGGAGTTGCTGGCTCGTTTGACTATAACCGCTTAGGTGAAATGAGTAAACTCCAAGCTGCTCCGCAAGATGTTACACTCACTCCTCAATTTCATCCGGCTGCATTTGTTCGTGTTGCTGATGATATAGCGAATAACGTCAATAATATTGCCGCTGCCCGTGGAAAAGATGTGGGCGGAACGGGTGATTATAACAAGGCTAATGGACATAAAGATGGGTCTAATGCATTGTTAGTCGCTAGTTTCCTAAAAGACAAACCAATGATGGTAAATTACGATCAGAATTTTACAGACTTCTACAATGGCATGATTGCAAAGCTAGGAACAGAAGCACGCGAGGCAAAACAGGAGCTTGGAACACAAACTGCACTTCTTGCTGAATTTGAAAAACTCCGTCAGTCTGTAATGGGCGTTAACCTCGATGAAGAGATGGCAAACATGGTTCAGTTTCAACACTCTTATAACGCTGCAGCTAAGATGATTAATATTCAAAATGAAATGTTAGATGTTTTAATTAATAGGCTAGGATTATAATTATGAGAATTACAAATCAAATTTCCAATAACACTCTTGTAAATACTTTAGCAAGACACCAATCTCAATTAGACGAAACTCAGAATCAATTGGGTACAGGTCTTAAAATGAGCCGTCCTTCTGATGACCCATCCGCTGCGACTAATAACATGTATTTTCGCTCTCGTGTACATGAACTTGACCAGTTTATGAAAAATACTACCGAGGGTAAATCCCGCCTACAACAAGTAGATGGACAGCTCGAGCGGGTAACAGAGATTTTACAACGTGTAAGAGTTCTTACCGTTCAGGCGTCGAATGGAATTTACCAGGGCGACAAAGGTTTCGAATTAGAAGTCGCTATCGGCAAAGAAATCAATGAACTTTTAAAAGCGACAGTTGATATAGCGAATACACGCGATGCTACAGGTCGTTATTTATTTGGCGGACATACAATTGACCGTCCTCCATTTGAAGCTATGGAAGCAAAGATGAAAGGTCTAAAAGGAATTGAAGTCCAAGACCAAATCATTGGTGTAGAATACCGTGGCGATATAGGTGACCAACTCCGTGAATTAGAACGTGGTGAATACATGGGAGTAAACGTTGCTGGGAACAAAGCATTTTGGGGAACCAATATGAGTATAACGGCTAATAAGGATTCTTCCTCCTTTGCTGCGACTGCTGATCAAAAATTTAAAATTGATGGTGTAGAAATTTCTGTTGCAGTTGGCGATAGTCTAGATGACATCATCGACAAGATCAATAGCTCTCCATTGGATGTGAAAGCAAGTAAACTCGGTAGCGATAATATCACATTATCCTCTACTTCTCCTCATCAGATTTGGCTAGAAGACTCAGAAGGTGGAACTGTATTACGTGATTTAGGACTTGTAGAGGTTAATTACTCTGAGCCTCCAACTAATTATTCTAAAGAAGCAACTGTAGCTGGAAATTCTATTTTTGACGTGATGATTCAACTCAGGAATGACCTCACTGCAAAGGACCAGGAAAGAATTTCCGGTCGTGACTTAGGTGATATTGATATGGCACTCGAAAATATTTTACGCCATCGTTCTATCGTTGGTGCAAAGATGAATCGTCTAGAAGAGCACGAAAAACGAATTGACTTTGATAAATCATTCATGGCTGAACTTCTTGCAAAGAATGAAGCAATCGATTTTCCAGAAACAATCATGAACCTAAAATGGCTAGAGACTATTCACCAGTCTGCGCTCAGCGTAGGCTCTAAAGTAATCAAACCGACACTTATGGATTTTTTACGTTAACCTATGATAAAAGAAATTGAAACTAAGCCTTTCGGAAAAATGCAAATTGACGAAAGGCAAATCCTAAATTTCCCCGACGGGATTTTAGGATTTGAGAAATACAACGAGTTTGCGCTCATTGAGGAAAACCAGGAAAGCCCGTTCAAATGGTTGCAATCATTGACTGAAATTGATCTGGCTTTTATTGTAATTCAGCCTGATTTGTTTGCTCCTGATTATAAACCTGTTCTCGGGCAGGATGATTTAGATGTCGTTCAGTTGTCCGGTTTAGAAGAAGCAGTTGTAATGACGATAGTTACTATCCCAAACGATAATCCTCAAATGATGACGGCAAATCTTCAAGGACCGGTCATTATTAATCCCAAGACCAGAGCGGCTAAGCAGTGTATATCCAAGAATGAAAATCATCCTTTACGAAAATTAATCCTAGAAAATATTCCAATGGAGAAAGTCTAGTGTTAGTTCTAGCAAGACGACTAAATCAATCCATTATCATCGGCAACGACATCGAAGTCGTGATCGTAGATATTAAAGGCGACCAAGTAAAAATCGGAATCAAAGCCCCGAAAAATGTTTCAGTTCACCGCGCCGAAATTCACCAAGAAATCCAAGCTGAAAATATCAAGGCAATGAATGTCCAAATCAAACCAGCAGACCTTGGTAAACTAAGCGATATATTAAAAAAGAAACCGCAGTAAACTTCCAGTAATCCTCACTATAATTCTACTTGACATTTCTCAAAATCTATATTACATTTCAATTTCAAGATGAGTACTGAAGAAAAAGAAATATTTTTACAGATGCAGCAAAACATTCATTTGATTTTAGAAATGTTGCAGACGAGTCACGAGCCAAATAATGGATATAAGATTGTTTTATTCTTGGTTCCTATTTTTGGGATTGTATTTGGCTCTACTCTACTATGTCTCATTTTTTACTTTTGGCATCGTCAGCGAATGGAATTGATTAAAACAGGGCTGTATAAGCCATTTAGATTCGATTTTAGGGCGTATTCTTTTTTTCTTGGACTTTTGTTGACATTTACAGGACTCACACTTGCAATAGTATTCATCATGGTCTTAGGAAATTCTTTGGCTATGTTAGGAGGGTTAATCCCATTAGCAATCGGTCTCAGTCTATTGACATTTTACAAACTACGCACGTAACCGACGAGCGGCAAATTTTGTGTAACCCAACGGATTGGTCTTGTATCCAATCTGTCCTTGGTGGTGATTTCGCTGCGTTTGAATTCTTAATGGATAAATACCAGGGAATGGTATTTTCACAAGCTATTAAGTTTACAGGTAACCAGGAAGAAGCCGAAGATTTGACACAAGAAATTTTTCTAAAAGCATTTGAAGGACTTTCTACTTTTAAAGGCGAATCCCAATTTTCCACATGGGTGTTTTCCATCGCACGTAACCAGATTCTAATGAAGCATCGTAAAGAAAGTTCTCGTCCTCAAATTTCATCCGAAGACGTGGAAGAAATTCATAATAAATACTTTGATAAAATTAAAAAATGGCGCGAACAAATTACTCCTGAAATGCAAATACTAAAACAGGAAATGAATGCAACGATATCATCTTTACTTGCACGTCTTCCGGCTAACTACAAAAATCCGCTCATGCTCTATTATTTTGAAAACATGTCATACAAGGAAATTTCCGAGAAATTGGACATTAAGGTCAACACATTAAAAAGTTATATCTTTCGAGGCAAAGAGCTAATGAAAGATTGGTTACAAAAAGACAATGAATAAAAAAACATATTTTACAAATCCGGACATATACGCGACTTTCGAGCCGACATCAGAAAAAATAAAGAAAGGATTTTTTGGCAGAATCATACCTTACAATTATATAAAGTATACTCTCTATTCTTTAACGCTATCATTCCTATCGCCTATCGTTTTAGTTTTACTAAATCTAGATTTAATGCAGGATGCAAATTTATTTTATCCAATTCTTTGGACTCTTTGCATTTCTTTTTTATTCTATACAATTATCGCAGGTGCAGTTTTGATAGTTTATAAAATTCCCTATATGCAAGAATTAAAGGATAGGTTAGGTTATACGGAGAGGTAAACTTTGGTGTCATTCCCGAGTTTTTTTATCGGGAATCTCAATATCTAAAGATCCCCGACAGAAAATTTCGGGGATGACAGACACCGAGATAAAACCTCTTTCAAAGAATTTATTTTAATTCTTATCTTACTATAACACCATGAAACAATTTTTAACAATTTTACTTTTATTAATATTCCCAATTTTACTCTTTGCACAAGACGGTAAATCTAAAGTAACCGCAATAGAGCTTTTACAAATGGAAGAATCCGCAGCATTTAATACGATTGGAAAACTTTCAAAGGAAGATGCCGCAGAGCTTATCACACAGGTTCGCGGCACTGCTCGTAAAGAGTATGCACAAGTTGATAAATTCTATTTACTGATTTCTCATCTCGAAAGTATAAAAGCAATTGAAGAAGAGCAAGCACGTTTGAGAAGCCTTAACCTAGTTTATGGACTTGGTCTTATTTTAGTTCTTGGGCTACTAGGGTATATCCTCTACTCACAAAGAAAGACTATTCAAAATCTAAATCAACTTTTAAAATAATGAGTAACTTTTTTAGCATCGAAGAAATTCAAGGACAAGATACAGCCCTACAATATGTTCGGCATTATGTAAAATCTCCCCATATGATTCCGCCGCTTCTTGTGTTCTATGGACCATCAAGCGTAGGAAAATGGGCGTTAGCCGAACGATTTGCAAGGCATGTCTTATGCTTAATCGGAACTGGATGCGGGCTTTGTCAATCCTGTAAATCATTTATCAGTAACCAACACCCCGATTATATTGTTTTTCCCGCTAACCAGAGAATTGCAATTGGAGATGATAAAGATCCGGCGGAATTTACAGTTCGATGGTTACAAAATCGAAGACTCAATTATAGACCACATCTTTCTAAGTATAGAATTATTTTATTTCCGGATGCAAGCCTAATCAACAATGAAGCAGAGTCAGCTTTGCTTAAATCACTTGAAGAACCGCCTGCGCATTCAAGATTTATTTTCATTGTAGATGATTTAACCAAGTTAAAGCAAACTATTATTAGCCGTGCGATTTGTATTCCTTTTAGCTATTTGAATAAACAGGTTTTACAAAGTCTCAGTGCAGATTTAGAATTGTTTAGAGAAGATTTTTTTGGGGGAAGTTTAATTCCTTATGATATTCCTAGCGAGGTAATCACGCTTACCCGTGACATGGTTTCTAAGAATTTGCGAGATTCTATTTTGCTTTTGCAATTAGAAAATTGGATTCGCGAATACAAAGACGATCATCCTGAATGGACAGAAGATTTTAATTATACGGAATTTTTAGAGCTTGTTTCTACAATTATGATTTATGAATTTAGTAAGGAAAATATTGAGGATAATGCTGCTCAAATTGAAATGCTATATGATTTCAAAAACCAATTGCATAAAAATATTCCAGGCTTAGAACATTTTCTATTAAGCGAATTATTCCATAAGTTCACACGAGAATAATTCTAAAATGATAACGGAAGATTTTTTTAATTTAACTCCTGATGTAATTTTACACTTAGCCGAAAACCTAGGATTAAATCCAACCGGTCATTGCTTTGCACTAAATAGTTTGGAAAACCGAGTATACAGTGTAAAACTAGAAGGGGATGAAAATATCGTAGTGAAATTTTATCGACCGGGACGTTGGACGAAAGAGCAAATCTTAGAAGAGCATAGTTTCTTATTCGATTTACAGGACAGTGAAGTTCCAGTATGTGCGCCTAGAATTTTTCAAGGAGAAAGCCTTTTCGAAAAAGCTGGAATCTACTGTGCCATTTGGAATCGCACAGGAGGAAGAGCACCGGAAGAACTTTCAGTTGAAGAATTACAAATGCTTGGTCGTTATCTCGGGAGATTACACAATGTTGGCGCTTCAAAGTCAGCCAAGCACAGAATCCAATTGGGTTCAGAAAAATACGCGCGAGAGCCATTACGCTTCCTTATTGAAAAGGGGTTTATTCCAATTACCCTTCAAAAAAAATATTCCGATTTAGTAACTGAAATTTCTGAAACCTATGAATCATTTTTAGAAGACGAGCCGTTCATTCGAATCCACGGAGACTGTCATAAGGGAAATATTTTAAAAGGAGAAAATGGATTTTTCTTTTTAGACTTCGATGATTTTTTATCGGGACCTGCCGTGCAAGATATTTGGATGGTATTGCCTCCACAGAATGCGGAGGGAATTGTTGCACGCGATACTTTACTTTCTGGTTATCGAGAATTTAGAGACTTCAATGATTCATCAATCAGGCTAATCGAAGTTCTCCGCTCTCTTCGCTATATACATTACTCTGCCTGGATTGCACGTAGATGGGAAGATCCATCTTTTCCAAATGCATTTCCTCATTTTGGAGACGAAGAATATTGGACAAAAGAAATTAAAGATTTAGAAATACAATTGGGATTTATTTATGGAGATGAAATACAACCACCTACAGATTCATCTATTGAGACAAAAGAAGAGTTGCCTCTTACCAATAAAGATTTTTTCTGGGATATGTGATT
>JANYCR010000114.1 GCA_025360185.1 Leptospiraceae bacterium | reverse complement strand
AGAGAGAAGAGATTTTACTAATGATATTTGATGGAAATTTAATACCATCTTATTATAATACATTATTAACCCCTCCGTGACTCGGTGTCTCCGTGGCAATCTTTATGTACTGATTAAAAATTCATAAAACTGCTTTCTAATTCCTATCCCTATAATTCTATGGAATCATTCAGAATAAATGAAAGCGAGCATTATGAATCAGAAAGTATTTCTATTAATTTTAATTGGGATGATGGCATGTCGATCATCGAGTGATGATAGTATTATTCGTAAGCACCCAGCAGCTATTGATATTAAGCCCTCTAGTGCTAAGTTTTTCAAAGAAGTATTGCCTACACTTGCTAAGAAAAAAATTTTACTAGTCACGAATCCGTCTGGAATAGGAAATAACCCGGAGCGGCTAATACAGAAATTCTCAGAATACGAAATCCGCCTTCAATACCTAGTCGGACTAGAGCATGGGTTTCTCGGACTCGATGAAGATTTTAGCTCAACGCCGGTTACTATTGATTCAACTTTCAATGTTCCTATTTATCATATTTATAAATTAAAACCAAGCGATATTCAACTTTTACTGAGCGGAGTGGATGCTGTTGTCTTTGATGTGCAAGATATGGGAATGCGCTGCTATACTTATTTAACTGTTTTAAAAAGAATTATGGACCAAGTTCCTGATAAAAAAATTCAGTTCATTTTATTAGATCACGTTAGTCCCGGAATGGAAGTTGCTACAAGTGGTGCCGAGCTAAAGAGCGGATACGAAAACTTTGCCGCTGATTTCCCACTTCTTTTTTTTACGGGGCTTACGCTCGGAGAATCTGCAAAATATTACAATAGTGAATTTTTGCAAAATCGAATTGATCTAAAAGTAATTCCACTTGAAAATTATACAAGGGGAATGCGATTTGAAAAAACGGGTCTCGCTTGGAATACGCCTTCCCCCAATTTGCCCAATCTTGATTCGGCGCGTAATTACTTGGCGCTAGTTTTTTTTGAAGGAATAAATATTTCTGTTGGGCGCGGAACACAAGCCCCGTTTGTCTATTTTGGTGCGCCCTGGTTTAGAGATTCAGAAGAATTTGCAACTCTACTGCAAGCGGATTCTAAAAATGACTACTACTTTCAGCCTGTGTTCTTTAAGCCAGCCTTTGGTCCTCATAAAGATAAAATTTGCCGCGGGCTTAGGATGACTGTTGTGAATTTGAATTATAATCCGATAAGATTAGCATACAATCTAATAAAATTGTTAAAGGAAAAATATAAGCGTGATTTCAAATGGAATGGCTACGCGGACAAATTCTTCGTAGACAATCTCTGGGGAAGTGATGGGTTTAGAAAAGCAATTGATGCAAATCTTACTTACGATGAATTTCACGCAACGTATGCTAGCACAGAAGAAGCATACGCTAAGAAAATAAAAAAATACTACATCTATTAAAATGGAGAGGATAATGAATAACAACACAAACTTACAAGGAAATTTTAAATCCCCCCTTCCCCCCTTTGCAAAAGGGGGTGTAGGACAAAACCCCCTTTCGCAAAGGGGGATAAAGGGGGATTCAAAGATACCCTTTTTCCTAATAATTCTTTTATTTCTAACGAGCAATATAGGGGCTGAATCAAAGTGGGTAAAGCTAACGAAGCCCGAACGGGAAAAGGCATTCAAAGAATTTGAATACGATAAGATTCAAAAAGCTATTGCGGCTAAATACAATTATTCAAAAGAAATAATTGTTCCGTATTCTATGTGCCAGGAGGGATTTCCAGAACTACCCGGACAGTTTCCTTGTAGTTTTCTTTCAGACGAGCATTCTATTAAAAAAAGTGTAGAAGATGTAAATAGCGAAAGTGGGGCAGGTGGGCGAGTTGGGATTCGGGTTTCTAAAGAAAAAAATTCTCTCGGAGGAAAAGTATTCTTAGTTGGAGAAGACCAGAGCTCTGATGGAACGGTAAACGAAGATATGCTACAAGTATTTTATTTAAAGAATAATTACATTTCTCATTATACTTATAAAGACCAATTAATAGTATTCAAATGGAAAGGTGCAAAAGGAGAAGAGGCTTTAGTTTCTATTCTATTGGTTAAATTTGACAAGAATAAAGAAGTTAGTTTTTCTAAAAGGATTGATTTCTAATGAAAGGATTTTTGCGAATGATGAAGCATGAAGGGTTACTTCCTGTTATCTACTACTTTGTCCTGGCGGAATATCCCGCTGGTATCAAAAAAACGCAGAAGGCAGAGGCAAAAGAAATAAAAAGTGAGTTTACTGTCAATTCGCTCCTTGGAAAAAAACTAAGACTTTCCTTTACGGAGGAAATCAGATGCGTTGATTGCGGAAAAACTACTAATAAAAGTTTTAGCCAGGGCTCTTGCTATAGTTGCTTTATGAATTTAGCGAGTAATGATATGTGTATCTTGAGACCAGAAACCTGCCATCATCATTTAGGAACTTGTCGTGAGCCAGAGTGGGGGCTCGCGAATTGTTTTAAGAAGCATACACTATATCTTGCTAATACGAGTGGCGTCAAAGTGGGGATAACAAAAGAAAACCCCGTTTCCAAGAGATGGGTTGACCAGGGTGCTATGTATGCAATACCCGTGATAGAATTTTCATCAAGGAAAGATTCAGGGACTATAGAATCGGCTCTCGCAAAGTATGTCGCTGACAAGACATCCTGGCAGAAGATGATCAGTGGTGACTCGGAAGAAATTGATTTATCTAAAAAAGCAGAAGAATTACTTGCCAAGATAAATCTAAAAGAACTTGTAAAAGATTATACCATTTTAAAAAAACAAAAGACTACCGAAATAAAATATCCAATTCTAAAGTATCCAGCTAAGAAAGTTTCTTATAAACCGGATAAAACAAAACCAATCGAGGATATTTTGGTTGGGGTTAAGGGGCAGTATCTCCTCTTTGAAAAGGCTGTGATAAATATACGGTCATATAGTGGATATTATCTAGAGTTAGAGGTCTTGTAATAGAAATATGAAATTTTTTTATGCCTTATTCCTAATTCTCGCAATATACATTCCGCGAGTAGAAGTGTATGCTGATAATCTAGATACAATTCGTAAACTTAGAGAGGCGGGACGTTTTGATGAAGCTATTGAAACTTTAATGAAATCTAATTATACAAGTGATATCGAATCTGAAATGTTGCTCGCAAAATTGTATTTGGATAAAAATGCATTTGAAGATGCTGTGCGGGTATATACTCGAATATGCAATGTCCTAAATACTCATGATTGTTTTAATGAATTAGCTATTACCTATCTTTCCATGGGATCATTCCAGGAAGCGATTGATGAATTTGAAAAATCAATTTCTCTTAACAGCAAGTCTGCAATGGTATATTCTAATTTAGCGCAAGCCTATTTAATTGTAAAAAAATATGACAAAGCAGAAGAAGCACACAAGCTTGCCTTGAAACTTTCAGCAGAAAATCCAATTGTTAAAGTTAACTACGGAGTATTTTTGATTAAAACAAAAAAATATTCAGAGGCAAAAGGAATTTTAAAAGATGTGCTGAGAGAAAATACGTCTATGTTTGTAGCTGAATTATATCTGGGTATTGCACATTATATGAAAGAGGAATATAATTCAGCCCTGATTCATCTCAATCGCGGAATTCTGATTAACCCAGAATCGTTTGATTTGTATTACCATCGGGCAATTGTATATTATAAAAAGGGAGATTATATTAATTCTTTCCTAGATTTAAAAATGGCAGAGAAGCTTTCCCCTGATAATCCTAAAATTGCAGATTTAAAAAAGTTAGTTCGGCAGGATTCAAAATTATGAAGAAGTATATATGGTTAATGATGATTATCCTTTCATTCGATGTTACAGCTCAAGTGGGAAGAAATTTTAAAGTTACTGAATATGGAATTTTAAATTATGCAGATAGCAAAAACGTAGTGACCGAAAGTGTATTAAAAGACAAAGTCCGAATGGATAAAACAGAATCTTCTCCTCAATTAAAAATCTTTGCACCTAAAGAGCAAAAATTTGAAATAGAGGCAATTAAGAAGGCAGAACTCATTGGCAACAGAGGATCTCGCTTTGCAATTCCTGAAAATGCATTTCTAGATCTGACGGGTAAGCCAGTTGAAGGCTACGTTACGGTAACCGTAACTGAAATTATTGATGAGCTAGATTTTATTACCTCTGGAATTGGGCTCGTCTATTATAGTAAATACGGAAAGGAATTGTATTTAATTTCTGGTGGGATGTTTAAAATAGAATATAAGCAGGGTGAAACTAAATTGCAGCTTGCGCCGGGTAAAGCAATAGAAGTGCAGTTTCCCGATATTAGCCCCAAAGAAAGTTTTAGCCTATACAATATGGACGAATCAGGAATTTGGAATTTAAAATCATCATTATCGAATAATGATCGTATTGACGCTGGAACTATTGATAAAAATAACTTAGATGGGCGAAAAATTGTAGGTGTTAGAATCGCTATCATAGATAAACCGGGGTATTGGAACTTCGCCTACCCAGAATTACAACATACCTGTCTGAAAGGAACGATAGACGATACTTCCTCTCCTGCTGGTCAAAATTTGCAATTGGCGGTAGTCGTTTTAGATGTTCGAGGTTTTTTTACCCGAATGAGTAAAGAAAAAGAATTCTCAATTAATTCTTATAAAAAACGTGCCGTGCGAGTTTTAGTGATAGATGAG
>JANYCR010000303.1 GCA_025360185.1 Leptospiraceae bacterium | reverse complement strand
TTGGCCCGCCAACGATAGTTGCTACCTCGGTGACCGGATTATTATAAACACTCGCTCCCTGAATGAGAGTAAAGACAGCTCCTGTGAGTATCGCATAAAGCGTATTACTCTCTACTATATCATCTTCCATTGACTTCATTTGGTTTACAATTTCTGTAAACCTATCTACATAACAGCGAAACTCGGAGGCAGTTGCCACCACGTCCATATTCATCAATTGAATTCTTCGATAGATTTTATTTTCGAGATTGATAAAGTCCTGGGAAGGTCTTACTCCTTTAGAAAGCTTATTTTTTTGTTCTTGCTTAACAAACTCTTTTAGGTCAGCAGAAATTCCATAGGCAATAGCAAGTCGAATCGACTTGGGAGAAAAACGCGTGCTTAACTCCGGATCATTCATAAGTTTTTCTACTTCTGCATCCGAGGGGATCGGAGCTTGAAAATGAATCTGGGAAGAAACACAATAACTCGCACCCTGAACTTGCATTCTCACTTCCCGTCTCGCACTCGCACAGGAAATACAAGCTAATAAACTAATTAAGCATAATTTTAAATACATTAAAAATTTTTCCTTTTTTTAAACACTATAAACAAAGCCATTTTCTTTGCATACTTTAGAATACCAATTGGCACTTAGTTTAGGTGTGCGTTTCAAGGTTTTGCGGTCAATATGGATTAGCCCGAAGGTTTTAGCAAAGCCTTCTGCCCATTCAAAATTATCCATGAACGACCAGACAAAATAACCACGAATATCCGAGCCTTCTAGAATCGCCTTATGCAGGTAAGAGAGATAATCCTTTAAAAAAGAAATTCGATTTTTATCTTGAACAACGCCAGTGTCGTTCGGAGATTCAATAAAAGCAACTCCGTTTTCTGTCACGTGAACAGGAGGATTGCCATAGTCACGACGAATCATGCGCATAAGTTCTAGTAACCCCTGAGGGTATACCTCCCATCCCATGCTTGTAAATTCAACTCCCTTGTAAGAAGGATTTACAGGTCGAAAGTTATAAATTGGAAAGGGAAAGTACTTTACAATGGTGCGAGAATAATTATTCACACCTAGAAAGTCAGTCTTTCCAGAAATGAGTTTCATGTCTTCCGGGAAAATATTGCCTTTATTCTGAGATTCCACAAACGAAGAAATGATTTCAGGGTATTTTCCTTTGTAGATTGGATCGAGCCAGAGACGGTTGATGATTGCATCTGCGCGAAGAGTGGAATTGGGCTCTTCGGTTAAACGATGATTATGCACTGGAGTAAGAGCATTTGTAATGCCGACAGATGATTTAGGATACAAAGCTTTGATTTTAGCAAGTCCAATACCATGCGCCAAAAGTAAATTATGCGCTACTTTGAAAGCAGAAAAAGGCTTAAAGACTCCAGGTGGAAATACTTTTAGCAAGTAGCCGCATACAAAAACAACCCAGGGCTCGTTTAAAGTAATCCAAGTTTTTACTCGGTCTCCTAACTTCTTAACGACTAACTCAGTGTAATCCCCAAAGTGCTCAGAGGTCTTTCGATTAAACCAGCCACCTTCTTTCTCGAGGGCTAATGGCAAATCCCAGTGAAACAAAGTAACATAGGGATCAATTTTTTTCTTTAAGAGTTCATCTACAAGTCTATCATAAAAATCAAGCCCCTTCTGGTTAATTGCACCCTTCCCTTCTGGTAAAATACGAGACCAGGAAATAGAAAAGCGATAGGCACGATAAGAAAGTTTATTCATAAGTGCAACGTCTTCTTTATAACGATTATAATGATCGCAGGTTATATCACCATTATCCCCGTTTTTGATTTTTCCCTTTCGATGAGAAAATTCATCCCAAACAGAAAGTCCTTTTCCATCTTGATCGTATCCGCCTTCAATCTGGTAGGCAGCGGTCGCCGTTCCCCAAACAAAATCCTTTGGAAATATTATCTTTTGCATAGAAATCCTTTATGGAAAATAGGCATCAATTGAAAAGAAAAAAAGTGTTCTAGTTGGAAGAATAAAAGACGAGACACAGAGAAAAAACTCTATGCCATTAGGTTATTGCTTAAAAGAGGAATTAAATATTTTTTTTATCGCGGCTTGCGCGTAGAAATACTCCAATACAGAGAAAGGAAACTACAAAGAAATAAGCGGCAAATAGTTTTGTGGCAATGGTAAGAATAAGACCTAAAATTGCAGTCGATCTAGTTGTAGAAAAACTTTTTAAAAAAGTGAAACTCAGAAACTGATGACGAGCTAAATATAAACCGGTCCAAATTCCCTTTCGTTAGAAATGTTTTGGGTGTTGCGGCGACTCCGCTGTGGTAGAGACAGGTCTGAGACCTGTCTCTACGTTTTTGTAAAGAGCCGCCGCGCTCGCCTTCCTGAATGTGGATGATAAAGATTATCCACATTCATCCAGTTGATCGCTAACACTATAGGTAGGAATATTTTTTAGTCTTGCGATAGAATTGTGAGTAATGAATGTAAATCACTAGATGCGTTTCAAATAAATTTTAATGAATTTCCTGAATTATAATATCTTCTAATGTCTTAGGAATAAAACCAGGATCACATTGCTTAGGCTCTTGGTTTTCGGTTAATTTTCGAAGAGAGAAGCCGTAATAAAAATCATCCTGTTCTTTCTTTCCGAGTGGTTTTTTTATGAATTCCTTCACAAATTCACGCCTAATTAAGAAGTCGACCGAAGAAGAAATGACTTTATCACGTTTGCATTCGCCATCAAATTTAGGTACGCCAGGGGAACAATAATACGATGCTCCTTGGTTCTCATAATCATATTTCTCTTTTTCTTCTTTGCTGATTACATAGCTAGGCTCACAAAATTCTGAAATATCTATTGTAATATCTCCATTCATAAGTCTCCAAATGCCTTTTCGGTATCCCATTAAATCTCGATTTCCACGACAAAGGTCTTGTATAGCAAAAAGCGCAATCCCATTTTTACAAAGATAATATATATTAGAAGCCCTTGGTCCGGCATCCTTGATTTTACCGGCAACCGTATTTTCATTATAACTATACTCCTGTCTCCATTTTTGAATTTTTTCTTTCCAATCTGGCTGTTTACGAAGATTTTCCATATCAGGATCTTGCTCAATGTTGACAAATGCGTTATAGCCTCTATCAACAGCTTGCGCTAAATAGGTGTACGCCTCATCTAATTTATTTAATCGGCTATGAGAACAGGCTAGATTATAAAATATTAACTCTGTCCGGCTATACTCATCGTTGTATTCCCAATTTGAAATAGAAAGAGAAATTTTGTATGCATGAATTGAATCCTCTAAACGATTCAAATTAGCAAGGCTATTTCCATAATGATAATAAAGTTCAGCTAAGGGGTAAAGATCAATAGCCCCTTCATATTCTCGAATTGCTGCAGAGTCTTTTTTTATTTTATAGAATTGAATTCCTTTTTGCATTTTAGACGCTGCTTTAGATTTTGAAGCTCGCATGGCTGAATGCTCAACGCTTCTCCCATTTAAAAATGATTGATGATATACCGCCCATTCTCGAGAAAGAAAATCTTTCTTAGGAACTACAAATTCTTTCTCTTTAGATGGTATAGGTTCTAGATTTTTTTTGCAACTAATCGTTGTAGTAATTAAACTAATTAAAAGTAGTATGCTTGTTTTCAAAATAATTCTCCCTTATAGAAATAATAATGAGTGTAAGCCAAGGTCAATTCGATTATGCGCAACTACGTAATTTCTCTAAAAAAAAATTCCTATTCTAAGAAAAATACTTTTCAATGTTTTTGCTAATGAAAAATCAGAAGGCTATGAAAACTTTCTACACTCCGACCTTTTACAACAAATGCAAAAATCTAAATGAAGATCAACATAATTCTTCCCTGCTAATTCCGGCAGACCTGTTAGATTTTTGGAATAAAAAAACTGGTGACGATGAAGACACTCGTAGGGATTACCTGCATTTGCTGCTGAAAAAATATCGGTTTTTAATCTATAATGGAATTCTTGAAAAAAGTGAGACTTTAATGACAAAATACCAAGAAAAAGACCAACGTCTTCGTAAAATGGCTATTCGTCCTTATCCGGAAGACTGGGCGGAATTGAAGCAACTCAAAGCTTTTTTTAATAAAAGCATTTGTTTGATTGCGGTCTTTTTAATAGTGCTTGACTCTCTAGGTGTAGCCGAATCTATCCCGGAACACTTAGTGAGTTTCGGAGTTCCTATGCATACACAATTCCGCTTATACACGAAAGCCATTCTCTCCAGGAAAAGTAACTTCTACGACAGGGAGATGCAATATCGGAGAGACAAGTTTCACAAAAAAGTTTAGATAGAAAATAAAATCTCACCTACTCTGAAGAAAATCCATGAAACATCTAGGCGAAGCTATGCGATAATCTAAAAGTATCCGTAACTCCTAGTGTTAGGGATTAAGCGGTGTCAAGAAATTGCCTATCAAAAATAATTTCTTCTAGTCGCTGCATTTGCAAATTCTTGACAAGAGCGAAAGCCCGACCCTTGCTGTGAATAAATGATTTTAACTAGAATAAGGAGATTACAAGGGTAACATCCTAAAGAGAAGTAAAAGGGAAAATCTGCGGAGCTGATGGGGCTCGAACCCACGACATCCTGCGTGACAGGCAGGCACTCTAACCAACTGAGCTACAGCTCCTCTAGACATTTCCCAACTTATTATCGTCTCAATTTAGGTCAAACTTTTTTCATAAAAAAGTTCTTGCGTATAAATGCTTACTCTGTCTAATCAGCATATGAAGAAGTTCATCACAATCCTATTAGTCTTTGCCCTATTCGCAAACATAGACTGCAAAGATTTTATGAACTCTAAACGTATAACCTGTCATTTAAAAAAAACAATTGAATCAACCAAAGTTAATTGTCACCAACAGAAAAAGAATTCCACTAAGAATTGCTCATGTCCTGAAAAGAAAACTATCTCATTGCAAGAGCCTTTCAAAAAAACAAAAGGTTCGATTTCTCTAGAACTAATTTTTCGTTCTCCCCTAAATATCTTCTACAAAGTGAATTTTCCGGATAATGCATATTTATCGCTTCGTATTCATAAACCGTATAACTATTATTTATTCTCTCCTACTAAAACAATTCACCTTCTTATTTGATTCCTAATTAGAATTTGATTTTAGGGTAGTTATGCCTAAATCTTATTCTATATCTTTTCTAAAATTAATCAACTAATACGAATTACCCCAAGGAGGGAGCATGAAACAAATCATGATAACAATACTTTTTCACCTGACAATGAGCATACAATCACAAGACCTGGATACAATTTTGGGAGATCTAATCGACACACATCCAGAAATTCAGTCTCTTAACTCGGAGCTTAAATCGAAACATGCAAATGCAGGGCATGAAGCAACTTACCCCGATCCCAAGATTGGAGTGGCATTTCGAAATTATCCCACTCGATCTTATTCATTAAGTAACCGAGCCTATGATACTCCAAGCATGACAGGTATCGAATATAGTATCTCACAAGAAATTCCTTTTCCGGGAAAATTAACTTTGCAGGGTAAAGCAAGTAAATTTATTGAAATAGAGTTTTTATATTTTTCCCGATCACGTAAAAATCAATTTATACTCGAATACCTATCTCAACTAGTTCGATTAAAAAGTTCAGAGAAAAAAATTATGCTAAATGATATGATTAGAAAAACTTTAGAGAGTCAAAAAACTATTTCTGCTTCTACTTTCGCTACCGGAAATTCTGCTTTATCTAAAACTCTTAAACTGCAAGTAGAAGGGACTCTTTCGCAAGAGAGGGAAATTGAACTTACCCGTGATAAGAAAAATGCAATTGCTTCGCTAGAATATTTCAAAACAGATAACGCAGACCTTACTAAAATTAGGGAAGCGGATACAGGTAAATACCTTACAGACAAGCTAAACTTGATCAAATCTGAAAAACAAAATCTTAAACTGGGTCTAATCGAAAACCCAAACTACAAATTAGCCTCTATCGCAATTGAACGTGCCAAAAACGAAAGCAAATTAGCAAGCATCATGCATGCTCCAGATACTGAAATTTTTTTCGCGTATATGAAAAGACGAAACCAAATCGTCACTGTGGATAACGGTCCATTAGATTACCGGATAATGGATAACACAGAGTATAGGGGAGATTTATTTTCCTTTGGTATGAATGTTCGTGTTCCAGTCTGGTCTTTTTTTTCCAGTCATGAGCTAAAGGAAAGAGCAAGCGAGAACACAAAATCAAAAGCATACGAGCTAGAAAGAAATAAACTTTTTTTGGAATCAAGTTTCGACAAACTCTTTATTACCCTCGAATCCATTGAAGCCCAAATCGAGCTTCACCAAAAAAGACTGATTCCAGAATTGAAGAAAAGCTTAGTCGCATTATCCTCACAATATGCCAGTGGAAAGACAGATTTAATAGAAGTACTCGGTGCTAAAATTGAATTAGAAAAAGCACATATTAGCGAAGAGGAATTGCAAGAGAAAAAGGCAATTTCGATTCTATTAATTCTAGAATTAACAGACAATCTGATTAAATCAAAGGGAAACTGACATGAAAAGAATTTTACTTTTTGCAATTATATTTCTTACCTTAATTTCCTTTTTACAATCCTGTAAAAAAGAAAAAGAAACCTGGACATGCAGAATGCACCCTGCCTACATATCCGATAGACCTGGTCAATGCCCGATTTGCAATATGGACCTAGTTAAAAAAGAAAAACAGCAAATAGCTCCTTCTAAATCCGAATCTCACGCCGGGCATGAATCATCCAATTCCTCTCCGTCAGATGCAAAAAGAAAAGAAGCGAATACTATTTATTTGCCGGAAGAAAAGCAACGGCTCATTGGAATAAAAACAGATATTGTAACAGTTAGGAGTTTGAGTAAAGCCATTAACGCCTACTCTAGAGTAGCCTATGACCCTGATCTATATACTGCTATATTAGAATACAAAGAAGCACGAAAAGCAGGGCAGGTAATTATGGATGATTCCGCATCTATATCAAATTCTCTTCTAAGCTCCAGCATTGTCCGATTAAAACAATTGGGACTTTCCGACTCTCAAATTTCTGAATGGGGAAATGGAAAGCGAAACCTCGATGAGTTAATTCTCGGAAGTAAAAATGGAAGAGCTTATATCTACTCCTCCATTTACGAATCTGATATTGCCTATGTAAAACGTGGACAAAAAGTAATTTTAAAAATAGATTCTTTTCCTGAAAAATTATTCACTGGCACAATTCAAAGTATTGATTCCATTCTAGATGAAAAAAATAGGACTCTTCGATTCCGTTCTTATGTATCGGATAAGGATAATTTACTGAAACCGCAGATGTTTGGGAATATAGAAATTTCTATTCCTCTCAAGAAAGCTCTCTCTATTCCTAAGTCCGCTGTTTTAAATACGGGCAAATACAAATTAGCCTACAAGAAAGTATCGAGCAAAGAGTTTACTCCTGCAATGGTAAAGACTGGAATGGAGACGGATGAATTCTATGAAGTGCTAGATGGTTTGCAAGAAGGAGAAGAAATCGTTGTCGAATCAAATTTTCTCTTAGACTCGGAAAGTAAAATCAAACTAGGAGGATCTTCCAATGAACACTCCCATTAATTCAGACTCTTTTACCTCTAAAATCATTCGTTTTTCAGCTCATAATAAATTCTTAGTATTAGTTGTTATCGGGGTAATACTGATTGGTTCCTATTACTCAATTACCAATATTCCACTCGACGCAATCCCTGATCTATCAGATACACAAGTCATAGTCTATTCTCGTTGGGATAGAAGTCCTGATATTATTGAAGATCAAGTAACTTACCCTATAATAACGGGACTTCTCGGCGCGCCTAAAGTAAAAGTTATCCGCGGATTTTCCGACTTCGGCTATTCGTTCGTATACGTTATCTTTCAAGATGGCACTGATATTTATTGGGCAAGA
The DNA here is from genome assembly GCA_025360185.1 of Leptospiraceae bacterium. Taxonomy (GTDB): domain Bacteria; phylum Spirochaetota; class Leptospiria; order Leptospirales; family Leptospiraceae; genus UBA2033. Next base: position 3,829 of record JANYCR010000303.1, on the reverse strand, counting down.
TCGCGCGTCTTAGAATACCTATCACGCATTCAATCAAGACTTCCTGAAGGCGTGCAAACAGAACTCGGTCCCGATGCAACAGGTGTTGGATGGGTATTCCAATATGCACTTGTTGATAAGAGCGGCAATAACTCGTTAACCGACATCCGTTCGTTTCAAGACTTTAAACTTCGCTATCTATTCAACGCAATTCCTGGAGTCGCCGAAGTTGCTGGTATCGGTGGATTCAAAAAGCAGTATCAAATCACTGTTAACCCCATTGCTTTGCAGGCTTATGATATTTCGATGGAGTCTGTGGTTCAAAAAATTAGAGGATCTAATCAAGAAACCGGTGCGCGGCTAATGGAGTTAAGCGGTGCCGAGTATATGATTCGGGGCAAGGGCTATATTCGAAATATTTCTGATATAGAAGAAATTAGTTTGGGCACGGACACTACAGGAACTCCCATTCTACTAAAGAATGTTGCGAAAGTAGATTTAGGTCCTGATTTGCGACGCGGAATTTCTGATCTAGATGGAAATGGTGATACTGTGGGTGGAATCATTGTTATGCGCCATGGGGAGAATGCTCTCGCTGTGATTGAAAGAGTAAAGAAAAAGATAACAGAAATTACTCCCTCTTTTCCAAAAGGATTGGAAATTGTAACCACCTACGATAGATCAACCTTGATACTAAATGCTATTCACACCTTAAAAGAAAAATTACTCGAAGAGATGATTATTGTCTCAATCGTAATCTTAATTTTCTTATGGCATTTTCCCTCTGCCATCGTTCCCATACTTACGATTCCAATTTCGGTTATCATAGCGTTTATTCCTATGTATGCGCTAGGTCTTCAGTCAAATATAATGTCTCTTTCTGGAATTGCGATTTCCATTGGAGTATTGGTAGATGGTGCAATTGTAGAAGTAGAGAACGCCTATAAAAAATTAGAAGAATGGGAATCGGGCGGACGAGTGGGAGATTATCATGCAGTAAGACTCGAGGCTCTGCTAGAAGTAGGTCCCTCTGTATTTTTTTCTCTACTTGTCATAGCAGTCGCCTTTCTTCCTGTATTTACTTTAGTAGACCAAGAAGGTAGACTCTTTCGTCCACTCGCCTACTCTAAAAATCTTGCGATGGCAATAGCGGCTATCCTTGCTTTAACGCTCGATCCTGCTTTTAGAATGCTCTTTACTAGAATGGATCCATTTACATTTAAAAATAAATTCCTGAGCAAAGCAGCTACTACCTTGTTTGTCGGTAAATACTACAAAGAAGAAAATCATCCCATTAGTAAAATTCTTTTTAAATACTATGAGCCGGCTTGTGTATTTGTATTAAATCACCCTAGAAAAATAATTGGTTCATCTATAGTATTAGTTCTATTAACAATTCCTGTCTTTTTACATTTGGGTTCAGAGTTCATGCCTCCTCTATACGAAGAAAGCTTTTTATACATGCCGACAACGTTACCAGGTATATCGGTTGCAGAAGCAGAGCGGCTAATGATAAATATGGATAAAAAACTAAAAGCAATTCCAGAAGTTGTGAGAGTTTTCGGGAAAGCAGGAAGAGCTGATACGTCTACAGACAGTGCTCCTTTTTCCATGATGGAAACAGTTGTGTTAGTTAAACCACAAAATGAATGGAGACAAAAAGAAAGATTCTATTCAAAATTACCGAGTTTCACTCATTTTCTCTTTAGAAATTTCGCACCAGATAGAATTTCTAAAGAGGAGCTAATAACGATTATGGACAAAGAACTTTCTTTTCCCGGAGTGTCTAACGCGTGGACGATGCCGATTAAGACAAGAATTGATATGTTATCTACAGGGCTTCGAACTCCAATCGGAATTAAAATACAGGGCGAATCATTAGAAGAAATAGAAAGACTTGGAATAGAAATGGAAACTGTTTTAAAAACTCTGCCCGGAGTTAGATCAGTATTTGCCGAGCGCGCAGCAGGTGGATACTTTTTAGATATAAATTTACAACGAGAAAAACTTGCCCGCTACGGAATCACAATCGCTAGTGCGCAAAATATAATTTTGACTGCAATTGGAGGAGAGTCTGTTACGCAAACCATTGAAGGACGAGAACGATATACGGTTAATATTCGTTATCCAAGGGCACTTAGAGAAAATATAGATCAATTAAAGCGTATCCTAGTCCCTACCTCGACTGACTCTCATATTCCAATTGGGGAAATTGCAGACTTAGAATTTAAAACAGGACCTGCCATGATTCGAGATGAAAATGGATTCCTTACTGGATACGTTTACTTGGATACTGGCGAGTCAGACATTGGTGGATTTGTAGAGCACGCAAAATTGAAAGTATCCGAAACTGTAAAACTTCCCGCAGGTTATACGCTACTCTGGACAGGTCAATATGAAAATATAATTCGAGTAAGGGAGAGAATGAAGTATGTAATCCCTATTACCCTCTTTATTATTTTTTTTCTGATTTATATGAATACAAGTTCTTATATGAAAACAATGATTGTTATGTGCGCGGTTCCTTTTTCCTTGATTGGAGCAGTTGGAATTTTATTTATTCTAGATTATCAAATATCAATTGCAGTATGGGTAGGAATGATTGCTCTCATGGGACTCGATGCAGAAACCGGTGTATTTATGTTGTTATATCTTGATTTGGCGCACGAAGACGCAAAGAAAAAAGGACTTCTGAAAAATGACAGTGAACTAAAAGAATCTATCCTGCACGGCGCAGTAAAAAGAGTTCGTCCTAAAATTATGACAGTCCTCTGTGCTATGATGGGGCTACTTCCTATTATGTGGTCAACGGCTACAGGCTCTGATGTAATGAAGCGAATTGCGGCTCCTATGGTTGGGGGTCTTGTATCTAGCTTTGCATTAGAGCTTTTAGTATACCCTGCCATTTATTATTTATGGAAGCGAAATGGAGATAGCATGACAACATTCATTAAAAGGAGAAAACAATGAATAAAATAAAAACAATGGCAATAGGAATTCTATTCCTATTTGGAACAACAATTTGGGCACAAGATATTTCTAAAGTAAAAGCAGAGCATCTTTCGCAGGCATCTAAATATGAAGGGTTGGTCAAGGAACAGCAAACCGTTATAGAGGAACATACGAAAATGAAAAATGATTTTCAAAAGAAATATTGGATTAATGAAAAGTTAAGCCCAAAGTTAAAAATAAAAGAAATGGAAACTCATTGCGATAAAATCATTGCAGATGCTAAATCTCAAAAAGCTAATTTTGAGATGATGGCTGTAATGCATAATTCTTTAGCAAAAGAGTTAGATAAAAAATAAATTTATAAGAATCAAGCATTAAATAGAAAGATTTAATGCTTGATTTCTCTGAGGAGAGACAAATGAATATAATACATAAAACACTAATAATCAGCGTACTCTGTTTTTTTACTACGCAAGCATGGGCGCATGACGGAAAGACAACAAAAGTCATGGAAGAAATGATAAAGTTTCATGATGCGCTGGTAAAAGAAACTTCCGGTAAGATTGATACTAAAAAACTTACAGAGCTTCTCGCTAAAGGTGCGGACGATAAAAAGGACACTGAGACTTTCAAAAAAGCGATTCCACTTTCGGAACAATTAGGAAAGGCAGAAACTTTGAAAGATAAATTTAGCGCCTACTCTTTATTAGTTGACAGCTTATCCCCCGTTGTCGGGCATCACGATAAATCTAAAGTAAATCTATTCTACTGCCCAATGGAAAAGAAGAAATGGATCGCTAAAGGGGATAACGTCGTAAACCCCTATTTAAAGAATATGCGTGATTGTGGGGAGAAACAATAATGGGCACTGGTATGGTTGTCGTGATGGTTGTGATGA
>JANYCR010000264.1 GCA_025360185.1 Leptospiraceae bacterium | reverse complement strand
CTATTTTCTTTTTTCTCTGCGAGGGAATATATTTTATAAATTTCGTTTTCCGACAGGGCTATTTTTATCTTTACTATCAGTTATACTCGGAGTAATCCTTGAGAGAATGCATATTTTGCGACTAAATGCATTTGCCGCTAATCCAAATATGCCGTTTTCTTTTTTCCCATCGGTGACTGGTTTGTATTTAAATCCTTTTTTTGCTTTTGGAGATAGTTTTGCACCGACTTTTTTTTCAATACTAGAAAGTCTTGATTTATATTTACTCATGCTCGTTGGATTTTTATTTTTGCGTCAGGAAAATTTTATTTTAGACCTTATTTTACTTTCAGCCATGGCGTTCATCTTTAGCTATTACTACAGATACGATCTATTACTCTGTAAAAATAAAATTATTAATTTTACTAGCTTATGGTATATTTTATTTTCTGCTCCGGGAAGAAGTCATCACCTTTCTTCTTTTATTTCTCTCTTTGTTGCCTTGGCGACGGTTAGTATGAGCTGGTTCTTAATCCAAGCAAATTTGATTTTTCCACCTATTATCTTTATCATAATTTTTTTTATTTTCTACGGGATTATTTTTTATTTAGTGACAGAAAGCATTTTGGCTAAAAACTTACTTAATAGATACATTGTAAGAAAATGAATCATCTCTTAGAACTGATTACTCCAAATAATATTATCTATAATTTGAAAGCTACAGATAAAGAAAGCGTGATTTCTCTTCTTGTAGAGCATGGCGTTCAGATTGGTAGTATCTCACAGTCTGCAAGCGCTGAAATAATTACGTCTCTACTAAATCGAGAAAAATCTATGTCTACTGGAATTGGAAGTGGTGTTGCTATTCCCCATTGTTCTGTAAGCCTTGTTGAAGACTTAAAAGTAGTTATCGGTCTTTCTAAAGAGGGAATTGCGTTCGATGCAATTGATAAGATGCCTGTTTATATCTTTATTCTATTAATTGTTCCCAAAAACAAATTCCAAGAGCATATAAAAACTTTGGCGCTCATTGCAAAAACTTTAAATTTAAAGGAAGAGCGAAATAAATTGATTTATTCCAATAGCTATGATGATATCTTAGCTGCCTTTTCGAGTTAGGATTCGTGCTCAATTGCTTCGCGAATTCGTTCATTTTATTATTTTCTTTTTTTGTTTATCTTTGCTCATTTCAGTTATAACACATATTCGGACAAGAGATAAGAGTTTTTTATATGTAGAATCCGGTGTAGCTAGTAGTGACATACAAGAGTTAGCCAACAGTGACTCTTATGAAAAATCTTTTTTAAATTCGATGTATTCTCTTTTTTTTTTAGATTTCAAAAAAACAGAATCTGGAGAAAACGTTAGTTCTCATATACAAAAGAAAATTTTACCTACCATTCAATTATCTCTTTTTGCTATCTTGTTTGGATCTATTACTTCTATTTTAGCAGCCCTCGCCTGTGTTTACTTTCAGATACAAATTTTAGAGAATGTGTTCCTTTTTCTTTCGCGGCTAATCCTTTCTACCCCTATTTTTGTAGTATCTATTTTACTGTTCTTATTTTTCTTTTTGTATTTAGGAATATTGCCCCCCGGCGGATATGAAGCAGGAAATATAAAGTATTTAATATTACCGGGCATCGCTTTAGGGTCTCGCGTATTTGCTAGAATTTTTTATATTAGCCTTGATGAAGGAAAAAAAGAAATAGGTTCCGATTATTTTTTCTTTTTACAAACTCGTGGATTTAGTCGTGGTCGAATTGTATTTTATTATATTTTTAGAAAAATTTTTCCTTTAGTTTTGATTTTTATTTTAATTGATTTTAGTTCACTTCTTTCTGGCTCTATCCTAGTAGAAGAAATCTTTTTTTTCCCGGGAATAGGTAAATCATTATACTATGCTGTGAAAGCCCTTGATGAAAATTTACTGAGGGCTCTACTTTTTTATTCTGGAATTGTTTTTTATATATTAACTAGAACAGCAAAAAAAATGCAGTTTAAATTGTCGATGGAGTAGAGTATGGCTTTTGTTTTAAAATTACTTTTTATTCTATCAATTGCTTTGGGTTTAATTTTTTTTAAGGCACCGGTAAATGTAAATTTATTAGAATCTAGTCTAGCTGGATTCCAATCATGGAAACATCCATTGGGATGTGACAGGCTAGGTAGAGATATATATTCATTATACGCTTACGGGACATTTACTACATTTTTAATTTCTATTCCTGCAAGAGCTATTACACTGTTAGTCTCTGTTTGTATTTCTTTTCTGTCTTATGCATCGAATAAGTATGTAAATTTTATAATCGACTCCTTTGCTTCTGTATTTCTTTCCCTTCCTTCTTTTCTAGTTGCAATCATTGTATTGTACTCGTTAGGGTCAGAGTTATTTGTGTTTTATATTGCAATCGTAATTTCTGATTGGGCGTTTGTCTATGAAGCGATACAGGGTAAAATAAGAGAGGTGAAAGAAAGTGGCTTTTTGATTGCAGCAAAGGTTATGGGGGGAAGTAAATTTTATTTATTTAAAATACATATTGTTCCTGAAATTGTTTCGATGCTATTTATTTTATTTGTAACCGGGATTCCCGGCGTTATTATGACAGTTGCTATTTTTAGTTATATGGGAATTGATTTTGGAACAGAGTTTTTAGGACCGGGACTTGGAGAGCAGATTGCTTTTTCTAAAGATTATTTTTTAGTTAGTCCTATTTCTCTCTTTACTCCTATCCTTGGAATTTTATTTTTAGTTTTGTCTTTAGGAAAAAAGAATTGAAGATTACCACATATTCGAGTGACAACGAGAATGGGCTTGAGCCACGCTAACGCTGTCATCAGTAAGATGTGAGCGAAAGAGATGGGAAAACACGGATGAACACGGATAAAAAAAACGAAAAAAATGATAGGGATTTACACTAAATTGAGAATATTAAAAAGTTTATTAATCTTTTTTCTGTTTTCGTTTTCTATTTTCGGGATTGATGAATACTTTCAATTTCTAGATCAGTCTCTACCCGAAAAAGTCGAATATGAAAAATCTAGAAAGCTTTGCTTATTTCCATTCCGTAATAAAGTAGAAAATGAAAAATTTCAATACTTGTCAAAAGGAATTCCATCGGTAATTATTTCCAATCTAAATGGATTCAAATATGTCTTTGATTCAGAAGTTCTAGAAACCGTCATCATCCATGCTTTCGGAGACCAACAGAAAGAACCACCGGCTAAGAGAGGTAAACCGGTAGTCAATCGAAAAACTATCAATGAATTAAACTCTGGGACTAAGGATGCATTGCCGGAAAAAGATCCCAGGTATATAAAACTAGACGTCGCTTTAATTTCTATGGAAATCCCTCCGCTATTAGAATCAAATTTAGAAATTGGGAGAAAGAATAAATGCTTCTACGTGATTACGGGTGAATATATTACCACTGAAGAAGATAGCCTGACCATCAATTTAGAATTCACCAATAGAAAAAATGGAAATGTAGAAAAAATTTCTGAGAGCACATCTCTTCGACGCGCGTACCAGGAAATGAATTCCATTGGTTTTAAAGTTAAGAAGTTGTTATTTAGTAAAGAAATGGCAGCGATTCAAATTGAAACAGGGGATGAGGTAGAAGCACTAGTTTTTATAGATGGACATTATTCAGGAAAGACTCCTCTCGACAAATCAGATGTAGCCGCAGGTCAGCATTCTATCACGATAACAAAGGAAGGATTTGAAACATTAAATAGAGTTGTCAATTTAAAAAAAGAATCAGTTTCCAAATATGTATTCGCATTGAAAAAAATAGAGAAGAGAGGATTTATAAGTGTAAAAACAAATCCTGAGGGAGCGAGCGTTTACTTAGGAATTACCTACCTGGGAGAAAGTCCAGTGACTAATGTCGTTGTTCCGCTTGGACAGAATAGACTCCGAATCGAAAAAGAAGATCATATAGATTATTATGCCGGAGTAGAAATAGAGCAAGGAAAACCTTTAGAGGTAAATGCAAGCTTAAAAAAAGGAAAAACTGAGGATTATTACAAAAACCGCTTAAAGGTTTTTTTAGATTATACCTATTTTGATTTTTCGCAATACTCTGTGTATTCTGTTGCCTTATTTTACGCGAGCTATCAGTATTGGAATTTTCGAATCAATGTCCAAAGAGATTCTATTCGAGGAGATCCAATTCAAAATGGTGTTGTTGGTTCGCTTACTCTTTTTACAACCTATCAAAACTATTTTACTGGTAGCAATGCGAATTCAATATCTAATCTATTTGTATTTAACGAATACCAAAAAGGAATAGTTGCAAGCAATGAAAAACGGGTAACTGAATTTCGTGGCTATAGAGATGCAAGTGCGGCGGGTGCACTTACGATGCTTGTTCTCGCAGGAGTTTTTTATTACTTAGGTGTGGATAATGACGCATTTGAGTTTGCATTTTTTCCACCGATGCCAAACAATACGAGCAATGGATTAACAATGCCGACCATTGAATCATACGCCAAGTTTAATTATAGATTTTGAATTGCATTTTTTCCCGATATAAAAAACTGTAAATATGTTCTTACGTGAGATATTCACTCACTCGTAATTAGGGAGAAACACATTGCTGAATAAAATAATTTTACTACTGTTCATTCCATCTTTGCTTTTTGCGCAAATGAAGCAGCCTGCTGAGGCTACTAATCCTCCTACTACAAATCCGCCGGAGACTTCAAGCCCCGAAAACACCTCAAGTTCAAAATATAAAATAGAGTATTTTAATATTGAAGATTTATCTACGGATACTTATCAGATATCTATTGTAAATGAAAATCCGAAAGATTTAATAAATGATTTGAACGCTAACAAACTTAGAATACAAATTGGAAGCGTAAAAACAGATATCGTTAAGGATTCTGCAAAACCCGACTCGGATAATCCAACGATGGTTAATTTTTCGGTTTCCGCTTATTCTAAAATTAAGGAGGGGATAACAGAAATTATACTTTATTCCAAAGACAGTAAGACCAATGAAGATCGTGAGGAATCTAGACTAACATATGATGTTCCATATGTCAATGGTATGCCAGGGCAACAACCATTTATAGAAACTGTAAACCCGGAAGGCGGGACTCGGGGTGATACAATTACCTTAAAAGGAAATAATTTTGGTGAAAACATTGATGATTTAACCATCGTAATGTATGACAAAATAAAAAATGAAAAAGATGGCGAGGATAAATATATTGAGATAGATGAGAAAAGACCTTTTTTCCTTTCCCCTGCTTTAAATGATACGAAGGAGCAAGAGTTAAAATTTAATATTCCATTAAGAAAAAATCTAATGATAGGTGGTGGATTTAGAAAATCAATAATTATTAGATTGTTTGTTGCAGGAAGACCTTCCAATTTTACAAACCTTACAATTCTCCCCCCGGCATGGAAATTATATGCGGGGGTAATAGGTGTTATCATCAGCTTTTTATTTCTAGTTTCTCTTTATGTGATACTTAAAAAATTAATCAAAAATCAACAGAAAAAAGAGATGAGCAACGGCGGTATAAAGCGTCCTTCGCTCGTATATTTCTTTGAGCTTATGTTAACTGATAGGGCAACAAATACTTACAGCTTATCTAAGTTTCAAGCGTTTGCGTGGACAATAGCGGCTATTGGGAGTTATTCTTATATAATTATAAGTCAAGGTCTTTTACTTAGGAATGGAAAAATTCCTGATTTCAACCCAACGCTTATAGCTTTAATGTCTATTAGTTACGGCGGATTAATCGCGGCGAATGGGCTAGGTGCAAAGAAACCAAAAAATGAAGTTAAAGCCAAGCCTCCGCAATTAAGTAATTTATTTTGTGAAGGTGGAACTGTAGATCTTTCCAGGTTGCAGTTATTTGGATTTACAATTGTGGCACTTGGAGCTTATATATATAATCTTATTCTAGGAAATCCGCTCGAAGGACTTCCTGATATTCCTCCTACGCTCCTTGGGTTAATGGGTGTTAGCCAAACAGGTTATTTAGGAAGTAAGGCTGTCGGTAAAGAGACTGCGATTAACATTATTACTCCAAACAATATCGAATTAAATAAACCTGATATTACGGTATCTATTTTCGGAGCCGGTTTTGTTCGGGATACAAAAATCCTTCTAGATGGTTTTCCGGATCCAATTCCTACCGAATGCATTGTGCCTAATGAATTGACGTTCAAAATGCCGACAGTCAATAAAGATATAAATAAAGTAGATGTAGGGGATCGAATTTTTTTAACTTTACTTCCTCCGGCTGGAGCGCCGGTTGCATCGAGCATATATCTCGAAGTAGTGAAAGAAGGAGATGGTGGAACTACAGTTCGATCAGGAGAAGAGTCATCTGATTCAGTGGAAGAAGTGAAAGAAAATCGCAAAGACTATGGGACGGAAGAAGAAAATCAATCTTAGTCTTTACGAATAATCAAAATTACCCTCTAGGATACACATTCCGCATTGATTCTATGAGGGTTTTCGAATCACTGAAGACTGGCTTCCAATTTAAAAGTTCACGCGCTTTGGCGGATGATGCTAGGAGTTTCGCAGGATCACCAGGGCGACGCGGACCGATCTTATGAGGAATAGATCTTCCTACAACGGTCTCTGCCATAGAAGTAATTTCTTTTACAGAATAACCATTTTCAGAGCCGAGGTTAATCGTGATTGAACTCTGATTTGCAACAATATAATCTAAACTAAGAAGATGTGCAAGAGCGAGATCGCTTACATGAATATAATCACGTATGCAAGTACCATCCGGGGTTTCATAGTCTTCACCAAAAATTTCAAAGCTCTCTCTCATGCCGGAGGCAGTTTCCATAATGATAGGAAGAAGATTCGCAGGAGTTCTTTCTAATCCACGTATTCTGCCCTTTGTATCGTAACCCGCAGCGTTAAAATACCGCAAGGCGGCATACTTGATTCCTTTAAGTTTGTCATACCATTTAAGATTTTCCTCTATGGCTACTTTAGTGTAGCCGTAATAATTTTCTTGGTTTAAAGGATGCTTCTCATCTATCGGAAGATAAACTGGCGCACCATAAACGGCAGCAGAAGAAGAAAAAATAAAATTTTTACAATTATTTTCAGACATGGCAGTTAGAAGTTTTAAAGTTCCATTTAGATTATTGATAGAATATTTTTCTGGAAGTAACATTGATTCTCCGGCGCCCTTCCAAGCGGCAAAATGAAATACTGCGTCAACATTCTTAGAAAAAACTTTCCTTAGAATAGCGTCATCCGCAATATCTCCTTTGATAAATTCATTCTTCGGAAAGAGATTTACTTCAGAACCTTTTTCCATTGAATCAACTACGACTACTTCGTGCTCAGTGCGAGCGTTTAACTCGCATACGATATGACTTCCAATATACCCGGCTCCCCCGGTTACGATTAATCTCATATTTCCCGATGATCAGTGATTCCGCGCTCACAAGATTCAATAAAACTAATAATGTATTGAACTTCCGGGGACAGATCATTTTCTGCTTTTAAGGCGGATAACGCTTGTGTGGTGTTCATCTTAGAATGATAGATTACTTTGTAGGCATGTTTAATTTTATTACGAGTTTCCGGCGAAAATCCGGCTCTCTTTAATCCAATAGAATTAAGCCCTATAACCGTTGCAGGATTTCCGTCAATCGTCACATAAGGAGGAACATCTCTCGGAATTTTGGAGCATGCGGCTAACATTGAATAGTCGCCTACGCTGCAAAATTGGTGAAGCCCGACTAGACCAGAAATAAAAACATGGTTTCCGATATGGCAATGTCCTGCGACTTGCCCATTTAGAACAATTATGTTTTCGTCTCCAAATACGCAATCGTGAGCGATATGGGCTTGTCCCATAAAATAATTTTTATTACCTATCGTAGTTGCTTTGCCTTCTTTTGTAGCTCGATGTAAAGTAAATCCTTCTCTAAATGTATTATTGTCTCCAATAATAGTATAGGTTTTAGTTTCAGGTTTGAAACTCATATCCTGAGGAGGTCCACCAATTACGGCTGTGTGATGTATTTTATTAAATTTACCCATTCGTGTGCCGGAGTAAATTCTTACGCAACTTTCAATCCATGATCCTTCTCCGATTTGCACATCGCCTTCGATGATGGAGTAAGGTCCTACCTCTACCGATTCATGCAGTTCCGCTTTCGGGTCAATAATAGCTGTCGGATGTATTTTCATAAAAATAGAATTCTAAACATGCAGAAATTCTTCAAGTAAATTTACAGTTTTATTCGTTGACTTACAGTGTTTTACAGAGAAAGACTAAAGCATGGAATTAAGAGAAAGTATTATTAGAAGAAGAACAACGAATAAGGCATTTAAAAATGAGCCACTCAGGGAAGAGGACATTCGTGAAATTATTTTTGCAGCAAATCGAGCGCCTTCCCATTTTAACAGTCAACCATGGGATTTCATTCTAGTAACTGATCAAGGAATCAGAAGGGAAATTGGTGTAATAGCTGGTGAGTCTATGAATCAACTCATATCGAAGGGTGATTTTTTTAAGCGGTATCTAAAATACTTTCGATTTTCAAAAACAGAAATTGAAGAAAAAAAATCGGGTATTTACATCGATAAAGTTCCAGCAATATTGCGACCATTTATATCTAAAATTTTTGATAACGATGGGGTAAAATTATTAAATTTTCTAAGAGTGCCTAACATACTCGGTAAAGATGCAAAAAAAATAGTATCTGACTCTCCATTATTACTTGGATTTATGCTACGAAAAGAGGAATATCGCCCGGGAGAAAAGTCAGGTATCTACTCTCTTATATCAATGGGCGCAGCCCTTCAGAACATTTGGCTAACGGCAACATCTCTCGGAATAGGCTTACAGTTCGTATCCACTCCTATGGAGATTCCTGAAAACTGGAATAAAATTTTACAAATACTGCGAGTCCCCGATACTCACGAGCTAATGGCTGTTTACCGTTTAGGCTATATTAACCAGGATGGAAAACGAAATACGATTGATTGGGTTTCTGATGAAAGACGCAGCTTCGACGAATTAGTCAGTTGGAATTATTATGGTGGGAAAAAATAAAATTAGCCACATATAAAATTTTTTGACGATTCGGTGGTTCGACTAATCTATCTTTAAAGAGTTAGATTGGTTCGAGAGTAAAGTCGAACCACCGACCGCCCTCGCACCTACGGTGTCTTGTTCTTTAGAATTTATATAAATCAAAAGGAGTAATAAGAGACCAAGGCTTGACTTGTGGTGAGTCTGTCGAATCCATCGCTATCGCTAGTGAGATAAAAATATGTTTATGTAACAGCAGAAATTTAACTAGAAAAATATTTTTGTTATCCTGCTTTATCTCTTGTATATTGTAAAATCCTAGTATAAAGAGAAGCTTTTCTCGATAAAATAATCTTTACCACTACTCGAAATTTAGAAATCTTCGGAACTACGAAATCCGATAATCTTTCAGGAAGGAGTTTGGCTATTTCGAGCGAATCTAAAAGTAAAAGGTGCACAAAAATCCAAGTCATGCTTCGGTTCAAGAAAGATTTTAGGCATTTCATTTCAGCCCAATCATCACCATTGGGGATAAAGTCAACTCTTTGTAATTTCAATCCTTCTTCTTGATAAGCAGTTTCCAATTTAGAATTTTTTGGTATCATACCATTTCGAATTAGGAAGCTGTAGCTTTTTAATAGATAAGAAAGGTATTCATTTGGCTTATTCCTAAATGCTTTTATTTTTAGGTGATACAGTTCCATATGACATGCAGGAATTAAAAGAGTAGAGCTTGTATTTTTTTCTGGAAATTCTTTCCATGTATTGATTTGATTTGGTGGATAAAAAATTCTTCCTCTCATATACCCATTGGGTCAAAAAGAGGTTTATGTGTGCGAAAAATTATTGTAAATCTACGTGTTAGCGCAATTTTTTATTTGCTATTTAAACCAATGCCTCTTCTCAAGTTGCAGATAATTGGAATAAGTCGCAATTAATTCTAAATAGCGCGATAGTTTAAGTAGCTCAGAATCATTAGGATCGCCGGTAAAAGGTTTAATTATAATTGCGTTACCGTAATTTAGTCTTATTTTTTCAGGAGAGTCGTCTACGATTAGAACACGCTCGAGAGGAAAACCTTTTGATTTTACTTTGCGAAGATTCTTTATATAGATTCTAGACCCATAGTTCTCATCAAATCTTTGGGTGCAATGGCTTCTATCCCAAGTGAAGACTAAATTTATTTCTCTGGGCATAGATATATTTAAAATATCTTTTATGTAATCCTCTGTCGCAGAACTCCAAATGGCTAGGGCATAAAGTTTATTAACCGCAAGTAGAAATTCCTTTAAATAAGGACGCTCATATACATAGTGAAAAGGCAATTTGTAGGAAAATTGTTCATGAACCAATTCTACATTTGCATGAATTAGAGTTTCATCCAAATCTAGAATTAATAAAGGCTTTTCGTTCATTCGGATTGGATGAGATAATAAAAATAAATGAGAGGCATTGCCCTCACTTACAGTGTGTGTTCAATCCACACATTTTACTGGAGCAAGGGACAAGCTCCGCGGTTTTGTATATACTATACTCATGCATTTCTTATCGGACATAATCTGAAATGCTTGAGTGAAAAATTGAGCCGTTATATGCATTATGAAAAAAATTTTGTAAAACAAAGATAGAAATTTATTCTAGTAATTATGAGTTTAATTGCAAAGTTCTTATCTATATTTGAAAAAAGAAAATCAATCACTGTAAATCAATCTCCGCTCTATTTCTCGGAAACTGCGATAGAAAAAATAAAAAATCATTTAGAGAATCGACCGGCTAATGTCAAATCGGCATTTAAAGTGTCAGTAGTCTATCAAAAAGAAAAGATACAATGTCAGGTTGGTTTCGATGATTATAAACTAATTCGAAAGACTTTGTTTGAATACCCCGTACCATTAATCATAGCAGAACAAGATGAATTATTCTTGCGAGGCGCATATATTGATTATCATGAAGAAGAAGCGGCTTATTTTTATTATCCGAATGTACATTTAGAAGTTCTAGATCGTTCCGGTGGTTTCATTTTTTTGTTTTATATAGACAGGTATGTCATATCCGCAGATTCTCCAATCCAAACTTTTGCCTTGGCTAAGGAAAATTTTGAAAACTCTATGCCATACTTATTAAAATTATTATTTGAAACGAAAATGGTTGAGTCTGTATATCTGGAAAAAAATTCTATTTCTGCCGAAAGGGTAAAGGAGATAGATAAAGATCATTTTGAAAAAGAAATCGCTGAAACTATTCTATCTTATTTTGAAAAATGCGGTTATTCACTATATATCAAAGATTTAAAAATCGAGGCAAGGCAGTTTGAAAAGTAAATCTATTTTTTGGGGAATTATATTCTATGTTTTATGTGTATCTTCTATTTTTGGAACAGAGTATGATTGGGGAGATGCCTATAAAGTTTACATTCGACCGGTTTCAAGTTTTGTATCAGAGTTTAAAGTTATCGATATAAGAACAAAAAAAGTTTTGCATGAATCTCTGATGGGGATGCATTATATCATTAAAACAAAACGAAAGAAAATTGCAGGCAAAGATATTTTTTTTGTTCAGGCTACTACAGGTGGAGAAGGAATGGTTAGTTCTAATTTATATTATTTTTATTTCGAGGGCAATGTTTTACGCCAAGGTGCCGTCGAAGACATAATTGAATTTAGTTTACGGGATTTAGATGGCGATAAAAATAAAGAGTTAATCCTGACTGACTTTAAATATTATAAATTTAAAATCAATAATTGCTATAATGCTTTAGAGCCCGACCCACATTATACAGGAAAATTATTACCAATAATCTATAGCTTTGACAATGGAAAATTTATAAATCAAATTAACGACGAAGTATATTTAAGAAGTTATCTTAAAAAATTAGAGAAAAAATTACTTAAAAAAAAGAAATTTAAAAATCTAAATGGGTATAGTCATTATTATGCGATAGCAAAGAAAATTAAATTAGAGAAAAATGCATTATTATTCTTTCAGACAAATAATGCTTATTTTACTTATTCTTGTGAAAATAGTAAAGAACAAAATTTGAAAGGAAAGTCATTCCGTTGGAAGACAAATTACTTTGATTTCTTTAAAAAATATGGCCGGGAAATTAAATAGTGAAGATTTTCTTCAAAAGAGTTGCGATTATTTGTTTTATTGTATTATTATATTCTACTTTTATTGAGCGTTATTTACTTCTTACAAATGAAAATGAAATAGAGTATGAAAACCTGCCTCCTGAGTTTGATGGAATTAAAATTTTAGTAATTTCTGATCTTCATTACGGCTTCTTAATGCCCGAGTTGTGGATAAAATATATTATTCACAGAGCTAATTCTTATAACCCGGATATTATTGTTGGAGTAGGGGACTATGTTAAGAAAAGAAATTTTTCTGAAGAGTTAAAAGTAGTATGGACATATTTGAACCAACTTCATGCGAGGGAAGGTGTTTATTTTGTAAATGGAAACCATGATCATTGGGCGAATGAGCCGCTTGCTTTGGAGCTTTTAGAAAAAAGTAGTAACTCTGTTCGGCATAAATATAAAATAATTTCAAGAGGAGATAAACAGATTATAGTTGCTGGAGCTGGAGATTTTTGGGAAGACGAGCTAGGAATCGACAAAGCTTTAATGAATGTATCATCAAAAACTTTTACTATCGTTCTAGCGCATAATCCTGATTCTGCGGATATCGTCCAAAATTCACACGTTGATTTATTTATTTCAGGTCATACTCATGGTGGCCAAGTTATATTGCCATTCTTCGGGATTACGCCTGTTATACCGGTAAACAATAAGAATTATAATTATGGTTTCAAAAAAAACTCTCAAGGAACTTCAATCTTTATTTCTAAGGGTATTGGCTGGTCTATTTTACCTTTGAGATTTAATTGTTTTCCTGAATTACCCGTGATAATACTGAAACGTAAAAAATCCTTTGAACAGAATTCGCGGGCAATCCCTAGTTTTAAAATAAATGTTTTTGCAACTTTGTGAATGGATATTACTTGAGAATAAGATGTTTTCATAAATTCTGACATATGATATGCCACAACGTAAAGATATTTCCTCTGTTTTAATCATTGGTTCCGGTCCAATTGTAATTGGGCAGGCTTGCGAGTTCGATTACTCTGGGACTCAAGCTGCAAAAGCATTGAAAGAAAAAGGTTTAAGGACTATTTTGGTGAATTCAAATCCCGCCACTATAATGACGGATCCTATGCTTGCTGATGCGACTTATATTGAGCCACTAACGGTTTCTGTTCTTGCTAAAATTATAGAGAAAGAAAAACCAGACGCTGTTCTTCCGACAGTTGGTGGGCAGACTGCTTTAAACTTAGCTATGAGTCTTGTGAAAGAAGGAATCTTGGAACGCTATGGAGTGAAACTCATTGGCGCACAGTCAGAGGCAATCAAAAAAGCAGAGGACAGAGACTTATTCAAAAAAGTAATGATCTCTATCGGAATGAATGTTCCGAAGTCAGGCCTTGCTACTAATTTGGAAGAGGCGAGAAAAATCAAAGACGAAGTGGGGATACCACTCATTGTCCGCCCGGCATTTACTCTCGCTGGAACTGGCGGTGGTCATTGCCCGAGAGAAGAAGATTTCGAAGAAGTGGCAATGAAGGGATTAAATGCATCTCCTATTAGCCAAATTTTAATTGAAGAATCAGTCATCGGTTGGAAGGAATACGAACTCGAAGTAATGCGAGATACAGCGGATAACGTTGTTATCATTTGTTCCATCGAAAATATTGATCCAATGGGAGTTCACACTGGAGATTCTATTACTGTTGCTCCTCAACAAACATTATCCGACAAAGAATACCAGTCTATGAGAGATATGGCTCTTAAGATTATTCGCGAAATTGGAGTTGAGACAGGTGGGTCTAATATTCAGTTTGCGGTGAATCCTCAAAACGGTGATGTAATTGTAATCGAAATGAACCCGCGGGTATCGCGTTCTTCCGCACTTGCTTCGAAAGCGACAGGTTTTCCAATCGCAAAGATTGCAGCACTCCTTGCGATTGGTTATACTCTTGATGAGATTAAGAACGATATAACACGCGTTACCCCCGCAAGCTTCGAACCGTCTATTGATTACGTGGTTACTAAAATTCCAAGATTTGCATTTGAAAAATTTCCGGGCGCCGATAGCACGCTAGGTGTTCAAATGAAAGCGGTAGGTGAGTCCATGGCAATCGGGAGAACCTTTAAAGAAAGTTTTCAAAAGGCTCTCCGTTCTTTAGAAAATGACCGTTTGGGTTTTGGTTCCGATGGAAATTTAAAAGAACTAATCGAATTACATAGAGTGCCCGCTTCTGAAAAAAAAGCTTATATCACAAAGGCAATTAAAATTCCTACTGATAAACGAATCTTTAATTTGAAGTTAGCGTTTAATGCTGGTTTTACCGTAGAGGAAATCGCTACTATTACTGGAATGGAGCCTTGGTTCTTGCGACAAATGGAAGATATCCACAAGGTAGAATTTGAATTCATAGAAAAAGGATTTGTCGTTATCCGCAAGATGAAGCAGTTCGGATTTTCAAATCGACAACTTGCTTATCTTTCCTCTAAGGATCAAATTGAATCTATACTTGCTTCAGAGTCAGTTGTCAGTAAAATCAAATCGCAAGTAAATTCCATCTTGGTTAATAAAGAAAAAGAAATAGAAGACTATTTAATCAAAGAAAAAATCTTTCCTGTTTACAAAAGAATTGATACCTGTGCTGGAGAATTCGAGGCATATACCCCTTATTTTTATTCAACCTATGATGATGAAGACGAGTCCAACGTTACTGATAAAAAATCAGTTATGATTTTAGGTGGTGGACCGAATCGAATTGGTCAGGGAATTGAATTTGACTATTGTTGTTGTCATGCTTCTTATGCTCTACAAGATATGGGCGTGGAATCTATAATGGTAAATTCTAATCCTGAAACAGTATCTACCGACTATGATACATCTGACAGATTGTATTTTGAACCTCTTTGCTTAGAGGACGTAATGAATATTTACCGCAATGAAAAGCCGGCTGGAGTCATCGTCCAATTTGGGGGGCAAACACCGCTTAAACTCGCAAACGAATTAGAAAAACGCGGAGTTCCAATTCTTGGCACGAGTCCTGATTCTATTGATCGTGCTGAAGATAGGAAACGATTCATCGAAGTCTTGCAAAAACTAGATTTAAAGCAACCGGCAAATGGTATGGCATCTAGAAGAGAAGATGCCCGCAAGATTGCAAAAGAAATTTCCTATCCCGTTTTAGTTCGTCCGAGTTATGTATTAGGCGGACGAGCGATGGCAATCATTAACGATGAAGCAGGACTTGATAAGTATATGGACGAAGCGGAAGAGATTTCAGAGGATAGACCAATTCTAATTGATTCTTTTCTTGATAGTGCCATCGAAGTAGACGTAGATGCGTTATCCGATGCAGAGACTGTATTTATCGCTGGAATCATGGAGCATATCGAAGAGGCGGGAGTGCATAGTGGGGATTCTGCTTGTATGCTTCCTCCGCAAAACATTTCCGAAAAAATGCTTATAGAGATAAAAGCGGCTACTCGTAAGTTGGCTCTTGAGCTTAAAGTTAAGGGACTAATCAATATTCAATTCGCAATCAAAGAGGAAACTCTTTATATACTCGAAGTAAATCCTAGAGCATCTAGAACGGTTCCCTTTGTTTCTAAAGCAATTGGAATTCCAATTGTAAAGTATGCTACTATGATCATGCTTGGAAAAAAACTAAAAGATTTAATTTCTGCTGATGAGTTTTCAGTCAAGCTTGTCAATGTAAAAGAAGCAGTTCTTCCTTTTAATAAATTTCCAGGAGTAGATACAATCTTAGGACCTGAGATGAGATCAACCGGTGAGGTAATGGGAATTGCCGCTACTGCCGGCGAAGCCTATTTAAAGGCACAAATCATGGCTGGAGAAGAAACACCGAAAGGCGGGACAATTTTTGTAAGTATTAATGATAAAACAAAAGCAGATTTATTGCCTTATATCGTTAAACTTTCAAAGCTCGGCTACAACCTAATAGCCACTAAAGGAACTCACAAGCTCTTGTCGGATAACGGCGTTATGTCGCTCGTTATTAATAAAATCAATGAAGGATTTCCGAATGTTGTAGATTATATCAAAGAGAAGAAGATAAACTTAATTATCAACACTCCTCTCAGTCGAGTTACTCGCGATGATGCGTTTGCCATTAGACAAGCAGCGATTAAGTATCGGATTCCTTGCTTGACTACTGCGGAAGCTGCTCGAGCACTCGTCGACGGTTTAGTCGAGATGGGCAATAAGGGATTTACGATTAGGTCATTGCAAGAGATTCATAAGCAGTAGTAATATATTTTGCCAGTAGCATAATAGAGGTTAGGCTTTGGAATCTTTGTTATTTTACTGGCAAATCATATTGCATATAGTTTATATAGAAAATTTCCTATTGAAGAAGGTGAGAGTTCTTTCTTATTTGTAGCGTTTCTTTTAATAAATATCCAATATATATTGGATTACATTTACAGGCTTATCCTATAAAAGGAGTCCAAAATGAAAATTCTTGGTATTCTTGCTTTACTCATTATTTCTTTTAATGCGCTAATGCAAAAAGATCTAATAGGGGAATTAAAGCGAAGGTTTAAAAACATTTCTTTGCGACGGCAAATGCTCATTGCACTTTTTGGACTTTCTAGCTTACTCATTGTCCCGTATGTCATTCACCAATATTCCATTCAAGAACAGCTCCTAAACTTAAGAGTGAAAGAAATTTCTAAAAGAGTAGAGACTTCTGTTCAATTTGCTCTTAAGTCAACGATAGAAAATAATGAAGCTACTTTATTTGGAATTACCGAGAATAAGGAAATTCTAAGTGCATTTGCTTTCGGAAATAAATGGGGCTTACAGCAATTAATCTCTCCTCTTCATTCAAAGCTACAAGCTTATGGAGCTATTCGATTTCAATTTTATTCTCCAAATTTAGTAACGGTTTTTTACACAGGCGAACCAGAAAAAGTTGGGAATGATATCTCTTTGGTTCAAAATTCTGTCGTTGTGGCTAATAGAGAAAAAAAATAGTGAAAGGCTTGGAAGAAGCGGAATATGGATATAAGTTCATAGTCGTAGTTCCATTACAGTATTTTGACCAGTATATTGGCACAATTGAATACAACTCGGATTTCGGAAAAGCATTCTTACAAAAATTAAAAGAAGATTACCATGAAGATTATACGATATATCGTTTTGATACTTCTAAAAATATTCTTCAAAATAAATCTGATAATAATATCATTGCTTCAACATTGGAAGAAGACTTAGAAGCTAACCCTGATATTCATCTTTTAAAAAAAGTTAAGAAAGGAGAAACGATTAATTATTATTCTATTAACAAAAATTCTTTAATAACACTTGTTCCCTTTCAGGATTATACTGGTGTTAGCCGAGGATATGTGAAAGCAGTTTCTTCTCTCAGAGAAGTGATTATCTTTAAGGAAGAAGCTAATCGAATTACAATTTTGATTGCTCTTTTAGGAATGGGACTTGCTCTTTTTCTATCTCTCGGAATGGCAAATTCTTTATCTCTACCGATTCACCAGTTAAAAGAAATATCTTCTGAAATTAGTGGAGGCAAATTAAACTTAAACGTCTATGATTATTCCCCTGAATTAAAAACAGAAAATGAAACAGGGAAATTAGCAGAATCATTTCAAAATATGTTAATTTCTATTCGTAATGTCAATATGCGCCTCAAAAAATATGCTTCCGAGTTAGAGGATAAAGTCAAAGAAAGAACGGTCGAATTGCAGGATACTTTAGAAACTGTTCAAACATTAAAGAGCTACCAGGACGGAGATTATTTTCTTACTTCGCTAATTATGAATCCTCTTTGCAGAAATGATAATACTAGCTCTGTCATTAAAACTGAATTCTTGATTAAGCAAAAAAAGAATTTCGAATTTCGCAATAAAGCTTCTGAAATAGGAGGAGATATTTGCATAACAGGAAATATTGAATTTCATGGAAAGCCTTATACAATGTTTATCAATGGAGATGCGATGGGTAAATCCATGCAGGGAGCAGGTGGAGCAATTGTGATGGGGACGGTAATGAACTCTATCATGTCAAGATCAACATCTAACCGAAGAAGATATGATGGTCCAAAGGAGTGGCTAAAACAGACTTACTCAGAACTGAATAATGTATTTTTGGCTTTTGATGGCTCGATGTTAATTTCCTGCGTGGTTGGCTTAATTAGTACGGATGGGAAATTATATTATTTTAACGCCGAGCATCCGTTTGTAATTTTATATAGAGATAACAAATCCATTTTTCTCGATGATAGTAATGCTTTTCTTTTTAAACTGGGTAGTCCAGTTGAACAAGAATTTGCTCTGAATGAAGTTCAATTAGAGCCGGGAGATATGTTACTAGTTGGCAGTGATGGAAAAGATGATTTGAATATTTCTGATGACAGGAAAATTGGTGATCGAATTTTAAATGAGGATGAAAAATTATTTCTAAAAACTGTTTCCAATTCTGAAGGAGATTTGAATAAAATTTATTCTAACTTACTAGCAATAGGTGATTTAACCGATGATTTGTCGCTATTACGTATTGAGTATATTGGCTCCGAGGAAGTTATCCAGTCTGTGCAGCTAATCGGAGATAGACTCAAACCTGTACTAAAGCATATTCAACATTTTCAGTTTGAAAAAGCATTGCAATTGCTTTCGGAAATCGACGGGGAGAATTATCAAATTTTATACTACACCGGTTTATGCATGGAAAGACTTGGTCAGGGTAAGGAAGCTATAGGTTATTTAGAAAGAGCACTTAATTTAAATAAAAACCATGCAAGTTCTCTCTGGCTATTGGGTTATATAAATTATAGAGCTGGTTACTATGATAGTGCAGTAAAGTTATTGGAGAAGTCTTATAAATCTAATCCGTACAACACAAAAATAAAAGGATTACTAAAAAAGGCAATTTCCAAAAAAGAAAATCAGTATGAAACTCTTTCTTATGATAGAGTGGGTTAATTTATAAATGCAGAGTATCACTCTTATAGCTGGAGAGTGTTTACGCCTTATGTCTATTAGCCGTCCACCATTGAATAATGTTGACAAAGAAGAATAATACGAACGAAATCAATAATGTCGATACTGCTAACGCTGTTGCTCCCGGGTAATCGTATTGTTCTAACTTAGTAAGTATAAGGAGTGGTGTAATTTCACTTATCATAGGCATGTTTCCAGAAATAAAAACTACAGAGCCGTATTCTCCAAGACCACGCGCGAAAGCTAAGATAAATCCACTGATTAAAGCAGGTAATATGCTAGGAAGAATAATCTTAGTAAAAGTTTGTAACCTGTTAGCCCCAAGACTAGCTGCTGCCTCTTCTACTTCCTGGTCTAATTCTTCAATCACTGGTTGCACTGAACGAACGATAAATGGAAGACCTATGAATACTAATGCAACAAAAACACCGGCTGGTTTGTAAGCTACAAAAATTCCGGCTGGCTCTAAGAAACGTCCAAACCATCCATTCTTGGAATAGATAGTCGCTAGTGTAATTCCGGCAACTGCTGTCGGAAGTGCAAAGGGTAAATCAATTAACGCATCGATAATTTTTTTCCCATAAAAGTCATACCTTACCAAAACCCATGCAATTAGAAGACCAAAAATAGAATCAACTAAAGCAGCAAGAAAAGATGCGCCAAAGCTTAGTTTATAAGAAGCAATTACTCTTGGCGTTGTTATCACATCCCAAAATTCTCCAAAACTCAATGTGGAGGTTTTTATAAAAAGACCGGCAATGGGGATAATAACAATTATGCTAAGATAAAAAATTGTGTATCCAAGAGAAATTCCAAAACCGGGGAGTATACTTTTCTTTTTGCCAAACATGTTTACCTTTCTTTTAAATATTAAACTATTGTCAACCAGTTGTTATTCGCTTCATTAAAGAAAAAATTGTACCAGTTTTATATTGTATAATCTGAAGATTCGTCAAAGAAAACTCTTGTTTCTTTTGGACTTACAAAAACTTGATCACCTTTCTTAATTCCGAGTTCTTTGTAACGCATTGTTGGAATTTCTACAAGAATTGGCTGTCGGAATTCATCTAGCAATTCAACTCTTACATGAGAACCGGCTGGGCTAATATGTTCTATGATTGCACTTGAAATTGTATCAGTCTGCTTAGTTCGGTGAATATCAAAATGATAAGGGCGAATATAAATATAAGCTTTGTTATCCTCAGATTTGGTCGATCCTGCATGCTCTATTTGCTTGTCGCCTAAGAATAATTTGCCGTTCTCAACTCTTCCATGAAATAGGTTGACATTTCCAATGAAATTATAAACAAACGGTGTTGCAGGATTAGTATATACTTCTTCAGGAGTTCCTACTTGTTCTATTTTTCCCTGGTTCATTACTACAACTCTATCCGCTACTTCTAAGGCTTCTTCTTGGTCATGTGTTACGAAAACACTTGTCACATGAATTTCGTCATGGAGTCTTCTAAGCCATCTTCGAAGTTCTTTTCTTACTTGAGCGTCTAACGCACCAAATGGCTCATCCAGCAAAAGAACTTGTGGTTCAACGGCTAAGGCTCTTGCAAGTGCAACTCTTTGTCTTTGTCCGCCGGAAAGTTGCGATGGATACCTATCTTGAAGTAGTTCTAATTTTACAAGTTTTAACAGGCTCTCTACGCGATCTTTAATTTCTGATTTAGAAGGACGAAATTTTCTTGGTCGAACTTTAAGTCCGAAAGCAACATTTTCAAATACGTTCATATGTTTAAATAGCGCATAATGTTGAAAAACAAATCCTACCTTTCTTTCACTAATATGCTTGTCAATAGCATCTTGACCCGAAAATAAAATAGAGCCAGAATCTGGGTGTTCTAGACCTGATATAATGCGGAGTAATGTCGTTTTGCCGCAACCAGACGGTCCAAGTAAAGCAACAAGCTCTCCTGCTTCAATTTTTAAATCTAATCCTTTGATTGCATGAAACTTTCCAAAATGCTTATTGATATTTTGAATTTCTATACTCATGATCTGCCACCTTTATGACTAAAATAACTTACGATTTCTTTTACAATTAAAGTTCCGATAGCGGCTAATGCTAAAATGGATGCTACGGCAAAAGCGCCAACATAGTTATATTCATTGTATAGAATTTCTACGTGTAGGGGGATTGTATTTGTTAGCCCCCTTATATGTCCTGATACAACAGATACAGCTCCAAATTCTCCCATTGCTCTCGCGTTACATAAAATAACTCCATATAAAATACCCCATTTTATATTTGGTAATGTTACTTTCCAAAAAGTTTGCCAACCGCTTGCACCAAGTATAATAGCTGCTTCTTCTTCTTCCGATCCAAGTGTTTGCATAATAGGGATTAGCTCCCTGGCAATGAACGGGAATGTTACAAATATAGTTACTAACACAATTCCTGGAGTCGCAAATATAACTTTAATATCATGGTTGTATAAATATTCTCCAAAGTAACCTTGTGTTCCAAAAATTAGAACGTAAATCATACCGGATATAATTGGGGAAACTGAAAAAGGAATATCGATTAAGCTAATGAGTAGACTTCTTCCTGTAAATTCAAATCGTGCGATTGCCCAGGATGCAGCAACTCCAAAAATAAGATTAAGAGGAACTGTAAAAATTACAGCAATAAAGGTAAGTTGCATTGCGGATATGGCGATTGGGTCAGTTATACTTGCGATATATACTTCGTATCCGCGTTCAAATGCATAAACAAAAATAGAGAACAATGGTACAATTAAAACGATCAATATGAAAAGCAAAGCAATGAAAGTTAAAATAAATTTTACAAGAAAAGATTCAGATGTATTCAAATTCTTTTTCCCTAACATGCATACCATATCCAATATATTAAACTTTTTGTCAAATATATTACTCGTTTTGTTTGGGATGCAAGAAAGGTTGTTTGATTCGAACTTTTTTTGTTAGTATTTACTGCAACAGAATTGAACAGCTTCAAATAGTTCATTTGGATTCCAGGGTTTTGATAAAACGGTATAAGTTCCTGCTTCTTTTTTTACTCTTTCTACTGCTTTTTCATCTGCGTGACCAGTAATTAAGATGGATTGAATTCCTGGGTATTTTTTATGAACTATAATTAAAAATTCATCCCCTTTAATTCCTGGCATTAGCCAATCAGATTAAAAATGTTCCCGGCGTCATTGGAGCCCTGCCTAATACCGGATTTAACGATGTTAAAAATATCAGCGATTCGTTGAATGTTAATTTTGTTCAATTCACCTATGCTTACGGATGGGGTTCCTGTGAAGACGGCTGCGATCATAAAATATACTGGAAATTAAGAGTTTACAACGATTGTGTGGTCGAATACTTTGGCAGTAGCGGAGAGAATTTGTACACGGCCTTAAGAG
>JANYCR010000197.1 GCA_025360185.1 Leptospiraceae bacterium | reverse complement strand
TCTAAACTAGAATTAGTTGCCTCTTTCCTCTTAGGAAAGGGGCTAATATAGACTAAGCTCGACAAGAACTGAAAAGTTGGGGATAGGTGAGTTTACGAAACAGGCTAATATTAAGTATCCACCACAACATCCAAAACCTTCGTTAAAACTTCCTCTATATTATTTTCTACTTGACTATTTTTAAATCGAATGATTCGAAATCCGTTCTGGATTAAAATATTTTCTCTTGCTAAATCGAGTTCCTCCCGATTATCATGCACATCTCCATCTATCTCAACTATTAATTTGTATTTGTGACAATAGAAATCAACGATAAATCCAAATATTACTTGCTGTCTACGAAAATGTAATCCTTTTAATTGATTTGCCCGTAGCCGCTTCCATAGCTTCGTCTCTGCTTGCGTCATATTCTGCCGAAAGTGTTTGGCTAGTTCTAGTTTTTCTTGGGTGGCTTTGCCGTTTATGATTTGGACTACTACGCCTTCGCATGCAACCAATTCGGTACAATCATCCCCTCCTTAACTCCGACCTTAGCGGAAACTTCAAATTACCCACATATGCATATTGAATTTTTCCTTCTTCCATCATTTGGTGAATTCGTTGTCTTGTCTTTTTGAATTTCTTCATGAATTCCTCCACCGGAACTAACTCTGAAGCGACAATCTTATCAGAATCTTTCTTTGCTTTTAAATCTACTATTGCAGAATTAATTTTATTCGAAGACTTTATTAGAAAAATTCTTTCCTTACATTTGGAACATTCATATCCAGAAAGATCGGAAATCGTAACAATTCCATAATTCTTTACTTGATAGGTTTCTTTCATTCCTTTTTTCAAAGTCATTCTTCCTTTGGCTCCACAGGAAGGGCAATCACTCCATTTTCTATCCTTCATTTTATTCCTCCTTAAAAGAGACTATTACCGTTGTCTCTGAAATTATTTGCAATTTGATATAAGCTCGAATATTATTTTTCAATTTACTTTTATAAACATCTTGCCAAAGAGAATGATCATCGTGAGAAGTCATAGATTTATAAAAACTATTCATCTCTAAAGAAAGAACTGCCTCTAATATTTGCTCCTCGCTAAATGCAAAATTATATGCAGCCGTTTTTCTAGCAGTCCCTGTAACTATAAATTGTTTAGATTGAATTAATGATTTCACCTTACTTAATTTATAATGCGGCGTTCTTTTCTCCATTAGAAAAGTTTGCTTTTATAATTTGATTCTGTCAAGTATTTTAATTTATCATTCAAAAGTAATAAACTGGCTAGTTCTAGTTTTTCTTGGTTGGCGTTTATGATTGTGTTTTGCATGGGTGCTTTTGTTAGACTCACCTATTGTCGGCTTTGTAGATTTTCTCACCTATTCCCGACTTTATTGGTATTGATTTATTTTTCTGCGTTGCACGACTTTCTCACCTATCCCCGACTTTATTGGTATTGATTTATTTTTGCGTATTGCACCCCTTTCCGATGCGGAAAGAGGTAACTCTTTAGTATAGGTAGTAAACCGAAATTTTTTTTGAAAACTATAATAAGTCGCCTCTTTCCGTGCTTGCACTGAGCTTGTCGAATGTGTCGGAAAGGGGCTAACTTAGATTATGCAATACAATTACTAAAAAGTTGGGGATAGGTCAGTATACGAAAGAGGGTAACTACAGAACTATGGGCATGGCTTTTTCGTTTTTTTGATTGGCGTTGATTTAGGATTTTCCTTTGTTTGAATTGTGCAATTATTCTCTATTTCTTTATTCAAAATTATATTATTCTGGATATTTGACGGAGAATTAGAATTATCTGCGGCATTAGGATCTAATCCTTTCTTCTTTAATTCTAGTTCAAGGATTTCTCTTTTTTTCTCTAATAACTTTGTTTCCTCAGATATTTTTCTTACTTCTAATTCCATAAGATTCTCTCTATTTTTAAAATCCTTATCACTCTCAGACTCTCCCTTTGTGTCCTTTTTTCTTTCTGAGTTGCTCTCAGGGACATCTAAATACTCTCGAAATGCAAACCAATTTTCTGATTTCAAAATATCAGGATTATTTAAAATTAAAGAAGTCAGTAAAATTTTTTGGTAAGCTTTTTGATATTGGTCAATACTTAAACCTAAATTCTCATCAGCCTTATCTACAGAATTTTCTGTTTTCGCTAGATTAGTGCCTTCTTGTTTTTTTGTTTTAATAGATTTTTCAACGGCATAATTCAAATTCATCTCACACAGTCTGTAAAATGCCTCTCTCAAAAAAAGAATAGTTTGCGTTCTTCCGCCGAGTTCCTTCACAGTTTCATTCCCTTTCACTTCTCCTTTTTGCTTTGCTTCGGCTATTGGCGTTTTAGTCATTAGCTCCACTAGAGCTTCGTATTGAGCATTAAGTCCAACATCTGGTGTCGGTTCAGCACAAAAGAAAGGAGCTTTATCTTTATTCAATAAATAGGTAACAATTCTTTTCGTACTATCTACATGAGCAATTTCTGCTTTTGCACCAAAGCCAAAAAACGTCGAATCAATTCCTTTAATTCCAACTGCTGGAGATAAAGTTCTACATCCAATTGCTATTCCAAAAATTAGGCTAATTAAAATTATCCTCTTTATAAGCTGACTCATATTCATCTCCTCTAACGAATAATCCTAATTATTCGTATTAAATTAAATTTTTTACAACAACACACTTTTGCATGACGTATATTTTCTGCTTACTTACCGATCCAAGACTTTGTATTACTAGTCATACCTTTACAATCAAGTCGCCTCTTTCCGCTTCGGAAAGGGGCTAATTTAGATTAAGCTCTACAATTATCGAAAAATTGGGAATAGGTAAGTATAAAAACCAAATAGCCTAACTACGGTCCGAATACACAACGCACATAATAGTTATTAGTCTTATCGAAGTTGAACACATTGCCACCGGAGAAATCGACGATCCACGCATTGGTAGTAATCGCCGCATACGTAGAAGAACTCCAATAATAGACGGCGATAGTTGCAGGAAAGACGGTGGAATCAATTGCCGGAGAACTTGTTTTTGTATAGTCAATAATTGATTTCAGTTCATTTGTATTCGGTAGTCTCCATGTTTTACTTGCCAAGGACAAACCATTACAATAGCTGACTGCACTTGCCCATGTAGCAGTCGTCGTGCTCCCACTACTACAGCTAGTTCCTGTTAGCCCTTGACTACACTTCTGCCAAACAAGATTCGTTGCTTGGTCTTTTACTGTACCATCCCCGTTGTCCGTAAACGGTGTTGCTCCCATTTGCATTGCAAATAAATATAAGAATGAAAAAATAACTAGTAAGAATTTAGGAAACATTTTTGCTTCTCCTTTTATTTTGTTTTTTAAATCTTTGTGAATATGCATTATAGTATAGACAGTGGGTAGATAACCAAATAGCCTACTACGGTCCTGATACACAACGCACATAATTACTATTAGTCTTACTATAGGAGGACACAGCGCCACCGGAGAAATCGCCAAACCACGCACCGGAAGTACTCGCCGCA
>JANYCR010000196.1 GCA_025360185.1 Leptospiraceae bacterium | reverse complement strand
CACACTTGCCTTGGGTCTTGCCCCTCCGAGCGATGTCCCTGGATTGATAAGAAGGCGTAGCCATTTACCATACTGTGGAGATTTTTCAATGCCTTCTTTTTCTAATTGTAAACTGGCGTGTTCTAATTCACGAAGGCTAGTCCAAGGAGGAGTTGCAAAATCTTTTTGGTTATCCAAGAAATCTCCATTATCTTCCAATTTAAAACGAAGTCCACCATGCCTATGTAAATCAAACACTCCTAAAAGATAATCAGATTCTTTTAATTTCCGTAGAGGTCGTTTCTCAGTTCTTGCCAATTCCGCTTCCCTGCGGCGAATCAGGAGTCTCCCCCATCTATCAGGGGATGAATCTAAAAACATGCCAAAGTTAATTTGTGATTCAGGAGCATACTGCGTACCTTTATAAAGTTGAAGAGCTGGATCTAGTATTTGACTAAATCCACTTTCTAACCAAGTAGAAGAATACTCAAAGGAAAAAATTTCTTCTCCTCTTCCGGGGATACAGTTGAGTATTCCCAATAATAGCGGCTTATCTATATTTGCCCAATCTGCATAAACATGAATTTGTCTATTTGGCAAGAGATGTCTCCTTTTTCTTTTTGGGTGCTCTTTTCTTTACGAGTAATTTTGTATCCTGCAACTTTCTTCCCAGACTATCGTTAGCCGCAATCAGTGTAAGGTCTTTCTCCATACCTAAACTTAGTAGAACATTTGCATACGCACCAATCGAAACACCTGGCTCTCCATGCTCAATGGCACGAAGTGTTGGACGAGAAATTCCTGCTCTCTGTGAAACTAAACTCGCAGAAAATCTTCTCCTGAGTCTAGCAAGACGAATATTCTCCCCAAGACCAGTAAGAATTCGATTTATAATAGGCAAAATGAGTATTTTCTTTGATTCCATAATGAAAACTAAGTTTACCATTATGGTTTAATTTGGCAAGAATATTTTCCATTATGAGCTTTTGCTTTTTTGCGAATGCCGGTGTCTCTAAAAATAAACCTACACGTTAAATTCCGGTCACCGAGTGAATTTTGCATCTGTTTGCAAAATTCACTCGGTGACCGGATACTCCACATTAGTCAAATAATCTACCACACATTTTAACGTCGACAGAGAACATTCTCGCTAGAGTAAAGAATGCCGTGGTACGCACCGCCAACACCGACAATGAAAAAATGCTTATAGCTATTACCATAAGGCTTAGAATACTGATAAAAGACACCATCGCGCCCCTCAGATTCTCTAACTCCTGCCGTATATGCAGTCTTTAACTCTTCAATCGTAGGTAGCCACATTCCGAAGCTCGCACATTTTGCAGTTGCATCCTTCCAATTCATTGAGCCTTGATAGTCGCTCCATTTTCCTGACGATGTGTTTGCTGGGACTTTCTTCGCCGGTTCTTTCGCATCAGTAAACTTTCCATTCTTAACAACATCCGAAACTTCTTTCTTGGAGTAAACGTTTGTTTTCCCATTTTCATCTGTTAAGACTAATGATTCTTTGGTAACGACTACTTTTACACTCTCAATTATCGTTCCGTTCTTTAGTTTCACCGAATCGTTAAAATTTGGATTGTTTGCAGGTTTGACTTTCACAGGATTCGTATTCACTGGCTCATTGATTTCTTCTGGTATACTAGAGCAATGTATCGCTATACATAGAATCAGGATAATACCTATTATCCTGATTCCTGTTTGGTTTGTTTGGTTCATACTGCTCTCCTTTTGGATTCGATGTTATTTTCGGTGGGTATTCTTTAAAGTCATTTTTCATAGCAAATAGGACAAAGAGGGATTGTCTAGAATTCTCGCTTGACATATATCAAGATATCTTGATATATGGTTATTAGAATATGACGACCCTCGAAAAAACAAAGGCGATGCAAGCAAAAGTAATCCTAAACGCTTTAAAATCAGTCTCGGACGAGACACGCATTCGTATTATCAATATTCTTTCGTTTGGATCTTTCAATGTAAATGAAATCACTGACGTTTTAGATATGGGTCAGTCTCGGATTTCTAGGCATTTAAAAATCTTGCATGACGCTGGGCTTTTACAATCACATAGAGAAGGGACTTGGGTCTATTATAAACTACCCGAAGAGTCCACGACCGCAAACGAATTTGCTTTTGACATCAATCAATTGATTCTATCGCATAAAGAGGATTTGCCTCATAGAGAAACAGATCAACAAAAAGTCGCTATTTTACTCAAGAATCGAGAAGATAAAAGCAATCGTTATTTTAATAAAGTTGGTAAAAACTGGGACAGAATCCAAGAAGAAGTTCTAAATCCTGATATTTATAGAAATCAAATTTTGTCTTACCTGCCAGCAAAATCAGAAACGATTTTAGATTTAGGATGTGGACCCGGCGGGCTCTTTCCTTATCTCTTAAAAAAATCCAAGCAGGTAATCGGCATTGACTCCTCAGAGAAAATGCTGGAGGAAGCAAGGAAAATTTTTTCCAATCAAAAGAGAATTAAGATTGTAGAGGCGCCCTTAGAAAATCTACCATTCAAAGCAAACTCCGCAGACGCAGTAGTAGCCTCCATGGTTCTTCATCATATCTCCAATCCCCCACTCGTTTTGCAAGAGGCAAACCGAGTTTTAAAAAACAAAGGCTCGCTTTGCATCGTGGATTTAAAAAAACACGACAAAGAATTTATGAGAGATACTTACGCTGACTTATGGCTAGGGTTTAATCCTGATTTGCTCACAGAGTGGTTACGCGCCGCTAACTTCGAAATAAAAGAAATCATAGAGCAAGAAACGCATTCTTATTTTAAAATTATCGCAATCAAAGCAACTAAAAAAGGAGGACATCATGTCCGCAACAACAACTAAAACAGAAGATTTTAAAGTTAAAGATTTATCTCTCGCTAACTGGGGAAGAGAAGAAATCATTTTAGCTGAAAAGGAAATGCCAGGACTAATGGCAATCAGAAAAGAGTATGGCGCTAAAAAGCCATTAGCCGGTGCAAGAATCGCAGGCTCTTTACACATGACAATTCAAACAGCAGTGCTGATTGAAACGTTAATCGCTCTAGGTGCGGAAGTTAGATGGGCTTCTTGTAATATTTTTTCTACGCAAGACCATGCTGCTGCCGCAATCGCTAAAGTAGGCATACCGGTGTTTGCCTGGAAAGGAGAAACCGAAGAAGAATATTGGTGGTGCACTGAGCAAACAATTACTTTCGCAAATGGAAAAGGTCCGAACATGATTTTGGATGACGGTGGTGATTTAACTTACCATATTCACACAAAACACCCTCACCTACTCGCTGAAATTAAAGGCGTTTCCGAAGAAACAACTACGGGTGTTGTGCAACTTATGAAGATGATGGGCAAAGGCGATTTAAAAATTCCTGCTATCAACGTAAACGACTCGGTCACAAAATCAAAATTTGACAACCTCTACGGTTGCCGTGAATCCTTAGCTGACGGTATCAAGAGAGCGACTGACGTTATGCTCGCCGGCAAATTATGTATAGTCGCTGGATTCG
>JANYCR010000167.1 GCA_025360185.1 Leptospiraceae bacterium | reverse complement strand
GCTTTTTTCCCTTCGCTCCGAAAGTGAGTTTGTGGATAACTTCTTTATCCGCTTCGGACTAAAAGTTTTTAATTATAAAATTCGTCCTTCCAAAGAAGCAGGAGAAGAGCTTTCCCGTTTTCTAGTGCAAATATTTGAGCTCACGAGAAAAGATATTTTGAAATGATAATCCTTTTCTAGATTATTCGGCAGTTACTATAATTTTAGATTTGACCTTCAGCCTTTTTCTAAAATTATGGAACTAGAATTTATGCAAAATTTAGTTGTTCAAAAATATGGTGGAACCTCGGTCGGAACTACTGACAAAATAAAAAATGTAGCCAATCGAATCAAAGGGTATCATGATAGTGGCTCTCATGTAGTTGTTGTTGTTTCTGCTATGGGTCATACGACAGACGAATTAGTTGATCTTGCGGAAAAGATTAATCCAAACGCAAGTAGACGCGAAATGGATATGCTACTCTCTACGGGAGAACAAGTTTCCATTTCTCTTCTCGCAATGGCTCTTGAAGCAATCGGAGTACCTGCTCAATCATTTACTGGTTCACAAGTAAAGATAATTACAGATGGAAATTTTTCCAACGCAAAAATAGAAATGATCGACCGCACTCGTATCGACGAAGCACTTGCCTTAGGTAAAGTCGTTATCGTTGCAGGCTTTCAAGGTATCGACAGAAATGAAAATATCACAACACTCGGTAGAGGCGGAAGTGATACGTCTGCTGTAGCGTTAGCCGCAACACTCGGCGCAAAAGAATGTGAAATTTATACGGACGTCGATGGAGTTTATTCTGCCGACCCGAACAAAGTTGCCGGTGCTAAAAAGCACGCAATGATTACCTACGACGAAATGTTAGAGCTTGCAAGTCTTGGAGCAGGAGTGCTCCATTCTAGAAGTGTGGAGTTTGCAAAAAATTACAATGTAGTCATTCATGTTCGATCAAGTTTTAATCAAAATCCCGGAACATTAGTAGTAAGTGAGGATAAATTAGTGGAAAATGTAAGAGTAAGTGGAGTCACAGTAAAAAGCGAAGAAGCAAGAGTAACATTACCCGATGTTCCGGATAAGCCCGGTATGGCGGCAGAATTATTTGGAAATTTATCTGCAGCAGACATCATTGTAGACGTAATCGTTCAGTCTTCTCCAGCCAATGGAAAAAATACAATTTCATTCACAATATCGCGCAAATCTCTAAAAGACGCAACGCCTATCCTCGAAAAATTTGCAAAAGACCACGGAACAGGAAAAGTAGATATAGACGATAAGATTGCAATCGTATCAGCAGTTGGTGTTGGAATGAAATCTCACGTTGGTGTAGCGGCTACTATGTTTAAGGCGCTCGCAGCAAACAACATCAACATCGAAATGATCTCCACTTCTGAAATAAAAATTTCTTGTGTAATCACAGAAGCAGATGCAAAGAAAGCATTGCAAGAAATTCACAAAGCATTTGAGATTTAATTAACTATTACGGTTACTGGGTAGTAGTCGAAGTAACCGTAAAATGATATTTCTTCCTTTCAATAACAGAGAGTATTTTCTTATCCATAGTCCATACTTTACAGCCTAATTTGTAAGCGCTGTAAATAATAGCTGAATCAATTAGACCAACGCCTTTGTCTATAAATTTACTCGCATAAGATAAATTAGCCGCCTTTAAGAGAAGATCTTCTTCTGAATATTTTGTTAAGTTTTTCCAATATTCAATGATAACTTTTAGTTCTCTATCATTTTTACATCCCTGTAATAATTCAGAAAAAATAACTTCAAGGGCAATCACTTCTCTTTTTTCAATAAGCTCTTTCACTATTTCAAAATAAGGATTTTTTGCTTTTAAAAACTCGATCCAAATACTTGTGTCAAGAATTACCATTTATCTTTTCTGGTTTAACTTTCGTATTTTTTCTGCTGAAAAATTATTTTGAAACTTAAGAGGTGTCTCTTGCACAAGAGAATTCAAATTTTTCAATTTCTGTAGTGCAATCCAATCTTCGAGTGCAATCATAAGTGAATCTGTAATATTCTTGCCCTTAGAATATTTTTTTACTTCGTCAATAATAGTATCAGGAATGAGTGCGGTAACTTTCATTCTCTGAAGATACGATACCTCATCGTATTTGTCAAGCGTAATTTGTGTAAGTTTATTCATAGTATTACTAAATCCTCTATTTTAGGTTGAAATCCTTTTTCTACTTCTTTAGAATGCAATTGAAATAAATCGTCAAGACTTGTGATTCTAAAAACGGGATGTTCTAATTTTCCTTTTTGCTTTAAGGTAATTCTTTCCTGCGTAATTCCATCTATGTGAATCCAGGAATCCATTTTCTTACCGGAGTCAGAACT
>JANYCR010000121.1 GCA_025360185.1 Leptospiraceae bacterium | reverse complement strand
TTGGACAAAAGAAATTAAAGATTTAGAAATACAATTGGGATTTATTTATGGAGATGAAATACAACCACCTACAGATTCATCTATTGAGACAAAAGAAGAGTTGCCTCTTACCAATAAAGATTTTTTCTGGGATATGTGATTTTAAA
The DNA here is from genome assembly GCA_025360185.1 of Leptospiraceae bacterium. Classification (GTDB taxonomy): domain Bacteria; phylum Spirochaetota; class Leptospiria; order Leptospirales; family Leptospiraceae; genus UBA2033. The sequence goes on along the minus strand of JANYCR010000121.1, from coordinate 2,250 downwards.
GGATTACCACCGATACGAATGGAATATAAACTTTTTCTAAATAATTATAAATGTAAAATAATATTTTACATAAGACATTGGAAAAACTTGATTAATATCGCAGAAGAACATATCGGTGTTAATCGGTGTCCATCGGTGGTAAAAAAAAAGAAATTTCTCTTAATAATACTTCTACTCATCTCCAATTGCACTACTGTTGGGTTTCATGATAATAAGCTTCGGAAGTCTATGGACTTTGGAGAGGAGCAGACCTTAAATGTATGCGTGTTCTATGAAGATTCTATTGGCAAATCAGAAGTCGTCGAATTAGAAAAAGATTGGGCAGAAGAACTTGCTTTATATAAAATCAAACTTCAATTCAAGAATATAAAGAAAGTAGAACGGTTTGCCTTTTTTGGAACGGATGTATTAGATCAGTTACGTCGCTATAAATTGGGGACAGAATGCGATCGCATTGTCTATATGTTTGGCAGAACCTGGGGAGATATTGCCTATGAAATTGTTACGCTTGGAATTTTTTTTGGAGTGGGTGTTAAATTAGAAATTCATGGAGCGGTAGAATCTTATACAAATACACGAGGCTTCGTCAAATCTAAATATGCCGCTCTACTTCAACTACTATTTACAAGTCCTAGCTCTACTCTTGTTCATGAAGGATACCATCTGATGGGTTGCCCTCATATGCTCTGGAAAGATGAATGCTATAAAATCATTTTAGACGCCAAGAAAAAAAATCGCAAGAACACTAGAGATGATAAAATATTTAATGTTCGCTCTACCGGCGATAGACAAGAATATTACTCAAGCGAGCAAGTAAATTATTTTTGGGGAAGTGATACTGAATTTATTGGGGATAATAAAAAGTAAACGTAACTACTCGACGTGTTAGCTAATTTTAATTATCTCCTGATTCTCAAAAAAGCCGATGGTAGGCAGAGAAAATTCTGCTGTAGAAAATACAGTTCCCTGGTCGGGATTATTTTTATCTAATATTAAAACTATAGTTGTCTCTTCTAATTGAAGAGTGAATAAATCTGTAACTTCAAAAATTGGTTTTTCTTCCTGGAATTCAAAGAGATTTCTGAATTGGAAATCCCGTAACGCTTGTAAATCTTTTAACTTCGGAACTAGGAATTCAATATTGACTTTTTTCTGAAATACTTTTACATTTCTATCTTGCACTAAAAAACAATGCGTTAGTTCATTTAGATTGAGTTTCGTTTCTTCTTTTGTTTTAATTCCGATTGGATCAGGAAAATCACAACCTAATTCTATTTTGAAATCTAACTCGACAGGAACATCCATCCAAAAATTATTTGGATTAATCATTACCGGGACGATTTCATTTTCACTTGTAACTAAAAATCCTTCTCTTTCTTTATCTAAGGGGGTTAGGCTTGGATTTCTGGTGCAATTCGCAAAGCTATACCCTTCCATGTTTAGATTTGAATCACAGAAGGTATTTACAAAGAATAAATAATTGTTCATAGTCATATACTTTCATCTAGAATATAACTCCCAGACGAAAACTGCAACTAAAATTTGGAAATAAATTATTTATAAATAAAATAAATTTACTGTTTAGCTGGAGTCGAGATTGGTTTTGCATTGGTTTCGATCATAATCTTTTCTAATTTACCTTCCGAATATTTATAACGAATTTTCTCTTTTTCTTTTTGGATTAGAATATTTCCCTCAGGAAGAATTTGGAGAGTGTCGCAAAATAAATAATTAGGGAAAAGTTGCTCAAACATTCCTTTTTGATAAGTATAGATATGGCAAAGTGGTGGCTCGCCTAACGTTTCAAACTGAGCAATAATTTCTGGGATTCCATCTTTGTCGATGTCTTGAATCTTTAGATTCTTTTTGCTTCCGGCGAGAAGAAAATGTGTATTATCCTCTACCATCCACACTAAATAATAAGTAACCGCAAAATTTCCAAATCCTTTTTTTGTTGTAGAACCTGTCGGATAACCAATGATATACGCTTTTTTCTTTTTTGTTCCATCTTTAAATGGGATTGGTTCAATTTCTACTTTGCCATAGTTAATAGCTTGCTTTTCATCCGGTTGTAATTTTTGAATTTCATCTACCATTTCTTTATCAGACGGTTTTAATTTCTTCTTTCTAGTTTTTAAAGTATAAGCAGAAAATGCTTCTGGGGAAATAAAGCTTCCACTCTTGGCACCAATCCAACTGACTACAACATCTTCTGAATTCGGCTTTAGGGATTTTATTTCGAAAAAATAA
>JANYCR010000002.1 GCA_025360185.1 Leptospiraceae bacterium | reverse complement strand
TTGAATTACTTGCCATTCATAAGATACAGCAATACCCGTTTCATTTCGATACACTTCTAGACTAGTTGTAGAAAGAAGCCTGTATCTAAGCGTTCTTTCTTCATCAATATTGTTAGAAGTATTTGTAGTTCGACTGTATGCAATGATAAATGTCCGGCTTAAATCGACTGCTGTTGACAGTGTAATTGTATTCGTATTTTCTGTGGATAATAAAGAATTGCTTCCTCTTTGAACAAAAGCTCCTTTAGAAAATTCAACTACATACCAATTTACAACGGAATTACTGCTTACACTTCCTGATTCAATGCTTATAGATGCGCCGCTAGCGGATAACTGGCAAGTAGTCGCTCGATTAGCACCAGAATTAGTTAATCTAAAATTACAATACACATAAGACTTTGAAGCATCAACGGCTGTAGTAAGTGCAACAACAAGCGGATTTGTCGCGCCGACGGTCACTGTTCCCGATTGAAAAGAACTAGTCAACTTTGATCCCTGGTTATCGCTGATATTTGCAACAATTGTTCCAATCTGAAGAACTGGAGATAACGGATTTCCACTTGCCGTATTATGGGAAATGAAAGATTTTTGATTTCCTTCTGTAATATTATCAAAGAGTGCCCTTACAGAAATAGTCTGAGGTTGATCCCAATTAGCCGACGTAAATGTAATTCCAACAGGACTAACCGTAGATTCATTAATCTTGATTTGAGTATTATCAAAATTTACCGCTATAACAACAGAACTGGAAGGAGCAGAATTTAGAACGATTGTATATGTATCCGTTGTAGTCCCTTCGAATAAATCAGTTGATCCATTGGACTCGACCATTGTAGCTCCCACAAAAGCTTTAGGTAGCGGCAAAATAAAATTTAGCTTTGCTTTTTTATTAAAATCACATTGGAAAATTATGATGAGGCAAATTACTATTATAGATTTTATAAAAGAAACTTTTCTTGCTCCAAATGCTATTTTCATTTATTATTCCCTTGCAAAAAAAATATCATAGTAAAGAAAAATAGCAAGGAGAATCTTAACCTTTTTTACTCTCTCCATCTTCCCAGAGTTTCAAAAAATTTTCTGAAGCTATTTCTCGGCATAACTCTGGTTTATATAATTTCTTTACAGGCGGCTTGGGATATACATGTAATTCATTTACATCAGGTATATAGGTTAACATCCGGAGGATTTTGTCATCACCTTCGATTTCATACATAGTGTATGACATGCCTTTTAAAGGAATAATTTGAGAAGTTTCTAAGTATTTCATTATTAGAGTATTTTTGGTTTGACCATTTTGTAAACTAATTTAAGTCTTGAAGCCAAAAGGCGATTCGATGCTATCAAACATTATAAAAATGAGGTCTTCTAGAGTGAATATAATTTTTAAGAAACCAGTTCGCATATTTTTGTTTTTCCTACTCTTTATTTCTCAAATGCAATTAACCGCAGATGATCAGTTAGAAAAAAAAAATATCGACGAAATGATCGACCGGTATTTTACAACATGGTCCAATACAGATATGGAGGGCTATGAATCCTGCTTTCACCCTAATGCAATTATTCATTTTGAAAGAAATGGAGAAGTAAGGCAAGAGAATTTATCAAATTTTATTGAGGGTCAAAAAAACGCACACGCAAATGCTACTGAAAAAATGAAAGAAATTCCTCTTTTCAAAAAAATTCAAGTAGATAAAAACATCTCCCAGGTTACTGTAAGGTGGAAGCTAACAGTGAGTAGCCGTGAGCAATACGGATATGATTATTTTACTTTAATAAAATTTAAAAAGAAATGGAAAATTATTTATTTAATATTCAATAATGATTAAAAATTCGTGCTAAACTCAACTTCGTAGCGAACTCCTCTTTCAGGAACTTTCGCATAGTTGTTAGTATCCACTTTTGATTTAAAATTAAATCCAGTCGATTTCATTATACCCTCATTCGAATAATCGCGGGGCTGTACCTTTGACCATTCTACACCCGTAAAATAAGCATGAACCATTTGAATAACATATAAACCTATGGCAGCATGAATAAAATCTTGCGATAAATGCTTTTGCGAATCGACAGCACTCATAGAAGTATTATACTTCGCATAACTACTTAACACAAAGGAATTAGAATATGTAGAGGAAATACCGAGGCTCGAATATTGAATGCTTTTTATAACTATCCCATTGTACAAAGCATCACCTGCAGAATCTTCTCCGGTCTTCGCTACATAACTGAATAAAAGCCCAAAGCCTAAAAGAATAGGAACCCCAACTGAATACGAATTACCAGTGTATTCCTCTCGCGCATAACGGTGACCCCAGCCTGGAAATAATGCAGAGCGCCAGACTAAATTCCAGGGACTTCTTTTACGGTTAAAATAATCAGCCATCGTTTCGTCCATGACAAGAAATTTTTCAAGACGGCGAACTCTTATTTCAATGGCAGCCATTCTCTTATCCAGAAATCTTTTATAATCCTCAGAGCCTTGGTTTAATCTTTGTATTCTTTCACGTTCTTTTTTTAAATAATCAAGCTCATCTTTTAAGACTTGGATTTCAGACGCAGTAGACTGTTGTCTTCTTTTATCCGCATCTTCAAATTTTTGCATTACTTTATCAGTTATTTCTCTATCTACTGTTGTTCTTTCCGAGCGGTCTATATTTTTTTCATTATTCTTAACCTGGGTCTTATCAGATTGCGCCTTCGCCGGTTTCACTTCGTCATTCGCTTTCGTATCTTTAGCTGCGATTGTTTTGGCAGGTATCCTGCGAGGCTTTTTCTTTACTGCCTTTGTATCAACATATATCATAGAGACAATATCATCTTTTTTTATCTGTTGTCTCTCACCTGAGGTAGTTATAATTGTAATTAGATTATTCTCTTGCCCCTGAACAGTTCCTGTGATAGTCTTACCATTCTTTAATACAATTCTATCAGCAAATAAAAATACTGGTAGAACAAGTAATCCAAACCCCATCCACCGTAAAAATATTTTTTTCATTCGATATCTCCCCATACAATGATACAATTAGAATAAAACAAAGGTCCGAGAATGTTAAACGATGAGTAATCTACTACTCCAATCTTGGTGATACCACCCTCTCGCGCAACACTTTCTACACTC
>JANYCR010000606.1 GCA_025360185.1 Leptospiraceae bacterium | reverse complement strand
AGATTCTTTGATATACACTCTATTATCCCCTCACGTGCAAGCTTTTTGAAGCTTTTTCCACAAAAGCCTTGCACCTTTGTTAATCAAATACCTATTTTGTCACTGATTTTTCAGGCTATTTGCTTTTTTCAGCAAGCCCTACTTACATTCTACAAGCTGGTTGTGAATTAGCCCACCACAAGATAAACAGTTTAAATTATTTATTTTCATAGTAAATCAAGTTAGCAATCGTAGAATGAAAACCCACTTCCGATTTCATTGTTTCTCGAGATGCGATTTCATCAAAATCATACCATTCCAAATTTCTCTCTTTCAAGAAGTCGTCTATTTCTGGAATTATTTTAGAGCGAATATATGTATTCATCGAATCAGAATTATAAAATTCTTTTTCCCAATAATTCTTTGCTATAAAAATAATTCCAGGTATTGCAGTTAGGCAAGTAGATAACGCAAGATAGATATTATGCGCTAGAAAAAAGATGAGAAAAAATATAGGCAACAAAAGTAGCAGATAACGAGAAGTATAAAGCCCCATCCGGAAAGGCACATTTGTATAAACACTATAATAGTCAAATTTTCCTCGGATATCGCTCCCTATTTTTTGAATCATCTCCTGCATTTCAGAAATAATTTCTGGTGGAAGCTCACTTCTAAATGGCTGGACTGTGCCGCAATAGCCACATTTTCTAGAGCCAACATTAATCTCAGAGCTACAATTGGGACAGGCTTTTAGACGAAAGTAATTTTTATTCTGGTTCATTTATTCTTAACTCTTTTGGCTTTTTTTTAATCCACTACATTCCATTTAATATCAGACTCCATACGAATCAAATTGAATTTCATGCTGTTTGAATTATCCAGAAGAACACGCGTAATAATTAAATTTAGGTATACGATTTTCTCGAATTTATAAAAATTGTGATTAGATTCTGAAGAAGGGAACAATGACCTACACAAACAAACAAAGCAGCTTTAATTCATCTATCGACAATACAAAAATATTTTATCAATCCTGGAAAAAGCCGAATACAAATAGACTCCTGATTATCCAGCACGGATTTGGAGAACATAGTGATCGTTATAAAAATATTTTAGAAAAATTAAAAGATTCTGATTTTTCCATATATGCATTGGATGCAAGAGGTCATGGAAGATCCGAAGGAATTCGAGGGCACGTAGATCAATTTCAATACTATATCGAAGACTTGTCTGATTTAGTTCACATTGCATTAGCAGAAGAAAAACAAGAAAAATTCTTTTTATTAGGTCACTCTTTAGGTGGAGTCATTGCCTTACAATATACACTCGAAGTTCACAACCAGGATAAAATGCATGGGCTAATCGTGAGTTCCCCCGGATTAAAGGTGAAGTTTAATTTTGAGAAATTAGTGAAAAGAGAACTCGCTAGAATTTTTGCTAAAATTGTTCCTAGGTTTGTTGTGAATGCAAACATTGATTTGAATTTACTTAGCCATGATAAAAAAGTAATTGAGGATTACAAAAATGATCCGCTCAATCATGGTAAAATTTCTTTTCAGATGGCAAATCATCTATTTCACCTATCGTATGCTATTTACGAAAAAGCTAAATTGATTCAAATACCAATTCTCATGATTCACGGGGACGCTGATGGAATCGCTGAAGCAAGAGGCAGTATCGAATTAGACAGTCATATTACTTCGAGCAAGAAAACATTAAAAATTTATCCAGGTCAATATCATGAGCTAATGAATGAACTTCCGGAAGTTAGAGAAATTGTTTTAAGTGATATCAAAGCCTTTTTAGATTCAGTAGTTCCTGAGAAGAAATAGATTTTATTGTTGCGGCTAAAATTTATAAAATAACGAAAGACTATACCAGTTCAGAAAGACAGTTATAGTTTACAGCCAATAGCCGCTTGTAGAGAATGATAGGAAAATAGCGAGAGCGAGCCGAAACACAGTAACAAGAGAATGAATTGAACTAGTGAAAACGAAAATTATATATAGTCATAAAATTGAAGAAGGATTTACATTATCTCATGTCATTCCTATCAATAAGGATACTTGCGTATTAATGAAGCATGATTTCCCAGATGTTACTGTTTTAGAGTTAATTGGTGCAATAAATAAAAAAATTATTATCTCAGTTATAGATGGAATGGATAACGGATGGCATGATGCATGGACATTATTTAAATCGAAGACTTGGTTTTCCAAGTGAGGAGTGGCTAAATATTTGTGACATTATGAAAAAGGATGAACTCATTTTTGTTCATACCAATGGGGGTGCGTCGACAAGAACAAAGAGTGGAAGCGATCATGAATTTAGTATAATAACGGTCTTGACAACTAAGAATAAATTTTTAAGAAACTATCAAATAGAAAAAGGGAATGGTTTTTTTGCATCAACAAAGGACTATTTTATCCTACACCCCGCAAATAACAGAAAGAAACTTTTATTTTATAATACTATTAATTTTCAAGTAGATTTCGAAATTTCCCTTACCCATAAACAAAATCTTGGAGAGGCTAATAGTTATTATATAAAGGCTGACTATGATGGAGAAAATTTATATATTTACAATGCTTCTTTTTTAAATATTTGTAAAATTCTTTCATAATGTTTTATTTGCGGATAATTTCAAATATTCACTCTATTATCATAACCCGAATTCTCGGAATAGATTAAAAATTTTACAAGTTCTAAGATAGACTGATATGGTTTACAGGCATTAAATCGCTTCCGCGCTAGAAAGAAAAATCTGTGAATTCAAGAATTCTTCGATTAATAAAACCCAATGCTTAAAAATAGAATGAAGAATCTACTCATTTACTCGTTTTAGCACCTGGAAATAAAGCTCATCGCCTACCCAAAAGCCAGCCTTATCTTTCAACTCTTGGAGAATAGGTTTAACTGAGTCTATTAGATTTTTCTGTTTAGCTTGAATTAGAATTCCAAGGAGTCCAATTACATGAATGCCAAGCTTTATTGCAATCGCGCGACCTTGCGCTTCATCAATTACTAACGCATCTGCTGATAATTCTTTTGCAAGAGCAATTGCTTCTGATTCACCTTTGTCCAACTCCTTTCGCAAGACTTCAACTAGTGCTTGATTCTCTACATTACAAACTTCGATCCAATTGTAAGAATTAATTTCTTGGAGTTTGGGATAGAATTTATTTAACTGAAGCAATTCATTGTATACCGCATTTGGAACAAGCACTTTACCATAAATTAAATGGAGTAAATCTAACCTACCAATAATTTGTAAATTGCTGATGCAGGATGTGTCGCTTACTATAATCATCCTTTTAAAAATTCAATAGTCTTTAAGTCTTGTTCAAAATCAGAAATAGAATAATGAATAGGAATTTGCCTAGCGAGAAGATTTTTTTGAAATTCAATTCGATCTACATTGGCAAGTTTGCAAGCTTTACTCAGTGTAAGTTTATTATGCTGGTATAAGAACAGAGAAAGTTCTAATTTCAATTCTGTTTCCGAGAATTGAATCTGAGCTAAGATAGAATCTTCAATTATAAATGCCATAATAAATTACCATAGATTAGAATTACTGAAAAGTCAAATGCTTTTTTAGGACTCTTTTAACGCTAGAAATGAGTCTAATACAACTTACACCAAAGAAATAGGAAGCAGTAAAACTCATATTCTACTTGACAGAGAATTTTTCGTTATCAAAATGAATCCATGTTTGGAATCCGATTTATAAAAGTTCGTCCTACCGATTATGCAATCCTTTACCGCAAAGGTAAAATTCGTGCTGAAGGAACTGGTCTCAGCTTCTTTTACTATGCCCCTTCTGCTAACGTAGTCATTGTGCCTGCGGCTAGTTGTGATTCGCCGTTTATTTTTAAAGAGACAACGATTGACTACCAGGAAATAAATATCCAGGGTCAGTTTACCTACCGCGTATTACAGCCTACCAAGCTTGCCGGCTTACTAGACTTTGCCGTTGATGCAAACGGACGTTACACAGGAGATGGATTCGAAAAGCTTCCAGTCAGGCTAACAAACGTTATCCAAGTAACCATTAGAGAAAAACTCTCCGGCATGGATCTCAGGACTGCGCTCAAGTCGGGAAGTGATTTAGTGGCTCATGTAAAAGCGAGACTTAAGGATAATGAGTCTTTAGCGGCACTAGGAATTGAAGTAGTCGACTTTGCCATTTTAAAAGTAAGCCCTACTCCAGAAATGTCTAGAGCACTCGAAGCAAGTGCCAGAGAGACACTTCTTAAAGAAGCGGACGAGGCAATCTACGTAAGAAGAAATTTTGCAGTAGAGCAAGAGCGCAAGATCAAAGAAAACGAACTTCAAACACAAATCGCAATCGAAGAAAAAAATCGTAAAATCCGCGAAGAGCAAATGAATATCGAAATTGCTGTTCAAGAAAAGAAAAGTCTTTTAGAAGAAGCAAAGATGAATTCGCAAAAATCCATCCAGGAAAAACAAAACGAAATCGAAGCTCAAAAACTTCAGGCTTCTATCAAGCGAGAAGAAGAGCGCAAAAAACTTGTTAGCCACCAATCCGAGAATACAATCCAGGCTTCTAAAGCAAAAGGCGAAGCACTTCGTCTTGAGCTTAACGCACTAGCAGGACTCAGTCCGGAACTTCTGGAAGTATTAGCGGCTAACCAGATGAATTCTCAACAGATTGTAAGTCGTGCGATGCGTGACCTTGCTAAGAACGCGCAAAAGATTGGGAATCTAAACATTAGTCCTGACTTGTTAAATAGTCTTTTGGAAAAACAGCAGGGTTAGATTTATACTGTCACCTCGAACATCTTCCACCCTAGGCTTGGGTCGCCCCAACGCCTTCGCATGTGAGAGGTCTAGTTTGCTTAAAACGATAGTATAATACTCATATCCATGACCGAACTGATAGAAATTTTAACTAGCAATCAAGGAAAATTAGACTCCTGGATTTTAAAAAATAAAATAGATGCCTATCGCTTATATGATAGAGAGTTAGAAAAATTTCCTGCGGCAATCGACATTTACCTAAAGAAAGCACATATTCAAATCTATGAAGATGATTCTACGGCTAATGAAGATTTGCTGATTGAGCAAATTGGCGTTGCTGTCGAAAGAGTTTTGGGGATTCCTAAGAAAGAGCAATACTTTAAATCCCGTCGTAGGCAAAAAGAAGGCGCTCAATACGAGAAAGTCGCATCGGAGAAAGAAAGATTTGTTATAAAAGAAAATGGCGCAAAACTAATTGTAAACCTCAAAGACTATTTAGACACTGGAATTTTTTTAGACCATAGAAAAACTCGCACTCTAGTTAAAGATGAATTTGCAAAGGGCAAAGAAAGAATGTTAAATTTATTTTCTTACACATCTTCTTTTAGTGTAGTTGCAGCAAAAGCTGGTGTGCGTTTTACTACATCGGTAGATATGTCTAATACCTATTCTGATTGGTCCCGCGACAACTTCCAATTAAACGCTCTCGAAAAATTTAACCACATCGCTATCAGGGAAAATGTGCAAGTATTTTTAGAGAATATGAAACAAAGCTGGCGATTTGATTTAATCGTAATCGATCCGCCTACTTTTTCTCGCTCTAAGAAAATGCCCGTTCCTTTTGATGTGCAAAAAGATCATCCATTTTTAATTAATCATTGCCTCGATCATTTAAACCAAGATGGTCTTATTTTATTTTCGAACAATTTTCAAAAGTTCAAACTAAACGGGGATGCGATTAACACTGATAATGTGCAAGACATTACCAAGAACACAATCCCCGAAGACTTTCGAAATGACAAAATTCACAAATGCTTTCTAATAAAACATAGTAAATGAGTTTAAGATGATTTGCTAAGTCTTAATTGGCGATCTTCAATGAGACGAACAATTTCATCGTAACCGAATTTTCTTGCCATTTCTAATGCAGTGAATCCATCTTCATCTTCTAAGTAGGGCTTAGCTCCTTTATCAATTAACAGCCCGGCAATTTCTATTCTCCCATAAATTCCTCTACAAAAAACATAACGACCGTTTCCACAGGTATCACAGTTAATCTGTGTTTTCGGATGATTAGCCGTGCAATGTAATGGAGTATGCCCAAAGGTGTTTTGTATATTAATACCAGCACCTTTTTCGATTAAAAGCTCAGCTATTTTAAAGCGTCCGTGATTTGCTGCATAGTGTAAAGGCGCATAATCAAAATTACTCAGTGCATTTACCTTGGCACCGTTTTCTAAAAGTATTTTAACAACTTCGAAGATTCCCCGATTTACAGCATAATGCAAAGGAGTATGCCAAAAATTTGTAACGGCATTTATATTGGCACCGTTTGCAATCAATGCTTTCACTATATCAATATCACCTTGATTCGTTGCGATATGAAGTTGAGTCTGACCCTCAGCGTTACTTGTATTTGTTTTATGCAATGCCTCAGGTTCCTTTGTTGTCTTTATTTTTTCTTTGTCTAATACCGTTGTTTCCATTTTCTTAAATCCTCTTATTCATTTAACATCAATTTGCTGCAAATAGCAAACCAAATATGAAGAACAGAAAATAGAGTTTACATGATTTTAGTCACTACTAAATTTCTACTCATTTTTGAAGAATTCAGTACGAAAATAGGTCTAAGCATCTTTAAAACTTATTAATCAACGTGAATTCGGTATAAGAAAAATTTTGAATGGAAAGACACCAACGGAAATGGAATCTGGGAGCCTAGCGACGGAGAAACAGTAGTAGACATGGGGCTAAGAGGAATTAAGTTCACAGTGTATTGAAGCGTGTCATTCCCGACTTCGCTCATGCTGTAATTAAAGTTTTTTTAACACAAAGGACACAAGGGTTTTCACAAAGCGCACAAAGTTTATGATTTTTCTTTGTGTTCTTTGTGTCCTTTTCTCTTAGTGTTCTTTGTGGTTAATTCTTCATACCAAGACTTGATAGCAGATAACAAAATCCTCTATTTACTTAAAACCTCAATACAATCTTTGGCAAAAGTTTCTAATTGTTTTTCGATGAATGGATTCGCTTTTTTTACAAACGATTCAGAATAAAGGTTTTCAAAGGCAGAAATTCTGGCTGGATATTTTTTACTAAGTAGAGTCTTATTGGTCTTTGCCTCTACTAGCTCGAATTCAAACTCTGTATCGAGTTGATGATGAGAATAAGGTAATCCAAAAGGAAATAGAAAAACCCCAAATACACTAAGTCCATAAAGTGTATATGCTCTCCTGATATTTGTTTTTAAAATTTTTCCGCGCAATAAATAATCAGCATCACTAATATCGGACTCAGTGGCTACATAAACTTCTTTGAATTTTTGATAGGATTGAATTTCTTTTTTCAAAGTATAAGTCAGAACTTTATTGGTTTGATAAAATGCATATGGCTCAAACATTCTTTTATATGAACTATCTGTCTCCCAAAACACAAACGGAATGAAAAAATAACCAACTCGTGTTTCGACATCCTTTTCCCGTAGATCTTGAAATGTTTCGATTGCTAATGATTTAGGAATACTATGACTTTGTAAAACTTTTTCTTTAGGAGAAAAATTAAATCTTTGCTGCATATTACAATTTATTACAAGCAAACAAAGGATAATTAGTATATGCTTCTTAAAAAGAATTAGATTCATTTTTTATTTCCCTCAAAATATTGTGTAATCTCTTTACTCATTTCCTGAATCGTCTGCTCATTTATAGCTACAAAATTTTCACTTATTTTACTTCTATTCAGCACAAGCTGGCTATCTGAGTTTTCATTTGCAATTTTTTTTCGGAAAACAATTTGATTTGTTTTTATTTCTATTAATTCTAAATCAAATTCAACTTTTATCGTATAGAAATCTGTCTGGAAAAGTTGAAAAAAATTATAATACCAAATACCATATTTCAAAAATAAGAAGGCACCTATACCATACATCGTCTCTTTGTTATAAACCTGATTTTTAATTATCTTTACACGTATTAAATAATCTGCACCCTTCGGAAAAGTCCTGTCTGTATAGAAAACTTTCTCGAACACAGAATAATCGGCTAACTCAGTTTCCATTGCTTTTGCAAAATCAATTTCAGGTAAAAAGTTTATTCTATAGTGACTAGTTATTTCCGGCTTATTATAATACTCATTTGCATAGGGCATTAGAGGTATTATGCGTAATGCAGAATAAGAGATATTCTTATTTTCTCTTTTATCTACAAATGTTTGAATCGCAATTTTCTTTTTACTTTTAAATGATACTGGTTCTTTATTTGATTTAATAAAATTAAATTTATCGTAATATATTACTGGATTATTACTTGTAGAGCAAGACAGGATAAGCACTAGTAGCCAAAGAATACATTTCTTCGAATAAAATTTCATATGAGATAATTTTGTTATACCGCTATTTTTGAGTCAATCTTTTTTACAAATTTGTTAGTTTGCATAAGCAAGTAATATGCTGATAAGAAAATCAGGATTCAATTTAATTTCTAAAAAATAATAGTTTACTTAACAAGTTGCTTCGTGTTAAAGTGTAGAAAAAGGAGAAATACAATGCCTGTTACCATTGAAAGTATTAAAATATATGAAGTTTCAGAAATAGCTAAAAAGCTAAAAGCAAAAACGAAAGACATTGAAAATTTAGTTATCAAAAAAAAACTGAACGGACAGAAAATTGGAAACAAGTATTATGTTTCAGAAAACAGCCTAAATATTTTTTTTAATAGTAACTCTAATACTCTTTACGGATGGGAAAACTTTCACAACGAAGCACTGAAAGCAAAAAAAGAACACGAATCAGGCAAAGACAAAGGAAAAACTATGAAAGAAGTTTTTGGAAATGATTAGTAATGTATTCTATCTTTATTAAAAAAAGAGCAGAAAAATTTATTTCTAAAGCAGAAAAGAATTTAAAAATACTACTCAAAAGCTACTTAGATAATTTATCAGAAAATCTTTTTATGGGTGAAGAATTGAAGAAAGATAAAAAAGGTATTTATTCTTTTCATTTTAAATACAGCAAAACGGATTATAGAATTGCCTACTTAATTGAACAGGGCGAATTACATATCCTACTTATAGGAACGAGAGAAAACTTTTACAAAGAATTGACGCAAATTCTTTAATCAATCACTCTAACTATTTACAATATTGATTCACAACTCATTCATAATCTCCGCGACTTCCTTCGGTTTCTCTAAATGAATCGCATGACGAGTATGTTCGAGTAATATGAGTTTGCTGCTACGAATATAAGACTTTAGAGTTTTCATTGCTTCGGGAGTTGTGATTAAGTCTTGTTTGCCGGAGATGATCGTGGTCGGGATTTTAATTTTACGTGCCTCGGAGCCAAAGAAAATTTCTGTTTCGCGTTCGATTGTGTTTTCGGCTAAGAACTTGTATTCTCTACTATTCCAGGCGTGAACTAACGTCTTACGAATGAGTTTAGATGGCATAGGAGTTTCCTTGTAATACAAATGCTGTAAGAGTCTCCCTACTTCTTCGTGGTCGGCGGGAAATAACACCGCCCGCATTTTGTCTCGCTCTGGATGAGGAATTCCACCGGAAGAAAGCAAAACTAACTTTTGAATACATTTATTTTTACTATCCTGAATTGCAATATGCTGTGCGATGAGTCCTCCCATCGAGTGACCGCATAACACAATATTATCCAGTGAAAGTTTCTGAAAGACTTTGTAAATCATATCCGAAAATATATCTACCTGGTAAAGATACTTGATCGGTGGAAGTTTACTTTTTCCAAAGCCGGGGATGTCAATTATATAAAGCTTATACTTTTTATCCAAAAACGGAACTATTTTTCTAAATCCAAACGCAGAATCTAAGAGACCATGAATTAGAACTAGCGGCTGACCGTCATTTTGCGATTCAAAATAGCAAATCTGATGACCACCTATATCCGCATAACACTCTTTTAACCCTAATTCGTTTTTTAAAACATTGTAGCGGGTGTAAGAAAAGTATTTGTAGATAAGGTTATATAAAATTTGATTCATATTATTTTTTTAGATTTTCAGATTTTTCCCTATAGTCTGCGGTTATGTAAAAAGAAAAGTCTCTCACAGAGAGCATTGATTTTAATTCTTTTCTCTGTGCTCTCAGTGTGCTCTGTGAGCAAACCATTTTTTTACACAATCCCTAAGATACACCGCTTTTTACTAAATACATATCTATCTCACCCTTATTCTTTGCTGATATTTTCCCGCGATATTCGCATACAAACAAATGTTTTACAAGTTCGTACGTTGACGCGGAGATATTTATTTCGCCGATGACTCCAGATGATTCCATTCTACTAGCAGTGTTGACTGTATCCCCCCAGATATCGTAAGCGATTTTTTCATGACCGATGACTCCTGCAACCACACTCCCCGTGTGAATTCCCATTCGCAATTCAAAAAAAGGCTTTCCTTCTAATTCTTTTTTGGATCGCAGAAATTGCATATACTTTTGAAATTCGATAGCGCATAATACTGCGTCAACCGCATTTGTTTCATTTGCAACTGGAATTCCTCCCGCCGCCATATACGCATCTCCAATCGTTTTAATTTTTTCTACTCCATGTTTTTTTACAATCGAATCAAATACGGAAAAAATATGATCTAGCTCGGAGAGTAATTCTTCCGGCTTCATCTTCTCAGCAATTTTTGTAAATCCTGCCATGTCTGTAAATAAAACAGATACGCTTTCATACTTCACTGGAATTACAATATCATTTCGTTTTAACTCAATTGCAATTTTTTCCGGGAGGATATTTAGGAGTAGCCTGTCTGCCTTCTTTCTTTCCACATCTAAATTTCTAGATAAAATAAAAATTAAAAATCCAGTGAATAACTGAACGAATGCGTAATTAAACGAAGCATCTAAATACCTATCCTGGTTAGTTTGAAACATAGTAATGAACTGCGGGTAATAATATTCTACCACAAATAGTGCAAGTGTTAAAACAGCATAAAATCCATACACAAAAAGAATATTATTATTTCTAACGAGTATCGTCGCAATCACAAGAGCCGGTATCAGATAATAGTGCGAACCCCCATGAGAGCCTCCATTTGTAAACCAATTTACAGAAAGAAAAATTACAATCGTCAAGTTGAGTGGCCAGTATAAAATGTAGTAAATATTTTTTACACGGGCGAGGTAGTATAAAAATAAAAATACAATTCCTGTTCCAAAATTCAATAAGAATAGAAACAGAAAATTGGGTAAGTAAAAAGTCCCAAACGATCCTAGAATATTTAAAATTCCATTCACAAGAGTAATGGAATTAAACAGCCTATGCTCTAGAGAATTTTTCTTAAAATCCCCGATCAGCAAAGCCGCGAGAGAAACCAATCTTTCTTTCATAACGAAGTTCATTTTCCCTGTAAATCCAAAACTACAAGTAATTTTCGCTTTTCTTTACAAAAAAAGAAAGAAGATGTGATATTTTTTTTGTAACTTTTGTATATTCCCGGGTAAATTCAAATTAGAATAAAATATTGGATGCATCATGAAAAATAAAATCCTTCTCACTCTTCGAATTTTGACAGCGCTTATATTTCTTCAGACTTTGTATTTTAAATTTACTGCAGACCCCGAGTCTGTATTTATTTTTTCTACTCTTGGTATGGAGCCTTATGGACGAATCGGATCTGGAATAGCAGAACTTATAACTGCCGGTTTACTCTTATTACCCTCCACAGTCCTCTATGGGGCAATTTTTTCTATTGGAATTATTTCCGGTGCCATACTCAGTCATTTGACAGTATTAGGAATTGTGGTATCGGATGACGGTGGTTTGCTTTTTGGATTGGCAGTTCTCATATTAGTATTCTCACTTGGAATTTTATTTTTGAAAAAGGAAGAATTAGTCCAATTAATAAATCAATCTATATTAAAAAAAGGAGTTAAATAGCTCGAACTCACGATCGTTCGCGTAAAAATTTTATGTTCAAAAATAAATTAATTCAATTCTTAAGTCCGAGTGCTGTCGTTCTAATTTTAATTTTCGGTTCGTATTGCGGCAAATCAATCGAAGGCGAACCAAAGACTAAACATAAATTTGAAGTCTCTAAAACAGATGAAGAGTGGAAAAAAATTCTCAGTCCAGAGGCATACAAAGTGTTGCGAGAAAAAGGAACCGAGCGTCCGTTTACAAATGAATTTGCAGTAAAAGAGAAAGGTGAATTTGTATGCGCAGCTTGCGGCAATAGGCTATTTGACTCTGAGCATAAATTTGACTCCGGGACTGGCTGGCCTAGCTTTTATCAATCTATCGACAAACAAAAAGTTGGCGAAGAAACAGATAGAAGTTGGGGCATGACTAGGACGGAAGTTTTTTGCAATCGCTGTGGCGGACATTTAGGTCATGTGTTCAATGATGGTCCTGCTCCAACGGGTCTCCGTTATTGTCTCAACGGTATTTCTTTAAAATTTATTAAGAGTGATAAAAAATGAAAATTTTCCTATTATTAATTTTAGTTTTGATTTCCTTTGAAATAGTTTCGCAAGAAAAGAAGGTAATACCGATTACCCAGACTCCCTGTCAATTTTTAGAAGTCGAAGGAAAGGACTTGAATTTTCAATCCAAAGAAGAATCAGATTGCGCGAAGATTAATTCCGATTCCATCAAAGATAGAAATAAAATGTTTCAAACTTTAAAAGTAAAAGCCGGTGAATATACTTTTCGTGTGACTAATAAGGGCATACCGTATGAAGTTGGTTTTTGGCTTAGAGGAACTGGTTTTGGGAGGCTCATATTACCAGGGATAAGTGGCGGCGGGTTATTTTCAGGGGTTACTAAAGATTATTCGATTAAATTAAAACCTGGTGCATATAAAATAAGTTGTCCTTTAAATTCTACACCAGACTACGATTTAGTAGTGGAGTAATGGGGTAAAATATGCAGAATGAGATTCAAAATTTTACAGGACTCATTAATCAACTCACAAACCATATTAATCAAATTCCAGAGACAGGCTATTCTGAAAAATTACCTATCTTTGCTGGAACAACAATCGGTGAGCATGTTCGTCACATTTATAATTTTCCTGAATGTCTTCTCAAAGGAATCCAAACTGGCATTGTGAATTATGAAAAAAGAACACGAAATACAAAATTAGAGTTAAATAGAGAGTATGCGGTTGATTCTCTATTAGAGCAAGCTAATTATATTTTAAATTTAGAGCATTATGAGCATATACCACTGCTACTGGAAACTTGGGCAGACGACGAAACCTTCTCAAGAATGAATACAAATTTAAAACGAGAGCTGCATTATATAACCGAACATACTATTCACCATATGGCAATATTAAGATTAGGATTTAACTTTCACTTTCCTGAGATAGAAATTGATGGGTCGTTTGGATTTGCCTATTCAACTATTGTCTATAAAGAAAAATCAAAAATAATTCAATGAATAGTATTGATTTCTTTTTCTTTCGGGAAATTTACTCTAATGAAATTTTTAGTAAAATATTTTTGTTACTTTATCCAAAACCATACTTATTGTTTTCTAGTAAAAATAGTATGGCTCAGGAAAAAGATCTCCTTTCTCGTTTAATGGCAGATGCTCAATCGGGTAACGCAAATTCGTATCGAGTACTTTTGCGTCAAATTAGTATTACCCTCGTAAAGTTTCTTGCCCGTCGCATTGGATCACTCGATGACAGAGAAGATGTTTTACAAGAAATTTTACTCGCAATTCACAACTCAAGGCATACCTATCTTCCGTCTAAACCATTTTATCCGTGGATGTATGCTATTGCAAAAAATACCCTTGTAAAATATTATAAAAAAATTCATAGGCAAAATGCGAATATCATTGAAGCGGAAATCAATAATATCGTCAGCCCGGAAAAAATTGAATCAACTGAAAATAGCAAATCTCTAGAGATTCTAAATCTAATTAGTGAACTTCCAGGAAAACAAAAACAAATTATTTCAATGTTAAAGATTCAAGGTCTAAGCATTCGTAGCGTTGCGGCTAAGCTAAATTTGTCGGAAGCCAACGTGAAAGTAATTGCCCACAGAGGATACCATACTCTTCGAAAGCGAGTAAAAAATGAAAACTGAAAATTTAATAAACGAATTGAGTTCTAACCTATCACCGGTAAAACGAATTTATCCGGTATATATTACTTTTATTGGATGGATTCTTTTTTCCTTTTCTTTCCTGCTATTTTTTATCTGGAATCGTTCTGATAATTTTCAGAATATCTATATCCCCCAATATTTATATGAGCTAATACCTATTATTCTTTGTGTTTTTTTATCGGCATTTGCGGCAATTTATTATAGCATACCAGGCAATCGGGTAAAAAGGAATCTTAATTATTTGACTGTTTTATTTTTATTGATATGGGTTTTGCTTTTGGGTTTGCGCTATTCATTTGGCATTACAACTTCAAATGATAAAATTTTTAAATATCATGATTGTTATAAAGATATTATCTTAATGAGTTTGCCATCCTGTACAGTATTGATGTATATTGTAAATAGAAGAATGCCATTTCAAAAAAAATGGACTGGTTTTTGGATATTAGCCGCTAGTGCATCTGCAAGCGTAATAAGCGTGGCATTTCTTTGTCCAAATGAAATGCCGTCTCATTTGTTTGTTGTTCATGCAATTCCTATATTGGCGCTGAGTTTACTAGGAATTATCCTTGGTTCTTTTTTATTTAGAGAAATTTAAATTAAAATATTTGCTTTACAGAGCTGATCCGCAGCAAAATATCATCAATCTAATGTGTGCAACCGGCTGTCCTGAAGTAGGTATATGTATGTAAATCTATTTCTTGAGTTTACTCTCGATTTTGCGTCGAAAGAATTCCCAGTCATAGGAAACTTGTAGTTGTATAAGTTCGCTTTCAGCTCCGTAGATTAAAAATTCTAAAACTTCTTGCTTATCCAAGCCAGTAGATTGCGATACATCCGATATAACCCGATCCATTCTCCTTGTATCGCGATCATTTAGAACTAGCCCGGTTGAAATTTTAAATTCGAATGGATTTAATTCCACTAAACAGATACCTCAGCTTCATCGGTAATACTTTTGGGCAATGCTATTTCTTTTTGAAATTCAATTCCTAAATATAGCATATCTTCATTTCTAAATTCTTTGGACAAATACCAAGCCATCTTTCCAGTAGTACTGGCGACTTTTTCATACTCCCCATTTCCTTTTTGCTCTAAGATCACGAATGGATACTGCTTATCTCTTTGCACGAAAACTTGCCTATCTAAAATGATGCACGCACCACTGACGGAAATATCATTTAGAAAACAATCTACACTCTTTCCTGGATTGGTTTCTATTTTTATTAAAAAATGATCTTTATCGTTAATATAAAATCGCTTATTTTTCCTAATTTGTGACATACTTCCTCTTACATCTTAAGACTATTTTTTTTTGTAATTTTATCATCACTTTTTGGATTCCTAGTGTTGTTTCTAATTCAGAGTATTCAAATGTTATTTGATTTGATATATTTAATATGGAAACTCATTTCATAGTAATGATTTTTGTAAATTTGCAAGACTTTGTATAAATGTTTCGAAAAAAGAAAAGTCTTTTTTACTTGGGTTTCAAAATAGCAAGATAAGATTTTTTTGCTTATGTCCCATTTCACTTTTTATAAAAAAAAATAACACAAAAAGTAAGCCTTTTTTTAAATGGCTTGAGAGCTTTAATATTTTACGAAAGGAATTAGCATTGTCAAACTGGAATTTTTTAAAACAGACTATTGAGAAGGATGATTTTATCATCGATTGCAGAAATCAATCTGCTTATGAAGAAAGCACGATCAAAGGTGCCTATTATTTTCCTTTTATAAAAAAAGCATTTGGTTCGGACAACGAATCTCAAAAAAAAATGTATACACCGTTAAAAGCAATTCTCGGTTTAATCAATGACTCCGGCAAATCAAGAGTTGTCGTTTACGACGAAGGAATGGGAATGTTTTCCGCTAGAATGGTCTATTTACTCAGATCTATCGGATTTAAAGAGACTTATATGCTATCTTTAAAATGGCCTATCAGCGGAGATACCGAGCCGGGCAAACATATAGTAGACGTAGATCCAACTGAAAAACCTAAACCGTTAGCCGGCGTAGTAGACAAAGCGTTTATGGAAAAAAATTTAACTCGCCTACAAATCTTTGATACAAGAACAAAGGAAGAATACGATGGAAAACTTCCACGACTTACAAGTCCAGAGCCGGGCACTTTGTCGGGAAGACTTCCCGGTGCGTTTCTTTGGGATTGGCAGACATTTTATGACCAAGAAGGATTTGTCATTACCCGCGAAATTTTTATAAAGCGATTACAGGGTTTTCCTTTTATGCCAGAAAGAACAACCGTATTGTATGATTATAACGGAGCAAGATCCTGCTTATGCGCTCTGATGCTCAAAGAAGTAGGATACCAAGATGTTCTCACTTACCAGGGCTCTTGGTTTGAATGGAGAAAATCCAACTTACCAAAACAAGCTGTCTCTCTTTACGGGGCAAATGCAGTGGCATCTGCAGCACCTAGAGTCGGCGGTATAGATAAAAAGAAATAATAATTGCAAACTAGGAGTTTATTATGATAAAAAAAATAATATTAGGTATTCTCATATCCATTTACCTACAATGTTCCATGACAGGAAAAAATCATGTTCGTGTTTGGGAAAAAGTATCAACAAAAGGGGAAATCGGATCAGAAATCTATTACAAAATTGATGAAAAAACATTGCATGTATTCAATGATAAATTTTCATTCGTAGAATTTCCAGTAGATAGATCTTTTTTATCTGTGGCAACAGGAACACCGAAAGTAGATTATAATTTAGCAGCATTCAAATTTAAAGATAAGTATAACACTCGATGCTCAAATCAATCTATTGAGAAAATCGAAAAAATCCAGAGTGGAATTAAAATTTCTGGTGTCTTATATGGTAAAGATTGCCATGTGAAATACACAATAGATTTAATTGCTGAAAATAAACAAAGCCTTAACTTTGCTGTTAGCCTCTCAGATAAATCTTTTAATCGAATCAACCTAGTTTATCGTTCAGTCAAGGAAGAACAGTTTTTTGGTTTCGGAGAACAGTATACTCATTTTAATATGAAAGGAAAGAAACCTTTTATATTTACAGAAGAACAAGGAATCGGGCGCGGTGACCAACCAATTACGTTCGGTGCGAACCTTACACAGGGAGCCGGTGGAAATGAATACACCAGCTACGCTCCAATGCCGCATTACATAACAACGAATAACCGCTCAGTCTATTTTGAAAATAGCGCATACTCAAAATTTAACTTCGAACAAGACGAATACGTAAAAGTTTTATTCTGGGACAATAATTTAAAAGGAACGATTTGGGTCTCCGATAAACCTCTTGATCTAATTGAAATGTATACCGCAAAAACTGGAAGATACCAAGGACTTCCAGATTGGGCTTATGGAACCTGGCTTGGATTGCAAGGCGGAACCGATAAAGTAAAAAAAATTGTAAAAGAAGCTAAGCAAGCGGGTAATCCCGTTACTGCGCTCTGGATTCAGGATTGGGTTGGACGACGAGTAACAGGATTTGGTGACCAGTTAAAATGGAGATGGTATGCACAGGAAACCTCCGAGTTAACAGACTCAGATGGAAATCCAGAACCTTCGTACCCAGATTTTAAAAATTTTACGGCTGAAATGAATCGTGATGGTGTAAAAGTTTTAGGTTATATCAATTCTTTCCTCGCAGAAACTAACGCACCCACAAGTTCTAAGCAACCAATTAAGGAACCAAACTCTTGTGGCTACATAAGATTCATTCCGTTTAATGGCTGTAAGCCTGAGCGAATTCCAGATTCATTTACAAACCCAATGCTCGAAGAAGCAAAAGCAAAAGGCTACTTAGTTAGAAATCAATCCGGTGAAAACTATATGATTGAATCCATTGGTTTTCCTGCTTACCTAATTGATTTAACAAATCCAGAAGCGGTTAAGTGGACAAAAGAAATTATCAAGAAAAATATGATCGAGCAAGGTCTTTCTGGTTGGATGGCTGACTTTGGTGAATGGCTTCCATTCGATGCGAAACTTCACAGTGGAGTTTCCGCGGAAATTTATCACAATATCTATCCGGTCGATTGGGCAAGAATTAATAGAGAAGCAATCCAGGAAGCTGGCAAAGAAGGCGAAGTCGTTTTCTTTACACGCGCAGGTTACACAGGGTCTAATCGTTATTCAACTGCATTTTGGTTAGGCGATCAAATGGTAACTTTTGGGGTTAACGATGGATTAGCCTCTACTATCGTCGGGTTAAATTCCGGCGGTATCAGTGGAATCGCTATTAACCACAGTGATATAGGCGGCTACACTGGTCTTAAAAATCCTCCTTGGTATTTTCCTTCTTACGATAGAACAGAAGAATTAAATAGACGTTGGAGTGAGATGAATGCGTTTACTCCGATTTACCGCACCCACGAAGGAAATGTTCCAGCGCGTTTTAACCAGGTTTATTCAAGCACCTATAACAAGAAAAATACAAAAGACGGTTCTCCCATTTTGTATCCAGAAAATAATTCTGATATAAACAGTGTAAAAGCATTTGCTCGATTCGGGAAAATTCATTATGCGTTAAAGGACTATTTTGCGCACTTAGTAAACGAAGCAAAAGAAAAAGGTTATCCAGTCATTCGTCACCCTTACCTCAACTATCCAACTGATCGAAATACCTATAATTTGAAATATCAATTTATGGTTGGAGAGGATTTACTTGTTATTCCCGTATACACAAAGGGTGATACTGAGGTTACTGGGTATTTTCCGGCAGGCAAATGGAAACACGCCTTCACAGGAAAGGTAATCATCGGTGGTCACAGTTTTAAAGTTCCCGCCCCAATTGGTGAGCCGGCGGTTTACGTCAAAGTAGGCGGCACTTGGTCAGATAGAATTTTTGATAGTATTCAAGGTGCGGTTAAGTAAGATTATCCAATGAAGATTTGTAAAGTCTATATAAAAGGGTTTCAACAATTTGAAGATCTCGAATTAGATTTTACAAATCCAAATACAGGAGAGCCATTAGATAAAATCTGTTTCATTGGTAGAAATGGAACAGGTAAGTCGACTATATTAAGAATCTTAAATTTAATAATCCTTAACATTGGGAGTTATAGACCGTACCATTTTTTATTAGTAAAAGTAAAGATGCAGGATAGTTTTTTTTATACGATAGCCTTAAACACATCAATTTCTAAAGAAGTTCTTATTTATCATTCAGATATTGAAAAGGAAAATAGGGAATGGTTAGAGGATATAAAACTTTTTGCTGATCAAAAAGATGGTCAGCTTGAACTTAAGAAATACTCGAAATACTTATTAAATCAAGAAGAGAAAAATAAATTCAATGAATTCCAATTCAATCCTAACTCTTCTGATCTAAATATTTTTTCTCCCGCAGAAAGTTCGCATAACGGCTATTTAGGCATACAAGACGTGCCCATGACGAGTCTGAATGATGCTCTGACTTATAATAAAGATTTTCGTTTAACGCATATTATCTCAAATGAAAAAATCACTGAATTCTGGACACTCTTAATTTATCTAATTAAAAAAAGAGAAAATGATTTTAGAGAATATGAAAGTCGAGAAGAAAATCAAAATAAAACTGTAAGGGCTGTCAAAGAAGAATTTGATAAATTAAATCCTAAGATACTAGATAAACTTTCTGAGATATGGAATAAAATTCTAAATCGTGCAGGTTTAGAATTTGATGTAGCTAATGCGAGTAATCCGGTACAGCTAACAGACAATCTGAAAGCATACATCATTAATAAGTCTACAAAAAAAACAATCCCCTATAATGCGCTAAGTACTGGAATACGAAATTATATTTTTAGAATCGGGCATATCTATTCGTTATATTTTAACCGTGAGGTAAAAAGAGGATTTTTATTGTTAGATGAGCCTGAAAATAGCCTCTATCCTGATTTCTTATTTGATTGGATGGAAACTTTTTTAGAAATTATCAAAGATAAAAATGGCGAAAACAATACGCAAGTGTTTGTTAGCACGCATAACCCGATTATAGCCGCTCAATTTGAGCCGTATGAAAGAATTATTTTAGAATGGAACGAAAATGCTCATGTAACTTCAAGAAAAGGCAAATCACCAGTAGGCGATGATCCAAATGATATTTTAACTAATGACTTCGAATTAAAGAATCTCATGGGAAAAGAGGGGCTTGCAATGTGGGAGCATTACGTTGAGTTAAAGAAAAAACTAAGACATGCAATTTCTAAAGAAGATAAAGAAAAAATAATTTCAGAAATGAATCGTATAGGAAGCGATTACAATTTCGATGCCGCATGAAATTTTTAAATAAAAATTCAAAATCTAATGTTTTATCGCAAAACTTGACCTACCAAGAAAATAGATCGGCTAATAATAAAAAGCTGCTAAATGAATTAATTTCAGAACAGAAAAATTTTTGTGCCTATACTGAAAAGTACTTAAAGCCCTTAGATTCTCCTGAAGTAGAACATTTCAACTCCAAAATAAAATACCAAGATGATTATTATAACTATTATGCTGTAGTTCGCGCAGCAAACTTATACAAGCAAGATGAAAAATATCCAAACGCTTCTTTTTTTCAGAATCTATTTTTTCAATCGGAAGACGAATTAAAAAAACGCATTGTTTATTCTAATGGAATTTATCAAGAAGTAGATCTCAATGATATAGAAGCTAAAGAGTTTATAGACTTTTTAGGATTAAATGACAATAGGCTCTACACAGAACGGGCAAGGCATATTCATAGAATTAAGAATTTAGTATCAAACTATTCCAAGGAAGAGATACTAGATTTTTTTAAGCGATATAAAGAAGAACTTAGTTTTATTACAGCGCTAGAAGTTGAGTTAAATATAGATTTAACTCAACTGATTTAATACCGTCAATAAATCTTTTCCCTAAACCACAACAAGTCTCGTCATCTTCTCTGCAAGACCAATACTTGCAGTAGTTCCAGAGTTAAATTCTAAAAAGTCAGATTCCATTCCATCAGAAAAAATCACACCTGCTTCGGGCATATGACTTTCGAGGATAATTTTATTTTGCTCGGAAATTTCACCAGCAACCAAATCAGCACTGCTCCATTTACTGCGAAATGGTTCGCGGACAATAAAGATTAGCCTCCTTTCATCCCAGTCGAGTCGCATTCCGCCTAATTCTGATTTGTCTCCTTGAAACCCGGCGATTCCTTTTGCCATGTTAAATAAAGAACTAAGCCAACCCGTTGAACCTGCTGGAGTAGAAATTACAACACCGCTTGAACTATGCCGTTCTTGTCTACCCTGGAATTTAATTGTATAGCGAGCGCTAGTATGCGACTTTGCGCCAATAAAAAAATCATTGAAGGCAAATAGGGATTGTCCGTCGTTTAATTCTACTTTACCCATTGTAATATTTCGAATGCGAGGACTTCCTTTTAATAAGGAATTTACTGCTTGCGGAAGAGTTGGAATTTGAAATGGAAGTAAAATTCCATCGAACCTTTCCGGGTCTGGATTAACTGCGATGATAGGCTGCCCGTTTAAATATTTTGCAGTATTGACAACAAGCCCGTCTTGCCCGAGAGTCATCACAATATCTTTTGGACCAAAAACAAAATTAGGAAGAAAACTTCTATCAATTACTTGGAGTTTTATATCAGAGGGAATTGCATGTGCCACTTGGTCACGCGCATACTGGTAATTAGAGTCCTCTGCTTCATAGTCATCAAACGACTGCCCTCTCGACTGCACAAAGAATTTTGCCTGCGCTTTTGAACTAAAGCGTTGCACGCTTTCCTGCAAACGGGTTGCACGGATAACAAGTATTATCTTTTCAATTTCCATTCAAGCCTAAGCTGTAGCCTTTGCATTGTGAAATTCTGCAAGTTCTTTTTCAATCGCAGTCTGGACTAATTGATTCAAAGACATGCCTTTCATGATAGATTGTCGATAGGCTTTACGGTGAAGTTCTGGATTGATTCTAACATTAAAACTTCCCTTGAAAGATTTAAGCATAGGCTTCTTGGTTTTTTGGCAAATTAAAATATAATCATCAACGCCTTCCTGAAAAGATTTTTTTAATTCGCTCACAGATTTTCCTTCAAAGGTAACTAGATCATCAATTTCCTCTATCTTGCCATAGAATACTTCATCCCCAGAATTATAATGCACTGATCCAATAAAATCTTTATAAGTCATATAGTCTTTCATGATAGGTATCCTTTGCTTTTAAGTTCTTCTAATATTAAATCAATTTGATAAGCTTTTAAAATTTTCAGCGGATGAGGTTTATGCAAGCGAATGATATGTCTTGTGTTCTCATTCATAAAAGCTACTCTTGAGCCAGAAGTTTTTCCAATCTTTAATTCGCTATAACCAAAACCACCCAGTAATTTAACCAACTCTTCGTAAGAAAAATCTTTAGGCTTCTTTTGTAATCTTTGTAGTAACTTACCAAATTTACTCACATAGACACTATAACCTTGATTAGAATAATTGCAACTATTTTTTAGTTGCTAAATGAAAAAGGCTTTCAAACTTATTGTCAAAATTCAAAGCTCTAAGCCCATGGCAGTGGACCCAACGTTAGGTGTAAAATTCCGATGACGAAAATATAAAAAAAGATTGTTTTCACAATAGGAAATTCATTAGCCTACATACATGAGGGGATTTGATGGAGTTCTTGGAACCGTATACTAAATACATACTCTTTAACTTTTTTTCGTTCGGGACTTTACTTGTAACGATATTCACGTTTGCATTAGCCTATTTTTTTCTGACTCTTCCGAATAAGTCTGACAGCACATTTCACCTCGGCATTGGTTTTTTATTCCTCGCCTTTTTTAACACTGGATATTTCTCTGCGGCTTTTTGTTATCATCCAATCGCTGCTTATCACCGCTGGCTCACAGGTGGATTTATTTTACCTGCACTTTTACATTTTGGACAATTCTTTTTTAAATACCCGAGAGACACAAATCCAAAAGTTTCCGCTCGCGTTCTAAAAGGGATGTGGGCTGTGGCAATCGTTGTTGATATTATTTTTATTGCGGGTACTTGGAATGCTGATAGAAAATTTCATTTTACCGGTCATTACTGGGATTTCGATGCAGAGCCAATTAGTCGAATGCTTGCAGCTTTAATTGCAATCTATTCTATTATTTCTTTTTTACTTATAGGCGCTTGGAAGGTTTACATCACTAAAACAAAAGAGCGCTGGGTTCTTTTGAAAATTCTACTAGCAATGATTATCGCTGCGCTCACTCCCAATATCACAAATATCATGAGCCGTGACGGAGCGATGGACAGATCTGCCTATTTAATTTCGCTAACTCTATTCTTAGTCATTGGGTTTTTTATAATTTCAATTGTATATGTAAATTCTACCAAGGATAGAACAACTTTCATGGTAAAGATCGTAGGGCTAACACTAGTTACCCTTTTAATTATCCTGCAAGCTTCTAGTTTTTATTCCATGAAAGACAAAGATGTAGATTATGATACCCTTCGATTAGAAAACATGTCTCGCATTCTAGAAGGCGGGGATAAATCAAAAGATACAAAGTATTTCATTCAACTCTCACTCGATGAATTAGAAATTCAAAAAAAAGACTATCC
This sequence comes from Leptospiraceae bacterium, assembly GCA_025360185.1. GTDB lineage: Bacteria > Spirochaetota > Leptospiria > Leptospirales > Leptospiraceae > UBA2033. The sequence goes on along the minus strand of JANYCR010000606.1, from coordinate 8,776 downwards.
TAGTTCGACTTCACTCGATTTGCCGCTCGTAGAAGTAGATTTTCGAAATACTGTCATCTATGAGGATATTAAGAATTTGCCGGAATCTAATTTCCGTTCTGCATTAAATGAGTATTTGTTTAATACTCATCCTTATTTCGAAGGCTTTAAAAATAGTATCGGCGAATACTTAGTAACCAATAAAGATGTGAGCGATACAGACTTAAAGGAAACTATTTTCCCATTTCTAGATGGACTTCACAAATTTAGTTTTATTCATTCTAATAAAATTAGCCAATTGGATTCAAAAAATTTCTGTCCTGCTATTACAAAATATCTAAGTTCTAGTAGTCTTAAAAATTTTAGAATCGCTATAGAAAAAAATTTTTCCAGTTGCCAGTGGAATGGAAGAGCAATTGACTCTGCAAACCTGCGTCGCGAGATTAATAAATATTTTCGATTCTTTCAGCCTGCAAATACAAGGCATTTTCGAAGAAGTTTAGATGAATATGGAAACCAAAAACATTACGTTGCATACACGCATTACGAAGTGTATACGCAAGTAGTCAGTGAAGTCGGCTACTCTTACTTAGGCTATAGACAGTACATGCATACTACTTCTTCTAACCAACAATTTATTTTGATTATCGTTGTCTGCATTGTCATCGGCATATACCCGTTATTCTTTCGAGGAAGTTTAATCACACCTCTCTGGGATTTAGTTCATGCGCTGGAAAAAGTAAACCATGGAGATTTAGAAGTAGAAGTTCCTATTAAGGTAAATGATGAAATTGGTTTTCTTTCAGACTCATTTAACTCGATGGTGATTTCAATTAAATATGCGCGTTTTGAGTTACAACACTATGCAGATAATCTAGAGGATAAAGTAAACGAGCGAACAAAAGAAGTCCAAGAAAAAATGGACGAAGTGCAAAAGTTGAAAGTGCAACAGGATGGAGATTATTTTTTAACTTCTCTTCTCACCAAGCCACTTTTCATGAATGCGAATAAGTCTGAATTTACAAAGACAGAGTTTTTAATTAAACAGAAAAAACATTTCGAATTCAAGGGTAAATCTGTAGACATAGGCGGCGATATATGTGTCACGGGTAACTTACGATTTGGCAACAAATTAAAATTCACCCGTTATACAATGGCGATGAATGCAGATGCGATGGGAAAATCTATGCAGGGCGCGGGCGGATCTATCGTGATGGGTGTGGCAATGAACTCCATTATGTCACGCTCGGCAGCAAAAGACTGGGTAGTCGACAAGCCGCCCGAAATGTGGCTAACGGACGTATACTACGAGATTCATCGCATCTTCAAAACCTTCAACGGCTCCATGGTAATATCTTGCACGGTAATGCTTATCAATGATGAGACCGGAGATGTATATTACTTTAACGCAGAACACCCGTATGCCGTTCTGTATAGAAATGGACGGGCGGAATTTATCGAGAACAATTTGAATCTTTGTAAACTAGGATTTGATTCCGAAATTCCTTTTCAAGTTTTTAAATTTGAACTAGAGCCGGGAGATGTAATCATACTTGCGTCAGACGGAAGGGATGATATTGATTTAACGCCGGAAGAACCAGTGCGAACGATTAACGAGGATGATACTTTATTTCTAAAGCATGTAGTTGCTGGAAGGGCTGATATAGAAGAAATTTATCACGGAGTGCAGCGCTCGGGTGAATTCATAGATGACTTTTCTATTTTGCGAATCGGGTATAAAGAAATTCCAGTTCACTATGCAAGCCCGCAAGATGAGCCAGGAATTATTCTACCGAAAGACATTGACCATGATGATTTAGACAGTGTATACAGTGAATGTAAGAAATTACTACGCGATAACAAGGAAGAAGTAGTCAGACAGCTACTCCAGATTACCTACAACCGATCAGAGGCTAATCAAAATAATCCCAAGATCAATAAGCTCTATGGTCTCCTTTCCTTTAAGGCAAGAGATTATATTTCTTCAGTAGAGGTAATCCGCAAATACCTCAAAGATGATCCGACTTACGAGGAATTCTGGTATTACCTATCCATGGCAGAAAAAAAATTGGGTCATTATAATATGGCAACGGAAGCCGGCGAGAAGCTAAAGGAAATTAACCCTAAACATACACTGAACCTACTAAACCTCGCAGATGTAAATCGCTTGATGGGAAAAAATGCTGCATCGATTGAACTGACAAAATTAGTCTTAGAGCTTGAGCCTGATAATACAGGGGCAAATCGTCTCATGCAAATTCTAAAAGCAACCGTCTAATGATCCCAGAATTTCCTGAAAATATCATTCATTTAGAAAAAAGCTCCCGTCATGCAAACTTGTATGACGTGAGTATTTATGAGATTGATAAACTGCGAGAATACGATTCGATTGAAGCGCATATTGTGCTTTATCCGTATAGCAGGCGCATAACGTCCGAGCATGTTAGCTTTTACCCGTTCGAAGAATACGTAAAAGATGTTCAGTCCAATCATGTCTCCGCCTATGCAAAAATCCAACTCAAGTTTCAAAAATTCTTTGGTGTTCTACTGGGCTCTGTAATTGCGGGAATATTTTACAAATACAAACCGGACGATTTATTTTCGGTAGAGTCAGTAGTTGCGGTATTTGCCGCGTATGCGATAGGAAAAGAACTCTGGGCGGATATAGAAAGATTTTTAATCAATATTTCCAAGCGCTCAAAGCTACGTTATACGGAAGACTATTACAAATACGAGCTAGAAAAATTTACAACGATGACCCACTACTCGACTCTCGCAAAAAAGCAACGTTACGGCAAAGCGACATTACTCCCTGAGAAGATAAATTTTTTAGAGCTAAGTAATTCACAGACTCTTAGAATGCATTTCAACCTTTCTGAGATCAAACCACCAGAGGCAAAGAGCGCACATATATTTTCCATTCACATCGAAGGAGAAAAGCAATCTGACTTTGAAAAATACGGACATTTATTCGGTGTTAAAATTAGCCTGAATAAAAAGAGTTTCGGATTCACAAAAAAAATCGAATTATTTCAATCTCTCCACAACCACGAAAAAGGCTGTCTCGATGACGAAGAAGTTTGGTCTAAGAACGCAATCTACTTTCGAAGAGTCCTCACTCTCGGCAAAATCAAATACTTTATCGAGCGCGGGGTAATCGCTAGTAAGTCGCTCGTCCAATACATAGAGCCGAGGTTTAGGAGGAGAAGGAAGGGATAATGCGTATTTATTTAGATAACTGTTGCTTTAATAGACCCTATGATGATCAGAGTCAATTTAAAATTAGAATTGAAAGTGAAGCAAAACTTGTGATTCAAGAAAAAATAAAAAATGGTCTGATTGAGCTAGTTTGGTCGTTTATTCTTGATTATGAAAATGAACAAAATATAGACGGACAGAAGAAAAATGAAATTTACAATTTTGAGAGATATTCTAAAATTTACTTTGTTGGAACTAGTGAAACCGAAAAGCTGGCTAATAAGTTTCATTTATTAGGATTAGGAAAAAAAGATTCTATTCACCTAGCATGTGCAATTGAAACGAAAGCAGATTACTTTATCACAACAGATAATGGAATCATAAGGAAGCAACCAGAAATCCTTGAGATTTCAATTTTAAATCCGGTTGATTTTATTATTAAAATAGGAGAAAATGAATGAGAACCGATGCCGAAATTAAGTCCATTGGATTTAATATCTTATTCAAATATATGGATATTATTGAAGCAGAAAAATTTATTTCCATTATAAATCGTGAAAGATTTGATTATACGAAATGGAGACAAAATCTTTTTGAAGACATGACTATCGAAGAAATTATTAAAGAAGGCAAAAAGTTTGCCGTTGATTTCAGAAAAATTCAGGGTACTATATAAATTTTAAACATAAAAAATAAGCGGATACTCAACATAAGCCAATTGTAACTACTTCTATCTAACCTCTGTAATCTTTCCTGGCGGGACATGAAGAAGGTAATTTTGTTTGTCCACTGAGAATTTAATGTTTGTTTGTGGATAACCATTGTTCTGCGTGGTAGAAGTCGAATGGATTTTCCTTTGCGAGAAGGTGTATCACGAAGATTAAGTCCACTTTCGGGAGTCACAATCCATTTTTTAATAAGAGCTTTGTCTTCTAGATTTTCAATTGGTTTAGAATCTTCTACTGATTTGCAACTCAGCGAAAGTAAGATTAGAAACAAAAAGATTTTCATTGTTCTAGTATTTTAATACCAAGAAAATTGTGCAATGGAAAAGAAGGAAGTGTTAGAGCATGGAGCGAAGAAAAAGAGGTTGAAATGGAAATACCAATGAATAAAATGAAACCTATGAATGAGAAAGAAGAGCAAACGATAAAGTTTCTATCTGATAAAATAAAGAAATCCTTTCCCGACTCAAAATTATGGTTATATGGTTCGAGAGTAACAGGAACAGCTCGACCTGATTCAGACTATGACCTAATGATTGTTTATAAAGACGATTCAGATAAAAAAAAAATAAGTGAACTAGTTTGGGAAATAGGATTTGAAAATGATATGCTAATTGTTGGGGCTTATATTCCTGAAAAGACATTTTCGAATCCGCAAATGAAACATAGTTTTTTTATTCAAAACGTTCTTAATACTGGAATTGCTCTTTGAATTTAGACGAAAAGAAAAAATTCATTCTCTTTAGATTGAGAGAAGCAGAAGAATCTTTACATGATGCAGAGCTACTCTTCGAAAATAAAAGCTTTCGTTCTTCAATAAATCGTTCTTACTATTCCATGTTTTATGGAATACTTGCTTTAATTAATATTACAGGGATTTCCATATCGAAGCATACAGGCGTTATCTCCCATTTCGATAAAGAATTTGTTAAGACTGGAAAATTTTCAAAAGATGCATCTAAGTTTTTACATTCAGCTTTTGAACTCAGGCAGGAATCTGATTATTTAGATATGAAAGAAGTAAGTTTGGAAGAAGCAGAAGCTATACTTCAATCAGCAAAAATTCTTTTTTCTCAAATCAAAGATTACTTATCAGTAACCTATAGTTTATTTTATACTTCTGAAAAATAAGGCTACTTCTCTTTAGCCTCTGTAATTTTGCCTGTTGGGACATCGAGCGCATAATCTTGTAATTCCACTGAAAAATAAATTGATTCTTACTAATTTAAGAGTTTTCAAGGATATTATTAAATGGAAAATGTATTTAAAGCCTCTTTTTAGGAAATTACTATCAGAAAAAACATGACGAAAGCAACTAATAATGAAGAAGAACCTATCGAGAAAGAAGAAGGTAATGAAAATATCAAAATCGAAATACCTTTTGATCCGAATGATATTAATATCAACATTATTCCAAGAACGATTGGACAGCTAGTTGAAATGCTAGATTACAATGAAATTTTAGTCCCTAAATTTCAGAGATTGCCGAATCTTTGGGATTTAAAAAAGAAAAGTCGTTTTATAGAATCGTTAATGCTTAATCTACCAATACCATTATTTTATTTTGATGAAGGAGATGATAAGAAATGGCGTGTAATAGACGGGTTACAGAGAATAAGCGCATTAGAACATTTTATACTCGGCGATAAAAAGAAAGATAAAACGGTAAGTGGAAATAAACAGTCTTTTAAATTACAGGATTTAGAATTTAGAAATGAGTATAATGGCAAGTCATGGAATGAACTACCCAAAGATGTGCAAAGAAGGATACAAACCAATCAAGTAACGATCAACTTGATTGGCAAAGGTACACCCGAACAAGTAAAATATAATATTTTTAGTAGAATTAACCAAGGTGGAATTGAACTAAAGCCACAAGAAATTAGAACTGCGTTATTTCAGGGTTATCCAATGGATTTTATAGAGTCACTCGTTTCTGAAAACACCAAGGAAGGACAAATGTTTCTAAAAGCAACGGACGGATCTGTTCCTTCAAAGAGACAAGAAGATTTAGATTTTGCAACAAGATTTACTACTTTCTATCTTCTGGATTATAATATGTATGAGCCTGATATGGATTCATTCATGACATTAGGTACAAAAGCAATTCCTAACAATAAGATAGAACAAAATAAAATAGCGAAAGCATTTCTGGATAGTATGGAATTAGCATTTACAGTCTTTAATAAAGATGCATTTAGAAAACGAAAAGCATTGGAAGACAAACGAAAGCCGATTAATAAAGCTTTGTTTGAAATAATAAGTGTTTATTTTGCAAAACTCTCAAATGATCAGAAACAGAAATTAATTGCTAATAAGAAGAAATTTATTGATGATTTTACGAAGCTCCAAAATAAAGAGAAGTTTTGGGGAGCTATAACAACTGGAACGGCGGCAAAAGAAAATGTCAAAAGCCGTCATACTGAATTTGATAAATTGCTAAATAAGTTCAAACAATGATAAAGAAATTACGAATAAAAAATTTTAAAACTCATAAAGATACTCTTTTAGAGTATTCTAATTTAACGGTACTATGTGGTTCAAATGGAGTAGGAAAATCATCGGCGATTCATGTGCTCTTACTCCTAAGGGAATCTTATTTAAAAAATTCAAATTTCGAATACCTAGATTTGAAATCTAACCCAGTAACAGTCGGTACAGCAAAAGATGCATTATACCAATTTAGTAAAGATAATAAGATAAGTTTTGAAATTTTGACAGATAATCATAACCTATTGTATTCATTTGAAAATAAGGACTCGGACTCAGAAAAGACTCTTATATATAAATCTTTAGATACTATTCATATTTCTCAAAAAGAAATATTAGAAAAAGAAAATATATTCAATAAATACTGTCAGTTTATTAGTGCAGCTAGACTTGGTCCTCAAGTTTCGTACAAAAAAGATGATGTAGTTGTTGATATTCATAATCAGATTTCTGTTCTAGAAGGACAGGCAGAATATTTTGTACATTTTCTGGATCGAAATAAAAATAAAGATGTAATGGAAAATCTTTGTAATAAAAATTCAAAATCCAATGATTTATTCAGCCAAACCACAGCTTGGGAAAGAGAAATTAGCGAAGGCGTTAATATTGTGGTTCAAGATGTAGGTAATTTAGGTTACGAATTAAAATATCAATTTAATACAGAATCTAGAGAAGGAAAGACTAATCCATTTCGGGCAAGCAATGTTGGTTTCGGTATAACATATGTTATGCCCATAATTGTCGCCATTCTATCTTCCCAACCAGATGCACTCCTTTTGATCGAAAATCCAGAAGCACATTTGCATCCCAATGGACAGGCTAAATTAGTGGAATTAATTTGCTTAGCCGCACAGGCTGGAATTCAAATCGTAATAGAAACGCACAGCGATCATATTATAAATGGAATTTTAGTACAATGTAAAAAATTCGAAGAAGTCCAGAAAGGAATTTCCAAAAATAATGTTTCTATTTATCATTTTGATAGAAATGAAATCGAGCATTGCAGTATTGCAACTAAAATTAATATTGAAGATAATGGCAAAGTTCGCTATACACCAGAAGGTTTTTTTGATCAGTTTACAATAGATAGAAAGTATTTAATGGGTTTCTAATGTACGAAGATTTACATTTTTACTTGGATCTAAACTGGGAACATTATGTAAGCAATCCTAGCACATATCTCAAGCAAATTTATCAACTTGTCCAGTTTGCATATTTACACAAAGCAACTGTTTTTTATAATCAATCCCAAGTTGATGATTTTAATAAAAATTGTACTGATTTAGATACCAATTTTATTCAATCAAATGGAAATTTATTATCTTTAATTTTGGATGATGCAATTGTAAAAAATACTCACAGCTTTTTTTTTGACGTCAATTTTGCACAAGAAAATACATTCCTAACACCTCTAAAAAACATTGCTATTTCTTCCATAACGCCTCACCCAAAACTAAGTTTGATTTCTTTATATGAAAAAGAAGAAACTAAAACAATTTTGAATGTGCGTTCGAATTTCGAATTTGAAAAAATTCAAATTAATTCGTGCGGAGAAATAAAAAGTTTAATTGAATGGATAATTGCAAATATCCCTAAGCGAAAATTTAATTTATCCGCTAAACATGGTGAAAATGGTGCTGGTCATTGGAAAGGTGAATCACCATTGCTGTGTAGTTTTATAGACGCTCAAAACTTCCTCGATAATGCTATTCCAGATTTCAATAAAAGTGCAAAACAATTATATAATTTCGATGACAGGCATAAAACCTTTATCGAATTTTATTATGAAGGCGATAATCCTCAAAGACAATGGCATGGCTTTCATATAAAAAAAGAAGAATGGGAAAATAGAATACCTAAAAGTATCAGAAATTATTTCAAAAATAAATTAAAGTAATCAATACCTAGAGGAAAAACAATGGCAGAAAATTTAAAACGCAGAAGTAGCATGACAACAAGTGGAGACATGAGAGCGCCTAACCGTGCTATGCTCCGTGCAGTGGGATTTATCGACGAAGACTTTCAAAAACCAATGATTGGTGTCGCATCCACTTGGTCAGAGATTACACCTTGTAATTCGCATATCAACAAACTCGCCGAAAAAGTCAAAGAAGGAATTCGCCGTGCAGGTGGAATGCCACAAATCTTTAATACGATTACAGTTTCGGATGGAATTTCTATGGGACATGAAGGAATGCATTATTCATTACCATCTCGGGAAGTAATCGCTGACTCAATTGAAGTAGTAACTAACGCAATGCGTTTTGATGGAGTTGTGGCAATCGGTGGTTGTGATAAAAATATGCCCGGTTGTCTTATGGCGCTTGCTAGGCTTGATATTCCTTCTCTTTTTGTTTACGGTGGTTCGATTATGCCTGGGACTT
>JANYCR010000583.1 GCA_025360185.1 Leptospiraceae bacterium | reverse complement strand
ACTCAGTATGATTTACAAAACATCAATCTACTAAATCACTATGTTGGTATGAAAGAAATTGTTTCTAGTTCAATTCCTGAGCTTTTATTCATGCCTTATGTTTTGCTTTATATGATTATTGGAGCAGTGGTTACTTTTATTCTGCCGCGACTCTATATGATTGGACTTGGAATTGTAAATTTGCTTTTAGTTGCGTTTGCGGGTCTTTCCGATTTCTGGAGATGGGAATACAATTACGGACATGAATTAAATCCAGAAGCAGCGATCATTGTTCCCGGAATGTCTTATCAACCACCCCTGCTTGGTTGCACGCAGATGCTCAATATCAACGCGTGCAGTTTACCGAGTGCGGGTGCAATAATTCTATTTGTAGCAGTTGCTATCTTGGTTTACATAATTTGGGCAGAGAGAAAAGTCTATTTAGAAACCAAAGGAGTTTAATATGAACAGAAAGAAATTTATCCAAACAGCAGCAGTCGTAGCACCGATTTTGTATTCAGCAAATTTATTAGCACAAGATACTAAGCAGACAGAAACAACAAAGACTGGCGGCAAATACGGAGCACTCATTGACAGTGCAAGTGATTGTATCAAGAAGGGGGAACTCTGTATTAGCCACTGTGTAGATATGATGGCTGGTGGTGATAAGACGATGGGACCTTGCTCTAAGACTGTTCGAGATATGCTCGCAATGTGCGAGACTCTTGTGAAATTAGCAACCAGCAATTCCGAGTTTACTAAGAAACATGCAACACTCTGTCTGGACGTTTGTAAAAAATGTGAAGACGAATGCCGCAAACATCCAAAGCATAAAGTATGTATGAATTGTGCAGAGAGCTGTAAAGACTGCATTAGCGAAATTAAAAAAAATCTTGGGTAATGATATGAAAAGAAGATTGGAGTTGTTGAATGAGTGTCAAATTAAGGAGATTACTCTTACTCCTGTCACCTCGAATAGCTTTATCGTGAGAGGTCTATCTTCCTTAAAACTATTCTGCGTTTTTCTTTTCTTCTTTCTCATAAGCTGTGGAAATAAACTCCCAGAAGAAATTATCGCCGGAGAACACAAATGTGAGTTTTGTAAAATGGGAGTGGTAAATCAAAATTATCACTCCCAGATTCTAACCAAGAAAGGAAGGCGAATTCATTTTGATTCAATCGAATGCATGTTTTCTTTTTGGAATCATAACTCAGAAAAAGTAGAAAAAGTTTGGGTCAAAAATTACCAGAGCCCAAAAGAATGGATCGAAATTCAAAATGCTAAATTTTTAAAAGCGGATAATCTTCCTTCGCCAATGGAAGCAAATCTCTCTTCCTATAAAACCCAAAAAGAAGCAGAGGATAATCGTGTGTTATACGGTGGGATTCTCATGACACAGGAAGAAGTAATGGAATATGTAAAATCAAATTGGGAAAAGGAATTAGCGGGAAAGGGAAAATAAGAATGAGGAATGACGAATGTGAAATTAGGAATATTAATAATAAAGCTATTAATTGTCACCCTGAGGCTCTCGAAGGGCGACCTTATTCTATAAAGCCATGGATTCTAGTGCCTCGCTTGCGCTACCATGACAATTATTTTAAATTCGCAATAACTCTAATCCTAACTTTCGTTTTCTCAATCAACCTTAACGCCAATACTCTCACCGTCTGCGAAACTTGTAATTATAAAACAATCCAATCTGCACTAACTGCGGCTAACGCGCATGATACAATAGAAGTGAGTAAGGGAATTTACAAAGAAAGTCCTCTTCTTATCAAAAAACCAATTACACTAAAAGGAATTGAAAATCCTACATTGGACGGAGAAAGCAAAGACCATGTTATAGATATTTTTTCTGATGGAGTAAAAATCGAAGGATTTATAATTAGTAATGGCGGAATAAGCGATATACACGAATTTGCCGGTATTCATGCGGAAAATGTAAAAGATTGTAATTTCAAAAATAACACTTTAGAAAATAACGCTTACGGAATCTACCTTGCAAAAGTAGAGCATTGTAATTTAGAAAGTAATACTTCAGTTGGTAACGCGGTTAACGAAGTATCTGGTGGAAATGGGATTCATCTCTGGTCTTGCAATCATATCAATGTTTTGAAAAATAAAACTAGCAAACATAGAGACGGGATTTATCTGGAATTTTCGAGTGATTTAGTGATAGAAGATAATTATAGTTCTGAAAGTATTCGGTATGGACTTCATTTTATGTTCTCGAGTGGAAATAAGTTTTATCGAAACCACTTTGTATACAATTCTACCGGTGTAGCAATTATGTATTCTAAGAATATCGAAGTGAAAGAAAATTTCTTTGAAAAAAGTAAAGATGCAAATTCTTACGGAATTTTACTCAAAGATATTACAGATAGTGAGTTTGTAAATAATGTCTTTCGGGAAAATACAATTGGTATAACAGCGGATAATGCTACTCGAAATAAATTTATCTCCAATCAATTTCTTCAAAATGGTTGGGCGTTTAATATGATGGGGAATTGCGAATTCAATAAAGTTACCGGAAATAATTTTATAGGAAATGTATTTGATCTCTCTACAAATACAAGAGAGAATTTGAATACTTACGAAAAGAATTTTTGGGATGCCTATAAAGGATTTGATTTAGACCGAGATGGGAATGGGGATAAACCTTATTTGCCTGTAAGATTTTTTAGTTATTGGGTTAACATATATCCATTTCTTATGGTATTATTTCAATCTCCTGTAATTGAATTTTTAGAAATTGCAGAAAGAGCATTTCCAGTAATGACTCCAGTAGAGCTTAAAGACAAGTATCCCCAGATGAAGAAGTTTGCGCTATGATTTCTATACAAAATCTTTCCAAGACATTTAAGAAAAATACTGTTATTCGCAATTTGAATTTAGATATTCAAGAAGGATTAATTACAGCACTCGTCGGTCCCAACGGTTCTGGTAAAACTACTTTATTAAAATGCATTTTGGGACTTACATTCCCAAGTAAAGAATCAAAGCTTTTACTCGCAGGATTTGAATACTTAAAGCAAGCTGAACTTTACGAAATTGGTTATATGCCGCAAGTTCCATTATTTCCCCAAAATCTAAAAGTAAAAGAAATTTTAGAAATCCTAGAAACTCTCGAAAAGAAAAATCCGATTTTTAAAGAAAAATTATTTTTGGAATTAGAGATTAATAAGTTTGAAAATAAATACTTCGGAGAACTTTCCGGCGGAATGAAGCAAAAGGTAAATATCCTGCAATGCTTCGGCGCAGAAAAGAAATTCTATATTATAGATGAACCCACAGCCAGTCTTGATCCGCATATTTCTTTTTATTTGAAGAATCTTATCAAAGAGCGCAAAATAGGAGGTAGCTCCATACTCTTTACTTCTCATATCATGTCAGAAGTGGACGAAATTGCAGATAGAGTCATCGTGATGGTAGAAGGCAAATTAATCTTACACGAAACTCCAAGTGAAATCCTGGCAAAAAGCCAGACTTCTAATATGGAAGCAGCCCTGCGCTCTTACTGGATGAAAGAAGGCAAACATGCGTAATCTCTTCCAAGTTGCCAAGTTTGAATTCAAGGAAAATATTCGAAACAAATGGATATTTGCCTACGCTATTTCTTTCTTCTTACTTTCTAGCTTGCTAATTTATTTCGGTGGAAATGAAAGTGCTAAAATCATCGCAAGTCTTTTAAGTGTAATTTTACTTTTAGTTCCACTCTTTGCTTTGTTATTTGGAAGTATGAATTTTTTAGATTCTCTTTCTTTTATGGAGGTGATTTTTACGCGTCCCATTTCGCGCTTTCATTATTATACTGGAAAGTGGCTCGGACTTTCTCTTGTGTTAAATCTTGGTTATCTGCTCGGTGTTGGAATTCCTGTATTACTATTCACTAACCCGGATTCCAAATTGCTATTTTTATCTATTCAACTTTTAGTTTACGGGGCGATGTTGAATTTGATTTTTCTTTCTATGTCGCTACTCATAGCTGTTCTATTTCTAAAGCGCGAAGCTGTGCTTTCTGTTTCACTTGCGCTCTGGTTTTATTTGTATTTACTTTATGATCTTCTGATGCTTGGAATTAGCGTGAACTTTGGTGAGTATCCTTTGGAACTTCCAATTCTAATTCTAACTTGTCTCAACCCGCTTGACCTTGTGCGGATAATCACTATTTTGCAGATGGACAATGCGGTCTTACTTGGATTTACCTCTGCTTTCTTTCAAAAGTATCTCGGTAATACAAATGGAATTTTACTCTGCTTAAGTTTACTTACGGTTTGGACTGGAATTCCTTTTTATCTCGGCTATCGTTTTTTTGCGAAAAAAGATTTGTAAATAATCGTCATTATATAGAGGTTTTAACTTAGATATGAAAATTACAAACATCAGCCTACCAGAGACTTCCCTGTTAAAAAATATTCCATTCGATTATATGGACAGCTACTCTGTGGATATTAACACTAAATCACTGACCATTGACCAGGTAGGCAAATCTTTTTTCCTAGCAAGTCCGGAGTGGGTTAGCGCATTACTTCAATTACGCAACAAAGTAGTTGGAATATTTGGTTTGAAAACAGGAAGTAATAAGAGCGACAAACAAAGACTAATCGCAAACTTTAAATTCGAGATAGGGGAACGACTTGCCCTATTCAAAATCTTCGATAAGAATCAGAATGAAGTTATTTTTGGGGAAAATGACAAACACTTAGATTTTCGTGTCTCTTTGTTTCTAGACAAACAAAAAAACACGCTGACAGTATCAACTCTTGTAAAATTTAACAATTGGATGGGAAGATTGTATTTTATACCTGTCCTGCCATTTCATAAAATCATTGTTCCTGTAATAGTGAAAGGAATGGTTAGACAATTGCAGGGCGGTGATATTCCGTAAAGGTTTTTTTAATGACAAAGTTTAATCGTCCTTAATCATAACAAAGTTATACCGTGAACCAACCCAAGTTAAGAGTTATCAATCATGAAATTATCCGATCCATTTAAAATACTATTGCCCAGTGAAAGATGGGCACCGAGCCGAGCACAATTTAACGCATCTCAAAATGCTTACGAAAAGCTATTGTCACCGTTGGTTTATAAAATCAGGCTTGCAGTTGCTAAGTGGCGAGAAGATGGATATGAAGGTGCGTCAAATACGTCTAAGTCGTTACTTAATTTTTGGTTTACCCAAGAGCATATTGTGGCTAATGACAAATTTAGTTTTTTCTTTTCGCAACGAGAAGCCATTGAATCCATTATATATCTTTACGAAATTGCAAAAGCAAAAGACAAATACGAATTAATACGATTTGATTCTTCAAGTCGCGTAAGTGCGGGCATGTTTGATGAAACTTGGACAAGGTATGTTGTGAAAATGGCAACTGGTGCGGGCAAAACTAAAGTAATGGGGCTAACACTCGTTTGGTCGTATTTTCACAAATTGTATGAAGCTGATAGTAGTTTGTCTAAAAACTTTCTAGTCATTGCTCCGAACATTATCGTTCTTAACCGCTTACGTAAGGATTTTGATGGGTTGAAAATGTTTTTTGCTGAACCATTTATTCCTGAAAATGGCTTCGATGATAAAGATTGGAAAAATGATTTTCAACTTAGTTTGCATATCCAAGATGATTTAAAATCCATTACAGAATTAGGTAATATTTTTCTGACCAATATTCATCGGGTATTTCTAAATGAAGATAAGGAAGATTCTTTTGAAACTACTTTTCTAGGAGTAAAACCTAAACCGGATGCGGATACTTCGAGAGGTTTAGATTTAGGAAAAGTATTACGAAGTGATAAAATAAAAGATTTAGTTGTGTTAAACGATGAAGCCCATCATATTCACGACAGTTCTCTTGCTTGGTTTCAAAGCATCGAAGACATTAGCAATAAACTTAAATTAAAAAATGGGAAAGGAATTAGTTTACAATCCGATTATTCTGCTACACCCAAACATAATAACGGTGCTATATTTGTTCAGACTATTTGTGATTATCCGCTTGTGGAAGCAATTAAACAAAACGTAGTCAAATCTCCCGTGTTACCGGATGAAGCATCTAGGCAAAAAATCCAAGAAAAGGATTCGAATGATTTTATTGAGCGTTATCGGGATTATATTCATCTTGGGTATTTAGAATGGGAAGAGCAATTTAATGCTTTTAAAAATCATAAAACACCGATTCTATTCATCATGACTATGAGCACAAAAGAAGCAGATGAAGCGGCAGATTTTTTGGAAAGCAATTATCCTTTAATGAAAGATTCTGTTCTTGTGATTCATACGAATAATTCAGGTGAAATAAAAGAATCCGCTTCGAGTAAAAAAGACAAAGATGAGTTAGAAAAACTTCGTAAAGCCGCAGATGAAATTGATAAAGATATTTCTCCTTATAAAGCTGTCGTGTCTGTATTAATGCTTCGAGAAGGTTGGGATGTCCGAAATGTAACCACTATCGTTGGATTAAGACCTTATGGAGCAGATTCTAAAATTCTTCCAGAGCAAACCATCGGGCGTGGGTTACGAAAAATGTTTTCTTTAAGTGTGCAGGAAAAATTAGTAGTCGTTGGGACTCCTCGTTTTCTAGAATTTGTAGAAGAATTAAAAACAGAAGGAGTAGAATTTCAATATAGTTCAATGGGACCGGGTAGTCAGAGTAAGTCGCCCGTGATAGTGGAAGTAGACAGAGAAAATACGAATAAAGATTTGGATGCTTTAGATATTCCTATTCCACAAATGTCTCCGCGTATTTATCGAGAATACAAAAACTTAGAACTCATTGATGTTGGTAAATTTAAAAATGAGAAAGTTACACTAAAGAAATTTACAGTCGATGAATTGAAAGAAATCGTCTTTGAAAATATCGAAGGTGAATTTTCCCATAAAACAATTTTTCAAGATACTGTTCCCAATTATCGAAATGTAATTGGTTTTTTTACGGCAAGTATTTTGAAAGACAGTCGCTTGATTAGCGGTTTCAACTTGTTATACCCTAAAGTAGAAAGTTTTGTGAAGTATCAACTCTTTAAGCAAGAAGTGGAATTAAGTGATGCGCAAACTATGCGTAATCTCTCAGAAGCACACCCAAAGCATATTCTATATACTACTTTCAAAAAAGCAATTGATGATTTGACTGTAACCGATAAAGGAACTGTAGAAATCAAAAATTACATTTCTCTCAAATTAACAAAGCCAAAGATTGCAGAGAAGCAAGCTTTTTTAATTCCTAAAAAATCAGTCTTTAATAAAATCATTGGGGACAACGATTTTGAATTAGAATTTGCCGCCGCATTGGAAAATCGTTTCACAGATGTTTTAGCGTATGCAAAGAACACAATGGGAGAAGGCGGTGTTAATTTTAAAATAGAATACCAAGCCGAAGATGGTAACATCCGAGAATACTACCCTGACTTTTTTGTAAAAACAAATCCGACAACATTTTTTGTAATAGAAACAAAAGGTCGTGAAGACTTGGATGATATTCGCAAAATCAAACGTTTGGCGACTTGGTGCAAAGATATAAATTCTGTTCAAAAAGAATTTACTTATACACCTATTTATATTAAACAGGAAGAGTGGGATAAAAAAAGTAAGGATTTGAAAAGCTTTCAAGATATTTTTCAGATTTTCAAAGTTGAATAATGCCTGGAACTGCAAATATAAAAATTTGTATTTGCAGAAAACTAATTAAGTGCAAATATGGAAAACTATATTTGCAGGAAACTGGGTAAGTCATAATAATGAAAATAGGCAGCTTTAAAGCGGGAAAACTTTCCCAAAGATTTCACTACAAGAGTTTTGAGCCAAATTATTATTTCCAATCCATGAGCTAAGCAATCACTGGCTAAAACAAACACGTAAAATTATTTAAAATTAAAGACGATTTATAAAACCCCTTAGCGTTCTTAGCGAAACCCTTGCGTCCCTTGCGGTAACTCTTCATTTACCGCAAAGTTCGCCAAGGGTTACGCAAGGTTCGCAAAGTTAAGAAACAAATATGACAGAAAATGAATTAGCAAAAATTGTTTTTGATGCTGGGCTTAAAGTGCATAAAGCTTTAGGTGCAGGACTTCTTGAAAGTGCTTATGAAGAATGTTTATTTTATGAATTAAGCAAGCTGCAATTAAAAGTAGAAAAACAGAAATCCTTACCACTGATGTATGAAGATGTAAAATTAGAAGTTGGTTATAGAGTTGATTTGATCGTTGAGAATAAACTTATTATCGAAATAAAATCTGTAGAAGCCTTAAATAATTTACACAAGGCTCAGATACTAACTTACTTAAAATTAAGCGAATGCAAATTAGGCTTACTGATAAACTTTAACACTGTATTATTTAAAAACGGAGTAAAAAGAATCGTAAATGGATTATAACCCCCTAGCGTTCTTTGCGAAAACCCTTGCGTCCCTTGCGGTTAACTCTTCATTTACCGCAAAGTCCGCCAAGGGTTACGCAAGGTTCGCAAAGGATAAAAAAATAAATTCGTAGCGCTCTTTGCGAAAACCCTTGCGTCCCTTGCGGTTAACTCTTCATTTACCGCAAAGTTCGCGAAGGTCACGTAAGGTTCGCAAAGGTAAGAAACAAATATGAACGAACAAGACAAAGAACAAATTATAGAACTTATTAAGTCAGGTGAGAAATTACCGAAGGAATACATCTACAAACTATTTGCGGATGAGGAAGATGTTTTCCTTTTTTGGAATGGACGCAAAGAAGAAGTGACTAATATCGCTTTGCCGTTTCATAGCATAGAGCATATAGACGAGCCGCGAAAAGAAAAAGATGCACCGCTTACACTGTTTGAAACAGACTTTAGAGGCAGACAACTCAAAGGTTGGACAAACAAACTCATTTGGGGGGATAATAAACTTATCCTCTCAAGTCTTGCCAATGGTCCGATTCGAGAAGAGATTGAAAACGAAGGCGGACTCAAGCTAATCTACATCGACCCGCCGTTTGCCGTCGGTGCCGACTTTGGTTTTAATATAGAAATCGGTGGTGAGACTGCCGAAAAGAAACAATCCATCATTGAAGAAATCGCTTACCGCGATACTTGGGGAAAAGGAATTTCTTCTTTTTTATCAATGCTTCATAGTCGTTTTAAGATAATGGAAGGATTAATGTCTAGAGAGAGTGTAATTTATATACATCTAGATTGGAGAATGATCCACTATGTGAAAATGGTTGCAGACGATGTATTTGGTAATGATAATTTTATGTGCAACATAATTTGGAAAAGAATTTCGAGCGGAAGAAAAGCAGCCTCTAATAAGTGGTTAGCAGTCGATGATATAATTCTCGTATATACTAAGGGTGAATTTAAATTAAAGACACAATATCAAGGTTACTCAGATGAATATATAAAAAGATTTTCACTAGATGACGATGATGGAAGAGGTCCATATTTTTGGGATAATATCGGAACATACTCACAAGAAAGATTAAAAAAATTAGAATCTGAGGGAAGAATTCGTTACCCTGAAAATAAGAATGCAAAACCAAGAATGAAAAATTATTTATGGGAAGGAAAAGGAGTTGTTATTGATAATATTTGGACTGATATTGCACCGGTAAATTCGCAAGCTTTGGAAGATACCATGTACCCAACCCAAAAACCAGAAGCACTTCTCGAACGTATCATCAAAGCAAGTAGCAACGAA
>JANYCR010000490.1 GCA_025360185.1 Leptospiraceae bacterium | reverse complement strand
CGCGACTCTAAAAAATGCAAGAGATGCACTTCGATTGGATTTAACGGATACTATGAATTTTGCGAAGAAGACTCTTTTTATTTTAGGAAGTGAATCTGAATATATAATCCCACAGGATAAAGACTTAATAAAAAAATATTTTCCTAATTCTAAAATTGAAACTATTCAGACTGCTGGGCATTATCTTCATTATACGCACTCTAAAGAGTTCTTGCAAATTGCTTCTGATTTTATCCGTGGACTTTAAAGAAGTCTACACTCTTTTCTAACGCGTTTGTCTTGTTTGTAAATGCATCGGATAGATCTCGTAAGTTAGATGCTTCCATAGAGACTGTTTGAGCAGTTGAGGATACGCTCATTATGCTCTGGTTGATTTCTGCAATTCCATTTTTTTGTTCGATCGAAGCGATTTCAATTTCTTTAGAAAGATTTGTAACCTTCTCAGCATTAGCCGCAATTTTCTTTGCATTCTCGACTTGTTTATTCACTGCTACGATTACTCCACTTACCGAATTATTGATATTATTCACACTGGCAATAATTCCTTTTAGAATCCCGGCTACTTCACCCACTTTGTTATATCCATCTGTAATTGCTTTTTCTGTGGAGTAGATTAGTGTTTGAATTTGTTTAACACCGGATACAGTTCTATCAGCGAGTTTTGTAATGCTGTCGGCTACTACCGCGAAGCCTTTCCCTGCTTCTCCTGCTCTTGCTGCTTCGATGGCTGCGTTTAATGCGAGTAAGTTTGTTTGGGAGGAAATTTCTGAAATGAGTTTAATGATTTCTGTGATCTTAGAAGAACTTTCCTTTATCTTATCCATAGCGACTATCGTATCATTTGCGATAGCTTCTCCGCTTGT
Organism: Leptospiraceae bacterium; assembly: GCA_025360185.1. Lineage (GTDB taxonomy): Bacteria > Spirochaetota > Leptospiria > Leptospirales > Leptospiraceae > UBA2033. Next base: position 11,883 of record JANYCR010000490.1, on the reverse strand, counting down.
TGCTCTCTTAGCAGATTCATTTGAAATTTTAGAGAGGCTGTCTGCTGCATTCTTGATTTCAAGAATCGAAGTATTCATGGATTTGATATTGGAATCAATCTCTTGCATGTTCCGTGTTTGGATTCCAATGCTATTTGCGACATTATCCAAAGAAGAGGTTAACTCCTCAATAGCCGCTGAGGATTCTTCCGAAGAAGACGCCATATCCTGTGACGAATTATTTAGATTAGCCGATACGCTTCCTAGCTCGGAAGAAGATTTTCCTATTTCTATGGAAAGCTTACGAATCTGGATGATAGAGCTACTTAAATGTCCAACCATATCGTGAATACTAAAAAGCATTTTTCCCAGCTCGTCATTTTTGTTAATATCTATCTCGACTGTAAAATCACCCTGGGATAATTTAGATACTACTTCCATAGCTGTATGAAGAGGATTTACAATATTTCGTATGGTAGAAAAGCTTAAGAATAAAATGATACCGGTAATGATTAGAGTCGCAAATGTTATAACAGAAAGAGTAGAGGCAAATTCTATATTACTAGAAGAGCTGGATTCTTTGGCGACATTATTAGCCAGGTCATTGAGCTTATTGAGAGTATCCTTTGCCAGATCGAATTTTAAGAGGGAAGCTCTTTTAATTCGATCTTCTGCTTCTTTCTGAAGTTTTTTTCTAGAGAGATCAAGGACTGCAATATTTTCTTGCTCATATTCTTTCCAGTGTTTTTTAAATTCTTTGTATAACTTTACAGAATCTTCATCTTTTATAATTTCATCAATGACAGAGAAGTTTTTTTCGATCTTAGTTTTAATTTTTTCTAAATTGTTTTCTTCTGTAATCATTTCTTTATCTGAATTGGATGCAATATGAGAAAATTCTCTTAGTCTGTAATCAGAAATATTTCCATTTAAAAAACTTATTTCTATTACTGCGGGCAAAAGCTCATTAGCCGCTTTTACTGTTTTGTCGTGCATACTGTTCATCTGGTAAATCGTAAACCCTGCAAACAAGATTGTAAGTGTATTTATAATTATGAAAGAAATAATTAGAGTTCTTTTAATGCTGGATTTATTTTGAAGTAGTATATCGGTCATCATGCTGTTTTAAATATCGGTAAATCGCTTGATTTTTTGGCTTTTTTTTGAGACTGCGGTTAAAGATTTTGTTCGAATTCAAATCCTTTTTTATTGTTGGATTCAATGCTTTCTTCTACCTTCCAATAAGAAGACGTTTACTTCTATACAATGATTATGGGGCTTCAAACTCGGTTACGATACAATCTAAAGTCCTGAGGCAGACCGCATTTGAACCGAGTTTAATGCCCGTTATGCACTGTATTAGAGTTATAGTCTTCTTATCGGATCGATTGGAACGGGTTCAGATTTAAAGAAAAGATTTTTGTCTAGTTCTAGATATCCTCTTTGTAAAAAGTAGAAGTATCCAATCGAAAAGTTGCTTCTAAGTGGTAACTAAATGTTTACTATTATTCTTGAATTATATTTTAGTTTAAAATTCTATGGATAAATATATGAAAAATCAATCCGAACTACTTATTTATCAAACGCCTGATGGTGTAACAAAAATAGAAACCCGTTTACAAGATGAAACCGTTTGGCTTACACAAGCACAACTCTGTGAACTTTTTCAGAAATCGAAATCTAGCATTAGTGAGCACTTCAAACATATTTTTGAAGAAGGGGAATTGGATGAAAGGTCAGTTGTTCGGAATTCCCGAACAGTTCAAAAAGAGGGTAATAAAGATGTAATCAAAGAATTCAAAAAAGTTTTTGGGGATAAGTATGATTATTCGGAGGTAACGAATGAAAAAAGAAACTAGTATTCAATTTTTTGAAGAGAAACAGGTGCGCTCGGTATGGAATGAAGAGAAAGAAAAATGGTATTTTTCGATTGTGGATATTATTGCGGTTCTAACAGGGAGCCCTAATCCTAATAATTATTGGAAAGTATTAAAACATAGACTGAATAAGGAAGGCAGCGAGTTGGTTACAAACTGTAACCAACTGAAAATGAAATCCTCGGATGGAAAGTTTTATAAAACAGACGTTGCGGATACAGAGCAATTATTTCGACTGATTCAGTCTATACCATCTCCAAAAGCAGAGCCTTTCAAAGTCTGGCTGGCACAGGTAGGCAGAGAAAGAATTGATGAAATGGAAGATCCAGAAATTGGCATTGACCGATTGATGGAAACCTATTTACGAAAAGGTTATTCTAAAGAATGGATCAACCAACGTCTTAAAAGTATTGAAGTAAGAAAAGAACTTACAGATGAATGGGAAAAAAGAGGAGTAGATAAGTCTAAAGGCTACGCTATATTAACCGATGAAATTACGTCAGCTTGGAGTGGCTTTTCGACCAAAGGCTACAAAAATTACAAAGGGCTAAAAAAAGAAAATCTGCGGGATAACATGACTAACCTTGAGTTGGTGTTAAATATGTTAGCTGAAGCTACGACCACAGAAATTTCTAAAGAAAAAAAGCCAAAGACATTCAAAGAAAATCGTAAAGTCGCAAAACAAGGCGGAACAATTGCTGGCAATACTCGCAAAGAAATTGAGGCAAAGACCGGTAAGCCGGTAGTTTCCAAACGTACTGCAAAACAATTACGTCAAAATAAAAAGAATGAATTGTTGGAAGATTAATCTTCTGGATAAAAAATGAAACTCACAACCAAAGACGTAATCAAAGAGTTCAAATAGGATATATCCTAAAGGTTTCTATTTTTCCTTGCCAAAAAGTAGAATGAAATAATACAATTCCAAACATGAACAATCAATTGTCTGTATTACTCCATAGTTTTAGAACGCACTCGCATTCGGAAAGAGAAAAGGGAACTTATTTTGAAGAGTTAGTGCAAGTCTATTTATTGAACGAGCCGAAGTACAAAGAGCTATTTTCAGATGTTTGGCTTTATGCGGAGTATGCGGCAGTATACAATCTCCCGAAGAGAGATACTGGAATTGATTTAGTTGCGAAAACTTTTACAGGGGAACTCTATGCCATCCAATGTAAATTTTATGATCCCGATTATAGAATTCAAAAATCAGACATTGATAGTTTTTTTACTGCTTCGGGGAAAAAAGAATTTTCGCAGAGAATCATAATCACTACTACAAGTCATTGGTCGGAAAATGCAGAGCAGGCACTGAATGGTCAAAATCCACCTGTGAGTTTAATTTCCTATCTGGATTTGGAAAATTCAGTCATTCAATGGAAAAAATATGTTTCCGATAAAAAGATAGTTCTCAAACCCAAAAAGAAACTTCGAGACCACCAAACCGTTGCGATCAGTCGAGTCAAATCTGGATTAGCCACAGAAGATAGAGGCAAACTCATCATGGCTTGTGGAACGGGAAAAACTTTTACCAGTTTGAAACTCACAGAAGAAATTGTGGGAAAAGGAAAAACAGTTCTTTTCTTGGTTCCAAGTCTCGCACTCCTTTCGCAGACTTTGACGGAATGGACGCAAGAATCTGAGATTCCTTTGAAATCATTTGCTGTTTGCTCTGACTCGGAGATTGGAAAAAAAAGAAGCAAGGACAGCGACAAAATAGAATTATTCTCTCATGAACTAGCCTATCCTTCTACGACCGATGCCAAAAGTTTAGGAAAAGAATTCCAAGAGAAAAAACAAAAAGATCATCTCAATGTAATTTTTTCTACCTATCATTCGATAGACGTTATTTCCAAAGCTCAAAAGAATTACGATCTGCCTGAATTTGATTTAATCATCTGTGATGAGGCACATCGAACGACAGGCGCAACCTTTGACGAAGAAGATGAATCTAACTTTGTAAAAATTCACAACAACTCTTTTATCAAAGGAAAAAAAAGAATCTACATGACAGCGACTCCTCGCATTTACGGGGAAGTTGCAAAGGCAAGTGCGGATAATTCCAATGTCGCTCTTTGTTCTATGGATGATGAAAAACTCTATGGAAAGAATTTACACGTTCTAACATTTTCCGAATCAGTGCAACGCGGATTACTTGTAGATTACAAAGTCATTGTGCTCGCAGTCGATGAAGCACATATCAGTTCTAAATTGCAAAATCTTTTATCCCAAGAAGACAACGAAATCAAGATTGATGATGCGGGAAAAATTGTAGGATGTTGGAAAGCACTTTCCAAACAAGGCTCTGCGGAAAATAAATTGGATCACACAGAGCCGATGAAACGAGCCGTTGCTTTCTGTCAGGTCATCGAATACAACAAAGGAAGTAAAACGCATAAGATTAGCTCCAAGATGGTGGCTGATATGTTTCAAAAAGTTGTGGATGCTTATCAGGAAATGGATACAGAGCCAAATCCGGTTCGTTGTGAAGTAGAACATGTGGACGGTGGAATGAATGCCAGTATCAAAGAAGAAAAACTCAACTGGTTAAAGAGCGACACTGAGGAAAATATTTGTAGAATCCTAAGCAATGTGCGTTGTCTTTCGGAAGGAGTGGATGTTCCGAGTCTTGATGCAGTTTTATTTTTAACTCCCAGAAATTCGCAAGTGGAAGTGGTGCAGTCTGTGGGTCGTGTAATGCGTCTTGCTCCCAACAAAAAGATGGGTTACGTGGTATTACCCGTTGTGATTCCCGCAGGCTTAGAGCCAAGCCAAGCGTTAAGCGATCACAAGAGATTCAAAGTTGTCTGGGATGTATTGCAAGCTCTTAGGTCTCACGATGATCGTTTTGATGCAATGGTCAACAAGCTGGATTTGGTTGGACCTGATCCCGAAAAGATGGAAGTGATCTGTATTTCGGATAAAGTTGCCCAAAAAAGAAGTCCGAAAAAATCTCCCGGCGTAGGAGAGACTAACTTTAATAAGCCACCTAAAAAGCCCAAGGAGAAAGAAGAAGACAAACAACAAGAATTTCACTTTCAACCGGATTTGATTCAAATCGCCATCTATGCCAAGGTTGTGGAAAAATGCGGTAACCGCCACCACTGGGAGGACTGGGCAAATGACATTGCCAAAATTGCGAATACTCATATCACAAGAATCAAAACCATTGTGCAGTCGGATAAAAATACAAAAGCCAAAAAAGCATTTGAAGACTTTGCCGATGAACTCCGCGATGATCTAAATGATAGCATTAAAAATGAAGAAGTCATTGAAATGCTCGCCCAGCATTTGATAACCAAACCAGTCTTTGAGGCTCTCTTCGGCAAATACCAATTTACCAAAGAAAATCTAGTTTCCCAAGCGATGGATAAGATTTTAGAAATATTAGAAGAGCATAATATAGACAAAGAAGCAGATACTTTGGAAAAATTCTATGCCTCAGTGAAAATGCGTGCAGACGGAATTGAAAACGCACAAGGGCGACAAAAAATTATTTTGGAGTTGTATGATAAATTTTTTAGAAATGCATTTCCTAAACTCACAGAACGACTCGGAATTGTTTACACACCTGTAGAAGCAGTGGATTTTATGATTCACTCGGTGGATCATTTATTGCAAAAAGAATTTGGCGAGCGTCTTGCCTCTAAGAATGTGCAAATCCTAGATCCATTTGTAGGAACGGGCACGTTTATCACAAGGCTCATGCAATCGGGACTTTTTTCTAAGACCGAGCTAGTTCAAAAATACAAATCAGGACTTCATGCCAATGAGATTGTCTTACTTGCATACTACATCGCCGCTATCAATATCGAATCGACCTATCACGAAATTACAGGGGAACGTTATACGCCGTTTACGGGAATTTTACTCACTGATACATTTCAACTTTTTGAAAAAGACGATTTGATTTCTAAAATGCTCGTGGACAATTCCGAAAGAAGAATCAAACAAAAAACTTCCCAGATCAAAGTCATCCTAGGCAACCCACCATACTCCGCAGGACAAAAAGACGCAAACGACAACAACCAAAATGTAAAGTATCCAATGTTAGATGAAAGAATCGAAAACACCTATGCAAAAGAATCAAGAGCTACTCTTCAAAATTCTTTGTATGATACATACATCCGTGCGATACGTTGGGCGGCAGACCGAATCGAAACATCGGGAATCATTTGTTTTATCACCAATGCAGGTTGGATAGAAGGAAATGCCACATCAGGACTTAGAAAATGTTTACAAGAAGAATTCAGTTCGATTTATATTTATCATCTCCGAGGAAATGCAAGAACGTCTGGTGAACTAAGAAGAAAAGAAAAAGACAATGTATTTGGACAAGGAACCAGAACACCTATCGCAATCAGTGTGCTCGTCAAAAACAAAAACGGCAAAGAACAGGGAAAAATTTATTTCAAAGACATCGGAGACTATTTAAACCGAGAAGAAAAATTAGAAAAATTAAAAACGTTAGTCTCCATTGCTCACATTTCTGATTTTACAGAAATCACACCCGACAAACACCACGACTGGATTGGACAAAGAGACGATAGTTTTGAAAAGCATTTATCGCTTGGAGATAAAAAAGACAAAAGCAGTGTGACGATTTTTGAGAATTATTCAAGTGGAGTAAAAACAAATCGCGATGCTTGGGTTTATAATTTTAGCGAAAAAGAGTTAGTCAAAAATGTAAAAGGGATGATAAATTTTTATAATTCAGAACTGCAAAGATACCAAGAGAAAATTAAAAATTTAGATGAAAGTAAATATCCAAATATTGATAGCTTTGTATCTAACGATTCAACGAAAATTAGTTGGACAGTGAATTTAAAAAACTATATCGAAAGAAATATAAAGATACTTTTAGATAAAGAAGCGTTAAGAACCGCATACTATAGACCTTTTTCAAAAGTGCATTCATACTATGATAAATTTTTAATTGAACGCCCTGGACAAAATATAAAAATCTTTCCCACACCGGATTCCGAAAATCTTTTGATTTGTGTCAGTGGAATTGGTAGCAATAAAGATTTTTCTTGTATGATAACCAATATTATTCCTGACTATGAAATTGTTTCCAAGTCCCAATGTTTTCCTTTGTATCTCTATGAAACCATCGAAGAAGAAAAAGGGGGATTGTTCCCTTCGAGTGCCTCAGGGAACGGATCAGTAGAGTATAAAAGGAAATCTGCTATTTCGGATGAAGGATTACAACGAAAATCCGCCATCACCGATGCGGGCTTACAACATTTTGCCGCCTATTACAAAGACCCGTCCTTACAGAAGGAAGATGTATTTTATTACATCTACGGAATTCTACATTCCGAGGAATACAGAAACAAATACAAAGACAATCTATCCAAAGAACTACCACGCATCCCACGAGTAAAATCCGTTTCTGATTTCTGGAAGATTTCCGAGATAGGACGCAAATTGGCAAAGATTCATTTGAATTACGAAACAGCAGAATTGTATCCGGTGAAAATCGCCGTAGGGTCAGGTCTGAGACCTGACCACTACTATGTGCGGAAAATGAAATTTGCCTCCAAAGAAGACAAGACCAGAGTCATCTACAATGAATTTATCACGATCTCGGACATTCCACTTGAGGCTTATGAGTACATCGTAAACGGCAAACCTGCACTGGAATGGATCATGGAACGTTATGCGGTGACAACTGACAAAGATTCCGGTATCACAAACGACGCAAATGATTATGCAATTGAAACAGAGGATAATCCAAAGTATATACTGGAACTCTTTCAGAGGGTAATTACGGTTAGTCTTGAGACTAGGAAGTTGGTTGGGGAGATTCCTGGGTTGGGGTTGTGAGGGGTTCATCCTCCTTAGTTCTTCTAATCCCCCTTTCCCCGGCGAAGGCTAAGGTCGCGAATACTTGGAGCGAAGGGTGGAAAAGAAAAAGGGGGTATTCATGATTAGCCTGACTTTACTCTATTTCAGCTTAGATGTGAGAAGTAAAATTGTTATAAATAAGTTTATCAAAATAAAAAAAGTAATCCTTAGCACAAAACCCCCTTTCGCAAAGGGGGACTAAGGGGGATTCCATGCTACCATTCAACAAAAATTTAAAAGAGAAAGCTCGTAAGTTACGAAGGAATATGACGCAAGCGGAAAAGCAGATTTGGTATCAGTTGTTAGCAAAAGATAGACTTTTTGGATTACGATTTCTAAGACAAAAGCCAATTGATCAATATATTGCTGATTTTTATTGTCACAAGTTAAAATTAGTTATAGAAGTTGACGGCGAATCTCACTTATCCGCAGATGCAATGGAATATGATGCGCAGAGGACGAAAGTTTTGAATGCCTATGGAATTGAAGTCGTGCGTTATACGAATGAGGAAATACTAAATCGTTTGGAAGATGTAGAGATAGATTTAAAAAAACGAGTGCAGGAAAGAATATTTACAGTGAGTTTGGAGACTAGGAAGTTGGTGGGGGATTAGCCTGACATCACACTATTTTAGCTTAGATGTGAGAAGTATAATTGTTATAAATAAGTTTATCAAAATAAAAAAAGCAACTCTTAGCACAAAACCCCCTTTCGCAAAGGGGGACTAAGGGGGATTCCATTCTACCATTCAACAAAAATTTAAAAGAGAAAGCTCGTATATAGAAGTTGACGGAGAATCTCATTTATCCGCAGATGCAATGGGAAAATCAAGAAGAGGAGCTAACAAATGTTTTGTCCGAAGTAGGGTTTGAAAAGCCTACACTTAAAAAGACAAAACAATTTTTGTATGTGACAGTTATTAAGTTTAGGATATAGAAAGAAGCTAGATAGCTAGTAAGTCAGTTTGTATTTTACTCGAAAGGTTTAATCTGAGGTAATAAAAATAGATTCTTGACAATACGCACGTTTAAAATTAATATAAGCGAAGGAGAAATACTATGAAATCTGAAATCTTAGTAAAGAAGTATGAGTCTTTTCAGCCTGAAATCCAAAAAGAAATTATAGATTTCATTGGATATTTAGAATTGAAATACAAGTCTACGCTAGATATTAAAAAAGAAAAAAAAACTCCCTTAGAAAAAGAGCCTTTCGTTGGCATGTGGTCATCTCGCTCTGAAATGAAAGATCCCGAGAAATATATAAAAGAATTAAGAAAAAAGCATTGGAAGAGAAGCTAATGGTATTGATTGATTCTAATATTCTGATTCAAATAGGTAATAAGGATAAACAAATTATTGAACATGTAAAAGAATTGGAAATCAAAAATAAATTAGCAATTTCTATTGTAACTGAAATGGAAATGTTAGTAGGGTGTCGAAATAAAATTGAATTTCAAAGTTTAGATAAATTTCTAAAACGATTTTCTGTTTGTAAAATAACAGAGTCCATTTCTGAACTCGGGAAAGAACTAATAAAAAAATATTACCTATCTCATGGGTTAGAAATTCCTGATGCACTTATTGCAGCAACTGCATTACAATTAGAAATTCCCCTATTAACCATAAATAAAAAAGATTTTCGCTTTATCGACAAGGTTGAACTTTTAGATATTTAAAAAAGTTCGATCTCTGATAGATGCTCTGAGCTTATTCGAATATACGCGCGATTTCTTCACAACTTCGACAAAGCCTTTTTAATTTGTAGTCTGAGTCGGATGATTTTAAGATTTCCAGGAGCGAGAGTCACTGCGGGCTCTAAAATTTCTTTTGCACGGGTAAGATTTCCAACAGACGCATAACTACGAGCCAGGTTTATCAAGTTTTTTAAGTGGGTTGGGTTACGCAGCCTTACCCGCTCACCTTGTTCGATGGAGTCGATGAAATTTTTGTCTTTTCGATAAGCGTAAGCTAAGTAATAAATCATACTTGTATCGGAAGGAATTAGATCGAGGTATTCTATTGCTAAGGGAATTGCTTTGTTAAATTGTTTCAGGCGAATGTAAGCAACGATTATAAATTTGAGCACGCGTAAGTTCTTTGTGGAGTCGCTCTTGTATTCGTTTAATTGTAAATCTAAAGCGTGTTCTGTCTCTTCACTAATCTTATTAAACGTGACTTCGATGTCTGGCATCTCTTGCTCTTCCATTGCTTCGATTACTAAGTTAGGGCTATTAAATTCTATTCTTAGTAGCGACAAATCATCCGTAAACTCTCCGGTTAGTTTTAGTTCTTTATAAATTTCGTCTATTTTACCATTTCCTTTCTTTACTATTGATAAAAAAATCTTTTCGTCATAATTTAATACTTTCGTATGTTCGATATTATCCGTTATGATTATATCATCCCTTCCATCCGATCCATTTACAATAACGTCCCCGTCGCGCATTTGAAATGTTTGAACAGAAATAAAATCATCGACCATCCCTGATCCCAGTTTGCGATACACTTTCTCGTGACCAATGAAAGATGGCTGTCCGTCACGGTATAAAACTGTATAAGGATGTTCAGCGTTTATGAAATACAAAAGACCTGACGTATTGTCTAGAATTCCCATTACGACAGAAATTAACATACTCCCGTCAAAGCTTTCAAATACTTTATGCATTTCTACGAATGAATTTTTTAGCCATCTTTCCGGGTATTGATTTTGAACAGCCGGGCTAAGCATTGTTCTCTCAAGGATTGAATTAAATACAGCACCGGCGACTAACGCACCACCTGCGCCCTGCATGGATTTGCCCATTGCATCTGCATTTAGAAAAACTGTCATCGGTTTACCTTTGAAATGAATTGTTTGCGATCTACAAAGGTCTCCCCCTATTTCTGATTCCCATTCTTTGAATTTGAATTTCTTCTTTTGCTTTATTAAAAATTCTACTTTTACTTCAGGAGCCTTCGCCTGGTTAGCCCCTAATGGATGAAGCAGTAGGGAAGTCAAAAAATAATCTCCATCTTGTTGATCTTTTAGTTTTTGGATTTCGCCGAGGCTAGTGGATAATGCCTTGGTTCTATCCTCTACTTTTTTTTCTAAGTTTTCATTTAACTCTTCAATTTCGTTGTGAATGGAAATGAAGTGATTGGCGAGCACTCCCGCAAATCCTAAAATATACATCATAAACGTATATTTTACAAATGCAATCCCTGTATTAAAAAAGAGAGATTCTAGAATATCGTAAATAGATGCTGCCATAAAAAAAATAAATCCGGTTAATAGGAGTTTTGCGTTATTCGCTTTTTTATTGATTGCTTCATAAAAAGTATATAGGATAAGTGGAAGCACCCAGATTAAAACCGAAATTTGCCAGACTCGCAAAATATATTCCGCCATATACATCTCAGGACTGAGCAAAGTCAGCCCGCAAATGGTATATGAGAAGTAGGCATAATATTTAGACCATCTGTTTGGTTTGTTATTGAAAAGAGCGCCTAGGGATTTAACTAAGAAAAAAGTTCCCGGATAAAGGATTGCTAATTCAAATTTCTGGATAATCGCTGTATCCCAGTTGTTTTCAAATATAACTGAGCTTCTTGTGTAAATATATAAACTAACAATAAAAGCAAATGCACCGTAGTAAAAATTATATTTCTCTTCTCTTCTTCTATAATACAAAAATAAATGATAAAGCCCGACGACTGCATAAATTCCGATGAGCATAAGAGAAATTCTATCCTGTTCATCGTATTTTAAATCATCAGCTAGACCAAAATCATAGTGTTTGGTTAAATAAAAACCTGTATGATCAAACTTTGGATGACCGGAAATTTTAACTAGCAGGTAATTGTTCTTAGCCTGTATAACGTTTTTAGGAACCTGCCATACTTTACCCCGCACTGTTCTATGAAAAGAGACCGCGTTGTCTTTTATCTCTCCTTCTTTTGCGATTAGATTTCCATTGAGATAGATTTCAAATACTTCTCCGATTTCACCAAACCGAATACCTGCTTGTTCGGGATGATTTAAAATTTCATCCGGAATATCGAAGTATGTAGCAAGGGTATAAATAGAAAGTTTTCCTTCTTTTTTAAAAAGCTTATTCATCCAGATAGGAAATTGGTTTACTTCCTTCCAGCTTTTGTCTGGCTCAAGTAACTGTAAATAAGATGGATCATAAGAATC
>JANYCR010000059.1 GCA_025360185.1 Leptospiraceae bacterium | reverse complement strand
TAGATGACCTTTCTGAGTGGCTAGTCGGTGTTGTCCACTACTCCCAGTCTTTCTATGGGGCATCCTTAGATACTTTTTCTAGACAGGATATTTTACAATTCATTCAACTGGGAAGATACATTGAGCATTGTAGTTACATAGTAACGGTTATAAAATCTACTCTCCAGTTTTTAGTAAAAGCTACCCAGAGCGAAGCGGAAGTTCCGAATCTTCAACCGTTCATCATTGTAATTTTAAAAATTCTAAATTCCTATGAAGCGTATCAATGGAATTATCAATCCATCTTCGATCCTTATCTTGCTTATAAGATGATGATTACAGATAAGGGCTTTAATAATTCTCTCGTAAGTTCTTTGGATAAAATAAAAACGATTCTAAATGCAATTGGAAATGATTCAATTCTTACCATCCCGGAAGAAGAAACACCTGAATACATTTGTGATATTTTAATTAGTAGAGCATTTTCCTTTGATTTAAAGGATAATCTGAGTAAACCGTCAAATGAGTCACAGAAAAAAATAAAAAAGCAAGAGCATTTTTTATATGCAAAGGATGAAGTAAAGCCAGGCTACTGGGCTGCTCATTTAAAAGCGGGAATCGAACTTCTCGGTAATAAAATCATGGATAGGTATAGTAATATATCATCTACTACTCCATTTACGGTGCAACAATGACCCAGAGATATACAATCATCCACAAAACAAAGTATTCCTACGACTATGAGGCTTCTGAATCTTATTCGCAGATTAAAATTTCTCCACTGGAAACTTTATGCCAGAGTGTCAATGCTCATTGGCTAGAGATAAATCCTGATGTTCCAACTTTTTCTCATCGAGATTATTTTGGAAACCTAGTTCATGAATTTTCTGTTCCATTTCGCCATAGCTATCTTGAAATTATTTCTAAGAGCGATGTAACACTGTTTGCCCCTTCTCATGAACCGCTTAATTCACTTATGAAAATAAAAGATGCAAGAGAGTGGTTTGATAGATACAAGTTAGAATTTTATGATTTCATTAACACTTCTTCTTTTGTTCCTCTCACGCAAGAAGTAAGAACCTTTGCAAAAAAGATTTTAGATCCAGAGAGAAGACTAGCAGAGGCAGTCATGGATTTGAATGAAGTGTTCACGAAACAGTTTAAGTATAAATCAGGCTCGACGAATATTAATACTCCGATCGATGAAGTAATTCAGAAGCGAATGGGTGTTTGCCAGGACTTTGCACATACTATGATTGCTGCACTTCGTAGCGTTGGTATTGCAGCTAGATACGTTAGTGGCTATATTGAAAGCTATGATCCAAATTCTAAAATGCCAGAAATGGTTGGCGCAGAGCAAAGCCACGCTTGGTTAGATGTTTACCTTCCTGAGTTTTCCTGGTTTGGTGTAGATCCGACTAACAACATGATATCCTCAGAAAAACATATGCGTGTTGCCATTGGTCGTGACTTTCATGATGTATCTCCAGTTCGTGGAACTTTCAAAGGTTCAGGCAGACAATCTCTAGAAGTAGATGTTAAAATGCGCCGCGCTGAAAACAAAGAAACTACCATGCAGGCTACTTTGCAGAAGCCTTCTTGATTACCGATTCATCTCAAACAAAATCTTCAAGCCTTTTAAAGTAAGCAAAGGATCAACAGTATCAAGTAATCCTTTGCGAGAGTTGTGGATAGTGGTGATTAGCCCACCGGTGCCGATGACTTTATAGTCTTCGCCGTATTCTAGCTTGATTTCTTTGATGATTCCTTCGAGTAGTCCTACCCAGCCGTAATAAAATCCAGATTGTAGGGATTCGATAGTAGAGTCACCGAGAACTTTTTTGGGAGTTTGAAATACGATAGGCGGAAGCTGGGCGGTATTACGAATGAGAGAATCCATTGCAATCTTTAGACCGGGAGCAATGAGTCCTCCTATGTATTCATTTTTTTCGTTCAGAACACAGAAGGTAGTAGCAGTTCCCATGTCGATGATGATTTTTCTACCACCGTAGAGTTTAACAACAGCGGCAGCGTTTACTAGTCTGTCTGCGCCGATTTCGAAAGGACGGGGATAAGTGATTGTAAAAGGTAAATTCATATTAACCGTTACGCTGATAGGATCTACCTTAAACCAATCCTCTAGCATTCTAGAAACGATTGGATTGAATCCGGGGACTACACTTGAGTAGATAGCATGGCTTATATCATTTGAGTCAATGTTTTCTTCTTTAAAAAAACCTTTTAAGAATACACCTAACTCGTCTGAGGTTCTGTCTCTGCGAGTAACAGTT
>JANYCR010000424.1 GCA_025360185.1 Leptospiraceae bacterium | reverse complement strand
TATCACTATAATTCGCTTGTATCATATAATTTTCCAGTTCAAGAAGTTCGATTAAAACTAGAAAAACAGAGTCTACGTGGAGGAGAATTGATTTATTTAACGTTTTTGGATTTTTAGAACTCCATAGACTGTTTGCTTCACTTCCCAGACCAAACGGACCGTTATGACCTAAGAAAATAATTGCTTCTTCTGTGCTTTCGTCAATTAGTTGTTTGTATCTATCTTTTGAATCCTTTAGGCTTTCAATTCCAAATCTCTTTTTTAGAATCGGTGCATAACTTAGATTAACCCCCATTGCGAAAGGACGAAGTACGATTAAATTTACGCGCATATTTTCCTTTGAGAGCAGGTGAGTTTCGTAAGCGGATAATCTTATATTACCCAGAGATTCTTTCATCTTCTCTATTTTTTTATTTTGATTTAGAAAAAAGCCTTTGATTAAAAAGTTATTCTGAAAAATTTCTCCCGCGGCTTGAAATAAATTACTAGTGTCAGTATTTCCCGGGATTACAAAGGATTTTTTACTAATTTCTGAAATTCGTTTTGCTACTGTCGATTCGCTTTCCGTATAACTCCTAAAATCCCCTGTGAATAAAATATAATCATAATCAGAAGAATTAAAATACTCAGTATCCCGCGCATCCCAAAATCCATGAACATCTCCAATAATCGCAATCTTCATATACAAACATCCTTTCACTCTTAATTTCTACCTAAATACAAGTTTTTTTCTTAGGGGAATTTTTTCTAATGAATAAGATTTTTCTTGTCTGTTTAGATTCTTTTTAAGAAAAAGTATAAATGAATTTAAAAGCAAATGAGATATTATCTCTATTTCAACCCGCAGGAATTTTGGAATCTTTAGACGGAGATGCTACAATTAGCATCATATCTCCCGTCGAAGTCGGTAAGACAGGTGCTCTCGTTTTTGTAGACAATAAAAGTTTTCTTCCCTATCTCAGAGAAAATAAACCATCCGCAGTCGTAACGAATAAAGAATTCATCACAGAAATTCTAACCTATGGAATCGAAGCCGTCTTCCTTACAAAAAACGTAGCCGTAGCCCATGCTGCCATCAAACAAAAATATGCGGACAGGGATTTATTTACCTCCGAATGGGGCAAACGCCATGTAAGCGCTGTCATTCACGAATCTGCGACAGTTCCTGAGTCTTGTATGATCGGACCGAATGTAGTCATTGGCGCAAACACTGTATTAGGCGATAGAACTGTCCTTCTCGCAGGTGCAGTCGTCGAATCCGGCGCAAGGCTTGGAGAAGACTGTGTGATTTTTCCAAATGCTGTAATTGGATACGAGTGCATTCTAGGCAAACGCGTGTATATCAAGAGCGGAACTGTTATTGGCAGTGAAGGATTTGGATTTGCACTTGGGAACGATAGACGATACCATCGCATTCCTCAAACTGGAATTGTTGTGTTAGAAGATGATGTTCATGTAGGTGCAAATTGCTGCATAGACCGCGCTGCTTATACAGAAACTAGAATCAAACGTGGAACCAAGTTTGACAATCTCTGCCATGTAGCGCATAACGTTGAAATTGGCGAAGATTGTGCATTAACCGCAGGATTTATTGTAGCAGGCTCTACTAAGATTGGAAACAGAGTCATGACAAGTGGACAATGTGGTATTTTAGATCATTTAACAATTACAGATGACGTAATCATGGGTATGCGCCCCGGAGTTTCTAATGACGTAAAAAAACCGGGGGTATATGCTGGTATTCCGCTACAGCCTTTCGGCGAATACACAAAGAGCCTTGCAATTTATAGAAAGCTTCCCGAGCTCCGTGCACGTGTGAACGAATTAGAGAAGGCTCTTAAGGCGATGAAGGGTGAGGGTTAAAAGTTAGTTTAACCTAAAGACTGTCATTCCCGAAATTTTCTGTCGGGAATCTCTACTTCTTGAGACCCCCAACAGAAAATTTCGGGGGTGACAAGGATACAAAATTCTCAAAACCAGCCTTTTGTTTTATGCTTATTCAAGAACTCTAGAAACTTGGGAAAAATGTCTTTATCCACATTCTTTCCCATGAGTGTGTCCTGATGCCCGTAACCTGCTGCAATAAAGAGTTCATTTTTATTGTCAGGCTTGATTTTTTTCAAAGTATCATGAGTTACAATATTAGAATCATTGAATACTCTGTTTTTGTCTCCAGTCATAAAAAGAATTGGGGTATCAATTTCTGCTGCATAGTCTAAGTAGTTATTCGGCAAATCGCTGTAACGCGCATTTTCGATTTGGTATTTTACTGCAACACCTTTACTCACCATTCTGCGTATATGCCTGTGATAGTTCATCGACGTTGCTCCGAATAAATCTCCCACTCTATCGTGGGTAATAGGGGATAGCTGCGAATGCTCATAACAGGCAGGAAATCCAGTTCCCCACATCATGCTGAGCATATGACATGCCGGGTTATTACATTCCCCGTGAAATAGGTTTACTACACTAGCAAGCACTTTACCAAGAGCAGGTCCGGGGTTATACGAAAAACGTGGGTTAACATTGGGAAACCGTAGAACATATTCGATTGCAAATGGGGCAACGGATAGTTTAATTTTTGACCAGGTTGCAACTCTAGGAGTTAGAGATACACTATTTGATATTACGCTTGCTATGCCGTCAATTTTCTTAGCGAATAGACTCATCATAAATGTAATTGAACCAACACAATGCACGATTGCGTGAATTTTTTTCTTTGGACCTATATGCTTTCTGATTTCTGAAATCGCTGCGGGTAAGTCGTATAAGGCGACGTCATCTAAGTTAAACCTATGTGGGAAAAGGTTATAACTGTGTCGCATGCTTCCTCTCCAGTCGAGTGACCATACATCTCCATATCCATTTGCATGTAGATAATTTACAAGGTTATTATGCTCCGGCATAATATACATATCAGTGGAAGTTGTAAGTCCATGAGAAAGAAGAATCACATCATCACTTTCTTGTTTTTTAAACCGAGTGAGGCTAATTCCTAGTTTGTCGCCTGTGCTGATTGGATGCGTTGTAATCGTTCCTTCCTTTACTCCTTCAAGAGTGAACATCGCTATCTCTCTTTGGTTCCAGATTTCAGGCTCCGAGGATTTAACTTGCGGTCCATATACATCCCAGAGATTCCCTAAAAATAATTTTCCAAATCCAGCGACTGCTCTTTCTCTT
>JANYCR010000419.1 GCA_025360185.1 Leptospiraceae bacterium | reverse complement strand
TCAACCAGTCACTTTTAGCACAATTCTATATCCATCCCGTTTAGCGTTAAATTTTAAACCAGCCTCCAAAATCCATCCGTTTCAATCTGTTTTGATTGAGCTAATGAAATATAGCTAGGCATGCCGCATAACGTTAAGAGTATCCGACGTGACTTTGAAACTCGAAAGTGCGGTAGCACCTTTTGAGTTTCAAAGTCATGTCTCCAAGCCGGACTACTTCTAGCAAGTCCCGTGACTGAGTGTAGGGCGCAAAACTTGCATTATTCTCTTGCAGGTTTTGTGACCGGAACGAAGGCACTGGACTTGCATGAGTTCAACAAAAATACTACAAAGTGTGGCTAATACGAATAAGCCGGATTGGAGCGAGAGAGTGGACAGCTTCCGAACATAGTCCACTCTCGAAGTGGATACTCGCAGTTAGGCGTAGTTTCGGACTCAATTACTATAGAATGTTTCAAGTCTATTTTCCATTCTTCCTGTTGCCTAAATATTTTAACTTCAATATAAATTTTTAGCATGTCAAATTAATTCATCTAAGAACTTTAGGTTCAATATAAGGTTTTGT
Source organism: Leptospiraceae bacterium (assembly GCA_025360185.1). Classification (GTDB taxonomy): domain Bacteria; phylum Spirochaetota; class Leptospiria; order Leptospirales; family Leptospiraceae; genus UBA2033. The sequence goes on along the minus strand of JANYCR010000419.1, from coordinate 3,179 downwards.
GATATTTCTATAAAGTCCAAATATACAAAGCAATATCAAAATAATGTTTCCGATAGAATAGAGAATGTCTTCCATAAACGAAGGTTTTTCTTTATCTATATCTATAAGTATATAGCTGTCATTATTTATGCTTTTAAAGCAATCCTTCAAAAAGTCAGTTTCACTTTTCTTCTCTTCCGAATTAAATTCAAAATTTTGACCTTGGATACTTTCAAACTCCTTAATTCCAATCGGAGCGTCTTCTAATGTTTTATATTTCTCGGTTTTAATAATAATATCTATATTATTTAATTTGAAAGGTTTATTTTTTTCTTCACTGTTTAATCTATCGCTTATCTCGGCATACAGTGGGTTATCTTTCAAAATAATAGGAAAATAGAAGTTTATTATTGGTATTTTTTTAGTATCATTGTTTTCAATTTTACTTTCCTCAGATTCATTTTTCCCATAACATGAATTGCTCATTAGCCCGATAGCGTGTTTGATTTCTGGGTAATATATCTTTTTTAGAGAGGAAATAGAATTCGCATCAATTATTGCTTCTCGTTGCGTTGAATAAGCAAGATATGCATTATAAGTATTCTTAAATTGATAATTCCCGATGAATAATAGTACTATAATACATTTTAAAAATATAGGTCTCCAACCTTCTCTAACTTCTATTGCAAAAACTAAATCGGACAATGGAATAAATAAACAAGCAAACCCCCAACCAAGGCTATAGCGAAAACACATTGTATTTTGCCATATATTTGCACACGCATAAGCAAAGAGAAGAAAATAAAATAATTCCATTGTAAACTCCTTTCTGATTTTGTATTTTATATAAAAAAATTTGTCCGAAATTGCGCCTAACGTTAAGAGTATCCGACGTGACTTTAAAACTCGAAAGTGCGGTAGCACCTTTTGAGTTTCAAAGTCATGTCTCCAAGCCGTACTACTTCTAGCAAGTCCCGTGACTGAGTGTAGGGCGCAAAACTTGCATTATCTTCTCTGCAAGTTTTGTGACCGGAACGAAGGCACTGGACTTGCATGAGTTCAACAAGTAAACTACAAAGTCCGGCTAATACAACTATGCCGGCTTGGAGCAAGGTGACGGACAGCATCCGAACATAGTCCGTTACCGCAGTGGATACTCGCAGTTATGCGGCTGTGACTCGCACTTCTTCAAAAAAGACTAACAAGAAGTAAACGCTAGAACAAAAGGTTTGCCTACAGTATCTATTTTTTCAGCGCTTACTATACTTTATTACAGTTCATTCATTAAAGCTTCTACTCCTTTAATATCGTTTGTTCGACCATTCTTTTTATAAATGCGTTTAGCTTTTTCATAATAAAATCTAGCTTGCTGTTTATTGCCTTTACCTTTATATATTGATCCAATATTAAGCATCATCTTTGCATAGTCCACTGTGTTTTGAAGTTTTAGATTGTCCTTTATTTCTTTTGATTTATTATAATACTCTAAAGCAGTGTCGAATTCGTTTTTTGACGAATAGATTCCACCGATATTATTGATTGCTCTTGTGTAGGCATCTGTGTTTTGTAATTGTAAATTTATAAAGATTTCTTTGGATTTAATATAATATCCAAGTGCAGTATCAAATTCTGCTTTATCATCATATACAACTCCAATGTTTAGCATTACCATTGCATAACTATTCGTATTCTCCATAGATAAATTGTCATATACTTCTTTAGATTTATTATAATACTCTAATGCTTTATCGCGATCTTCTTTCTGGAGATAAATATTGCCAGTGTTCATCATAATCGTTGCATAGTGCTTTGTCGTATGCATTTTTAAACTTTCATAGATTTCTCTGGATTTATTGTAATACTCCAATGATTTATCAAAATCTCCTTTTTCATCATAAACAAATCCAAAACCGTTCATTAATTCTGCGTAACTATCAGAGCTTTGTAGATTTAGACGATCATAGATTTTTTTAGATGTATGCAAGAAATCAATCGCTTTGTCCAAATCTCCTATGGAGAAATAAACCTGACCGACAAGTCTTACCAAGTTGGCATACTCATTCTTATTTGCTTCTTTTCTTTTTTGTAAAATTTTTAAGGCTTTATCGTAATACTCTAAGCTATCGGAAAAATGATTGAAAGTCCACGCTGCGCTCCCTGCGCTTTTTAATGCTACAATGTATTCTGGTGAAAGTTGAATTGCTTTTTTATAATAGGCAAGAGCTTGAGTAGGATTAGAGTCTTCTAATTCTTTTCCTTTAGAATAGAGTTCAAATGCTTCAATATTAGGTCGATCTAGTAAATTATTTTTATCTACGACTGCCTTGTCAATTTTTAAGTGAGTAATATTTTCTGAATCTTCTAGAAGAGTAGTTACAATTTTATCTTGTAAATCAAATATTTCTTTGATTGTCCCGTCTATCTTAACTGGTTTCGATGATGTGCCAGATTCTATTTGCACAATTCTCGCATTAACTCTAATTGAGTCTCCTTGCACTAAATAACTTCCTCTGAGAATCAAATTTGCTCCAGTCATCTTCCCCGCTTGAGAGATTGTGGTGTCTTTGATAGTTCCTTTCTGTCCCGATGCGATTTCTTTAAATGCTTTTCTCCTGTCTTCATCTGTAATTACACTAATATCATGATAACGAGCTAGATCAGAAATTACTGTATCAGTCATTCCAGATGAAATCCAAGAAAACTTTACGTCTCCCGTATTTTCAAATGGAGAAACAAGAATTCTCATTCTTTCGAGGTTATCTTTTTTTTCTGCTGGATGTGGAACACTGGCATTATTCTTCACCGATGAACATTCGTAGTAGAATAGGAAAATAAAAAGTAACGAAAGAATGATATTTTTCTTCATGATTAGCCTCGTAGAAAATTTTTTTATATTTTTTTTAATCTCAAATCTAAAATGCTAACCAAAACTATTTCGCCTATCGTTATACTTAGTCATTTTAATTTTTGACGCATGCAGCAGCTTCGTGCTCGCCGAGTCGACGTTCAAGGGGCGTGGCTACCCGACCATCGCAGAGGGATTCCAGACCGTCGTGGCGCACGAGCTCTTCCACGCGGTGCAGTACGCCTACGACTCCTTCGAGGACGGCTGGTTCCTGGAGGGCACGGCCGCCTGGGCCGAGGACATCGTCTACCCCGAGGTCGACGACAACCTGCAGTACCTCCCCTTCAGCCCGCTG
>JANYCR010000418.1 GCA_025360185.1 Leptospiraceae bacterium | reverse complement strand
GACTTGGGGTCTTGTGCTAAAAATGCATCTAGAATTGCATCAGAAATTTGATCACATACTTTGTCAGGGTGACCTTCAGAAACAGACTCGGAGGTAAAGATAAAATCATTCAACGACATTGGTTATTTTCCTGTAATGTTATAGTATTTTCTTTCCCAAAACTTTTAATATATCATAGAAATTAAGGGTTATTGACTACAAATTGTCGGATATTTGTTTAGTCAATGAGGTTTATTGTTAAATGGAAAGGGGGATTTTCGATTTCCGTGTCTAAGGTTTGGGCTGGGCGTTACGCTGCTTGTTACACGTTGTCCTATCCTGTGCAGGATTTGCTTTCCTTTGTACGACCAGAGCGTCAGGCTCGCACTATGGTCATGTTTTTTCTTAAGGATAAAAAAACATGACCCCGTATCCCCCCTTTCGCTCAAGCGCTCACCAAAGCCTTCGCTTCCCTAACGCAGTGTCGTTGTCAGACTTATTTCTTTTTTCTTCCCCCTGACATGATCTTAACTCGTTTTGAAACAACGTAATTAAAAATAAAAGCCCTATATTTTTGGTATAATCATTTACTTTCTCCTTCTAAGCAGCTAATAGTATTAATCCTCACTTCCCACTCACTCTAACCATAATCTCCCGAAAGCTAGCAAGACCGGCTTCTAAGTTTTCAATAATATCATCAGCAATTTCATCTGGATCGGGAATATTATCAAGGTCAGCGAGAGATTTATCTTTTAACCAAGTAATATCAAGACTTGTTTTATCGCGTGAAATAATTTCTTCATAACTAAACTTTCTCCATCTACCTTCTGGATTTTTTTCAAGATGAAAGGTTTCTTTGCGTTTGCCTCTACTAGAAGGATTGTAGCAGGCAATAAAATCTTTTAGGTCTTCAAACTTGAGAGGATTTTTTTTGAGGGTGTGATGGATGTTAGTTCTATAATCATAAACCCAGATTTCTTTCGTCCAAGGGTCTTTGTGTGCGGGTTTGTTATCAAAGAAGATTACATTTGCCTTTACCCCGTTGGCATAAAATATTCCAGTAGGCAAACGTAAGATTGTATGTAAGTCAGTGACGGCTAACAGTTTCTTGCGAATCTTTTCTCCTGCACCGCCTTCAAATAGAACGTTATCCGGCACAACTACTGCGGCAAGCCCGCTTGTTTTCAACATAGAGCGAATATGTTGGACAAAGTTTAATTGTTTATTGCTTGTAGTTTCCCAAAAGTCCTGGCGGTTATAAGTTAAATCTTCTTTTTCTTGTTCTCCTTCATCATTTGTAAATGTCTGACTACTTTTCTTCCCAAAAGGAGGATTTGCTAGCACATAATCATAAGTTGTCGGAGAAGCCGCAATTAAAGCATCGGCAGGAGAAATAAAATTATCACTGTCAATGTCTCCTATATTATGAAGAAATAGATTCATAAGAGCAAGTCTTCTCGTTCCCGCAACAATTTCATTTCCATAAAATGTTTTTAGTTTCAGAAATTTATTTTGTTCTTTGTCCAGTTTATTATTTTTCACCAAATAATCATAAGCCGCTAAAAAGAAACCACCAGTCCCACAACTTGGATCAGCGATAGTCTTCATAGGCTGTGGTTGCACACATTCCACGATTGCACGTATCAAAGGTCTTGGAGTAAAATACTGTCCCGCTCCACTCTTTACGTCTTCTGCATTTTTTTCCAAGAGTCCTTCATAAATATCTCCTTTTACATCAGCTCCCATGACAAGCCAGTTCTCACTGTTAATCATATCTATTACTTTTGCAAGCATCGCAGGGTCTTGGATTTTATTCTGACTCTTTACAAATATCTGTCCAAGAATTCCTTTTTGTGTGCTTAACTCCCGGAGTAGCGTCGCATAATGCACTTCTAACTCTGCTCCTTTTTTAGAAATCAAACTTTCCCAATTAAATGCTTTCGGGATATTTAATTTCCGATTGTGTGGTGGCTTACTGTATTCATCCGCCATTTTTAAAAATAGCAAGTAGGTAAGCTGTTCCAGATAATCGCCATAACCCACACCTACATCACGTAGCGGATTACAAAACGACCAGACTTTAGATACGATGGAGGATGTGTTTTGGGTCATATATTTCCTTTATTTTACTACACTGTCTGAACCATGATTTTCATGATTAAAGGATTGGCAGGATTTCCGATTAAGTAAATTTTTTTTTATCATGGTAATCATATAAATCAGACGAATCATGGTAACTTTTTCAGAATTTATTCCACGCTCTTTCCACTCATCAGTCAAATTTTGACGTATGGCAATTCCACGAAGTCGTTTGTCAATCCAGTCTTTGGAATAGCCTTTCTGCTCATATAATTCCTTCATCCTCTCTTGTGCTAGTTCTGGGTCTTCAATTTCTTGCACACGTTCATAGCCAACTTTTGCTAACCATTGTTTGAATGGCTCTGCCTTGGGAGAGGGGATAGATTGAATTAGCCGCAATAGCTGTTCCGTGTCCGCGACATCAGTATTATACATTTTACCATCAGAGGACATCATTTTCAGTTGACTACAATTTGTAGCCAACTGACTCCCTTCTTGTTTTAAACGAGTCTTTAAAACACTCCAATACTTTCTCGGATTAGGACTTTCCGTAAGAATAGCAACTACATCCACAATCGAAAAAAACCATTTCTCCTGAACGTCATCCCAATGTGTTCTAACTCGCTTACTCTCAAAAAGTTTTATTTTATTTTGCATTACACCAACCTCCCCTCAAACGCTTTCTTTAATATACTTTGCCTAAGCATTTCCGTTTGCTCTAGACTGTGGCTTATCGTTTCTTCTAGTTTATCGCATACTGTGAGTTTGCTCTCCAGTATTTCGACTATCGCTTGCTGGACTAGGAGTGGTGGGAGGGGGATTGGGTAAGTCTTTAATTTTGTTCCATTAATATTTGATTGATTTACACCAAAACTTCTAACAGTATTACCGTATTGTTTTGCTGCATGAGTATTTAGATAATAAGTTAAATAATTCGCGTTTATTAATTTTTCGATTCGATTGATTCTAATTAAATAACCTGCAAAAATAGCTAGTCTCTCACCTTTGTATATCGCTGTCTTGCCTACAAGTTCAGCGCTGTTGGTCCGATTGAAAAGAACATCATTTTTTTTTAGTAAATATTTTTTTATTTCTTGTTCGTCGTTTGTATAAACTAAATCGTTCCAGTCAAATATTCCTTTTTGAATGTTCCCCATTCTTAATACAGGAATTTTACCACTTTCTTTTGATTTCGCAGAAGAACCATATTCAACATTTTCAATTACATCTCCCAATTTCACCCATTTCCAACCTTCTGGTAAATCCTTGTCAGTATTAGGATTCGTAGGATTATAAGATTTTAGGATGTCGTTATTGTTGGACTCTTTTGTAATCCTATCATCCTTTAATCCTACGAATCCTAATTCAGACTTTTTTTCACTATCACGACTAAGCTTACCCTCAAAGGCTGCCTTCAACAAACTCTGGCGGTATATCTTTAATTGCCTCTGTGCGGTTAATAGTTGTTCTTTCCCGTTCTCTAATTCACTAAAAAGTTCTTCTATTTTGTTTACGATTGCAATTTGTTCGGGAAGAGGTGGGAGGGGGATTTCGATATTTGCCGTATCAGTTAAACTTATATTTGCTCTAGCCACATCGACAATATTTGATAAGTATTTATGCTTAGCAACTTCTGAATTTAAGAAAAATGAGAGGTATTTATTATTCAATGTCTCCTTTAATCTAATTATTGCAACAGCTTGATTTATATTTGAAATTTTATCTAAATTAAAAATTGCTGCTCTACCTATAGAAGCACCAACAAGGTTAAAAAGTACATCACCTTTTTTTAGAATTGAACGCTTTTGAATCGTATTAAAATCTAAATTTAAGTATTTAGTGCATATTCTGGAGAAAACTACCACTGATTCTGGAAATAAACTACCAGTTACAATAAATCATAATCAATACAGATAATTAGTAACGACCATTATTTTTCAATTAGAAATTTGGGAGAATTTCTTTCTTAAAGAATC
>JANYCR010000403.1 GCA_025360185.1 Leptospiraceae bacterium | reverse complement strand
TGAGCGAACAAGAGGTTTAAGTTAACCAACACTAAAAGAATAAATATACCTTTTATGATTTTCATTGTTTATACCTTTAAGTCTCTTTCAATATTTTTTAGAAAATACAAATAGATGTATTTTCCTGAATATTATATCGGAAATTGCTAGGTCAAGGTCAATCCATTATTAAGTTTTTTTCAGAAATGTAATTTATTTTTTCTAGAGACATAAGAAATTAGTCGATAAATTATTATTCTTTGCTCGGTTCGTTGGCTGTTTGTTTATTTGAGTAGTTGTATGCTATTTCATTATTCATTATGAGTCTGTTCTGAAATAGTGTTTTCATTTTTTGAACCGTCGAGCTTAGGCTTATATACTTCATTATAGAAGACTTTTACTCATCTACGGTTCAGATACAGTCACTTATTCGGTGATAGACTGGCTATATTGTCGAATCAAGTCCGCTCAAGAACCGAATTTGAAGCCCTTCCAAATCCGCACAAAGGTAAACGTTAACTTATAGAAATTGTATACAAACTGATTCCAAGTTGCATAAAAACAAGACTTCTTCCAAGTGTAGCTATACATTTTCGAAATTTCTATTTACTTAAAAGTCAATTTATTATTGACAATTCAAAAAAAGCAAAATCTGAATCAAATGTCAGTTAAGAAATGGAAAAAAACGCGAATATGTTCATTAAATTCATTCCATGGAATTCTCTTGACGATAATTAAGAATGTAAAATTGCTAACCAAGTGACAAGAAAGCAAAATCGGGAAAATGTATGCTAGATATTAAACTGAATATTATCTCTTTAGTGGGGATGTATATGCTTTGCATCGTTGCATGGCTTACCTCTGAAAATAGGAAATTAATTCCATGGAATGTAATAAAATGGGGAATTGGGATTCAATTTGTAATGGGATTTTTAATCTTTGTGTTCCCGATTACCAGATCAGGCGTGGAGATTTTCGGAAATGCTATCAACTTTCTCTTAGAAGCTTCTGAAGCAGGAGCAAGATTTCTATTTAGCGGCTTAGTTGTTCCTCCAGTAGACAAGGTAATGGTGAAGCCAACAGATTTAATCAATCCGCAGACTGGAATTGTGGATTATTCCTACATTGTAAATCCGAAGACTGGTTTTTTTGAAAGAAGTAGATTAGAGCTTGGATTCATATTTGCATTTCGCTCTTTGCCACAAGTGATTTTCTTTTCTGCTATCATAACACTTCTTTATAGAATGAACGCAATCCAACCAGTAGTTAATTTCTTTGCAAAAATATTCCAAAGAACATTAGGGACGAGTGGTGCAGAATCTTTATCTGGTGCTGCAAACATTTTTGTGGGAATTGAATCGGTCGTAGCTGTAAAGCCTTTTCTATTAAATATGACTCGAAGTGAGCTGTGCGCGATTCTTGCTAGTTGCTTCGGATCTATTTCTTCCACAGTCCTAGGAATGTATGCAGGTTTTTTAAGACCGACTTTCCCAACAATTACAGGGCACTTAATGGCTGCCTCTTTTTTAACTATTCCTGCGTGCTTTGTGATTTCTAAAATCATTATTCCAGAAACAGGAATGCCTGAAACAATGGGTGGTGTGCCTGCGGACGTAGACGATCCAAATGAAAAGAAACCAAGCTATATGGATGCATTGATCTTAGGAGCTTTGGACGGAGTAAAAATGGCTGTAGGTATTGCAGCCGTTATCATTGCGATTTTAGGTTGCGTTGCACTAGTCAATATGCTTTTTGCTGGATTGGCTTCCTTACAAAATAACGAAAATGTTGTTTTACAATTCATCGGGAGAATTTTTAAAGTCGTCTCTCTAGATAATATTTTTGGGCTTTTATTTCTTCCCTTGACATTTTTTACAGGTGTTTCTCTAGACATGAATGAACTCTGGCAATCATCAGTTTTAATCGGGCAAAGACTTCTACAAACATCTATTCCTCCTTATGTTAAACTGGGAGAACTTTCCCGAGCAGGAGAAATTTCTGATAGAGCGATGCTCATTGTAAGTTATGTTCTATGCGGATTTGCTCATATTCCTTCGATTGGCATTTTCGTCGGAGGTCTTTCCAACCTAGTTCCATCTAGAAGCGGTGAGATTAGTGCTATTGCGTGGAAAGCCATGTGGGCGGCAACGCTTGCTACACTGATGACAGGCTGCGTTGCTGGGATTTTTGATTTCGGAAGTCCAGACGTAATCGGCATGAAGCCAAAATAAAAAAAGCTTGCTAAAGATGAAACGGAAATGTTCTTCATAAAGAATACCACTTCCTGTATGAAAAAAACCTCTTTATTCCTCTGTATATTTTTATCAGTCACCGTCTGTAAGAAGGAGACTGATAAATCTGTGAATGAAAAACAATTTCTATTTACAGATTCCCTGACTGGAACTGAACTTTATGAGACTCCAGAAACAACGAGCCCCATTTTCGAATCAATTCCGCATGCAACGAAAGTAGAACTTCTCCCGGATAACCCAGCGTATACCATTCAACCAGATATCACGATTAAATGGAGAAGAATTAAATACAAAGACAGAATTGGCTGGGTGATAGATTCTTTTCTAAGCGCAAAAGTAGAAAAGCATTATTTTAGTGTAGTAACGACTGCGGGATTACCACTCAGAGAAAAACCGGATGCAAAATCACAGGTAATTTCAATTATCCCACTTGGTTTCATTGGAGAATTTTACAATCAATCCAAAGGCAATGTCGTAATAGAAAAACAACCAGGATTTTGGATGGAGACTAGTTATAATGGAAAGAAAGGTTGGATATTTTCTGGCTCAACAGCGATTTCAAAAAACTTACAATCTTTAGAAGAAAGAAATGGAGAATTTGGAGATGAAGGTTGGTTCTACCGTTTTTATAGCAATCTCGAAGAATCTAAATTAGAAGAAGTGGAATTTGATTTAAGCACGATTGAAAAAACTGCAAAGATAGTGAAGTATGAAAATCACCCCTATACGATTTATCAAATCCAGAGACAAATTGCAGAAGACGACTGCACTGGAAAGGAAAGCCAGGTAATCTTTAAAAACAATCTCACCGGAAAAAGTTTTGGAAACAGGGAAATATTTTCGGAGACTGTGGTAGAACAAAATTATCCACTCGTTCGTTCAGTTTATACGACATCTATTCCACAGAAATGCGGCTGTTTAATCGAAGATTCTACAATCTATTTTCTTCTAGAAGATAGAGTTTTAGCGACTGCTTTTAAGAACAAGAACACAAAAGCTTATTGCGAATATGGAACAATATCTAATGTAGAAGTAGAAAGAGAGAATCGATATGACAACCCGCATAATACCGTTTATATGTATCTCAAACTTCCTGAATGCCTACCAAGTGAAAAAATAATTCTCTACGGTGGCAAGATTACAGATATTAAAAAGTTCAAAACAGATATGTTTATATCTTTAAAACTCACGAACAGTGAAGTGATAGTAGAAAAATTCTATCAAAAAGGAATTCCAGAACAATTTATCACTGTCTGGGAAACGGCAAGTAAAGAATCGACTCCCGCAAAGGAATAATACTAATTATGCGCATTGGCATTGATATTGGGGGAGTAATCATCGCACAGGACACTGACGAGCCTGATTTATTTTTCTCAGAAAATTTCTTACGAGCAAAACCATTTCCTAATTGTTTTGAAACGATTCAGGCTTTGATAAAGAAATATGGCGAAGAAAATATATTTATTATTTCAAAATGCGGTCATGCTGTTCAAAAAAAATCCACTCAATGGTTAGAAGATAAAAACTTTTTTTCTCTCACTAAGTTTAAGCGTGAGAATATAAATTTCTGCCTAGAAAGATACGAAAAAGCAGGCATTGCAGAGAGTTTAAATCTAAATATTTTTATTGACGATAGATTTTCTGTATTAAAATATTTACTTCCTCTCGAACAAATCGAGAAGCTAATTCTATTTTGCCCGAATGACATAGAAAAAGAGCTAAATAAGAGTAACCCAAATGATAAAATTTTACGGGTTGAGAGTTGGGGGGAAGTGGGAAAGGCTTTGAGGTAGTCGAAAAATCTATTTTTTTGTTTTGCGTAAGCTCATAAAAAAGTCGATTTTAAATAAAGACAAAAGAAAATTGTATTAAGGGACATATTTTGGGAAAAGAGAAAGATAATCAATCAGAGGAGTTTTATAAGGCAATCACTAAACTTGGCATTGCTACTAATAAAGAAATATCCTCTCCTTTTATTTTTACCAAAGACAAGGACAATTTTAAATCCGAGATTCTTTTTTCCGAACGATTCTATTTAGAAAAAGCTTCCCGATTAGAAGCTACAGCAATTTACTTTAGAAGATTTGAGAATCGACCTTCTACTCCTCAAGTTTATATTTACGATTTCACAAATCATCTCGAATACGAAGAAAGCAAAAAGAAAGAACTACATCGAAATATTTGGAGCAGTTGCGAAGTTCCCATTTATATAATCATTACAAAACAAAAAATTGAAATTTTCAATGCAACTAAATCTTTTGGGAAATCGGAAATAAAACCTTTTGAGACCATCGAAATTTTAAAAGACTACCAATCAAAAAAATTCAGTTTTAAAAGTATAGACAACGGCTCCTTCTGGGACGTGGAAAATAAAAGTGAATCTTTCTCTTCTAACCAAACTGCTTATGAAAAATTAGTAGATGAATTAAAAAGAGCAACAACTAACTTTATTAAAAACTCAAAGCTTGAAAAAGAATTAGCTAATAGACTTTTACTATTTGGAATCTTAATTAAATACATGGAAGAACGAACAGGAAAGGATGGTGAAAAAAATCTTTCTGAATCTTTGTTTAAAAAATATGCAGGAGCAAAAAACTTTGTAGACATTATCCGAAGTGGAAATGAAAACTTTCTAGCTTTTTTAAATGAACTCAGTAAACACTTTAATGGAAAAGTATTTGAACTAGAAGAAGCAGAACAAAAGAAAATTGCAAAGATAAAAGATTTAGAGCCGCTAGCTCAATTCTTAGATGGAAATGTGAATAATAACCAGTATGTGCTTTGGAGTTTATATTCTTTTAATCATTTACCAGTGGAGCTAATTAGTAGTATCTATGAAGAATTTCTTCCAAAGAAAAAAGGTGTAAAGTATACTCCGCATTATCTAGTAAAGTTACTCATTGACGAATCTATGCCGGTAGAGAATCCACAGGATAACTTTTCATTATTAGACCCAGCCTGTGGCTCTGGAATCTTTTTAGTCTGCGGTTTCAAACGATTAGTCGAGTGGAAGGTAGTCCAAAAATACAAGAAAACCAAGAAGTGGGAAATCCCTGAATTAGAAGAACTAAAAGAAATCCTAGAGACAAGTGTCTACGGTGTTGATAAAGAAGACGAAGCAGTCAAACTTGCTATTTTTAGTTTAAGCATTGCTCTTTGTGATTACCTAGAGCCGAGCATAATCTGGAGTAAACTCAAATTTCCAAATTTAGGAAAAGAAAATATTATCTGCGACGATTTCTTTCATTGGATTGGACTGAACAAAAAAAAATTTTCTTTGGTGATAGGAAATCCACCGTTTGATCAACATTTTAGCAGCAAAGATGCTGATAAATTAGAGAAGTTAAGAATTAAAGCGGGTAATCCAGAAATACCTAGAAAACAAATTGCATTGCTTTTTTTAGAAGAAGCACCAAACGCATTAAACGAAAATGGCTTACTTTGCTTAATTCTTCCATCTGGTCCATTACTTTATAATAATACAATTGAATTTAGAAAGTATTTATTCAATAAATATGAAATACCACAAATATTAGATTTTACTCATATTAGTAGAGTCTTATTCGGAGTTGGCGGAGATATACCGACTGCTGCTTTATTTTTAAAAAACCAAGCTCCTTCTGAAAAACCCATTCTTCATATTACAGTTCGAAGAATGAAGGCGACAAAGGAAAAGGTCTTCTTTGAAATTGATTCGTATGATTTTCATTATATAGAGAAAGAAATTGCAAAGAGTTCTTTTTTTATTTGGAAAACAAATTTGCTAAGTGGTGGGAGGATATTTCATATACTTGAAAGACTTGCCAAAATGCGAACGATAAAAAAGTATTTGGAACATAAGAAAATTAAAGATAACTGGGAATACAGTGAAGGCTATAAAATAGGAAAAATTGGAGCAAAGAATAGAGCAAATTTTATCACGAACAAAGAAACTCTTCCTACAACATCTTTCAATGAAAAAGGTATCAATTGGGAAAAGGTAAAAATTGAAAAAGCAATTACATTTAATTCTCCTAAACCCCAAAATCTATATCAACCCCCATTGATTTTAATTAAAGAAAATATTGGAGATAAAAAAATCCCAATAGAGTTTGTAGATAGAGGGATTACTTATCAACATAAAATTATTGGAATTCATTCGCCTTCAACACAAAAAAAAGAATTAATTGCTTTTTATGAAAACTTTAAAATAAATAACTCTCTCTATCGATTCTACATTGCAACTACGAGCAACCAGTTTATGACAAACAAATCTACTGTTATCCTCAAACAAGATATCGACAATCTCCCCTATCCAGAAAATCCTGACGACCTAAAACTTGCTCCTTGGGAAGAAATATTCAAAGAAGATGTTTTGAATTATTATTTGAAATTCAAAAGTGAAGGAGAAAATTCTGCTATCATGAAGATTGCTTCTCGTAAGCAATTAAATGAATATCACAAAGTATTTGCGGATACTCTCAATTCCGTGTATGAAAAGAAAGACAAAAAATACAGACCTTTACATTATTTAGAAACGCAAACCTTTGTTTGCCTCTCATTCTATTATGGGACTGAGAAGCAGCATAAAGAACAGGATAAAGTTGAGCTAAAGGAAGAAAGCCTTCAAAAAATAGTTTTCGAAAAAGCAAGTAGAAACCTAAATCTTGTTCGGATTCTAAAAATCTATGATGACAATACGATTTATTTCATTAAACCAAAACAAATTCGTTATTGGTTAAAGTCAATTGCCATTCGCGATGCAGATGAAACGTTTGCTGATTTAGTAAACCAAGGTTATTAAAATGCAAGCGGATAATCAGAGATATGCACAAAATCCGAATCCATCAAATGTAGATAAGGAAACTGCACAGTCGAAGGTAATAGAATTTTTGATAAATAAATTACCGGATTTTCAAGATGACAAAGAATCAAAAGCGGAAAATAGGATAACACAAGCTCTTGCCATATTTTTACAATAGAAACAAAGCGGTTACCGACCCCAGGAAAAGAACGAGAAAAAGAATATGTGTTCGGAAATTACGGTGGAATGGAAAGATTCAAACGAAACTTACACGGGAAAAATTTGTCCTAGAGTGCGATTATCGGTTATGTTCAAAAAAAGAATTTCGCTCACTGGCATACAGAGATTAACTCTTGGATCACAGAAGCAATTCAGCCTGATGGCTTATGGACATTAGCCGATAAACTAAATGGTTCTCATACAGAACGATTAGCAATCTTTACATCAAATAATCTTAGAACTGATGGCACAATCATCCGACTTATCCATTTATGGATTAAACTCTAATCATCCGCCTTCTTTCTATTAACCGCTTGAGCACTCCAGTATAAAGTTTTAGTTTTTAAAAGTTCAAGCTGAACCGGTTTACTGATATAATCATCCATACCAGATGCTAGACATTCTTCTCTATCTTGGCTAGTTGCGTTAGCCGTCATAGCAATTATAAAAGGAGAATCTTTCAGGTTTAAAGATCGAATTTTTTGAGTGGCGGTCAGCCCGTCCATTTGTGGCATATGAATATCCATAAAGATAATATCGTATTCATTTTCCTTAATAGCGGTTAATACTTCTAAGCCATTCTTTACTATTTCTATTTCAAAACCAATATCTAATAACATCTCTTGCAATACTAACTGGTTAATCGAACTATCGTCTGCTACTAGAATCTTAATGTCTTTCCGTTTAATTAAATCTGAGAAATTTTCATGAGAAGGTTCTGTTAGGGGGCTCTTTATAAAATCTTCTTCCCGTGCAGAAAATACTTTAATTGTAAAAATTATTTTCGTTCCTTTATTTGTTTTGGGATCAATCCAAATATTGCCGTTCATTAGATTCACTAATCTAATACAAATTGCAAGTCCAAGACCTGTTCCGCCAAACTTTCGAGTTGTAGAAGAATCCAATTGAGTAAATGGTTGAAATAATCGTTCTCTCTGGTCTATAGGAATTCCGATGCCCGTATCTCGAACAGAAAATTCTAAAGTAAGCAGTTCATTCTTATTCTCTAGACATTTTACATAAACGATTACTTCTCCCTCTTCCGTAAATTTAATCGAATTATTAATCAGGTTAACGAGTATTTGTCGCAAACGAATTTTATCCCCAATTATAAATCTGGGAACGTTTATATCCATTCCAAAATACAGATCCAGTTTTTTTACGTTTGCTTGCTGCTTAAAAAGCTCTACCGATTCCTGTAAACAAGTTTCAATTTTGAAAACTTCCTTTTCAAATTCAATTTTTTCTGATTCAATTTTTGAATAGTCTAGAATATCGTTAATGATTGTAAGAAGAGAATTGCTACTTTGTTTGATAATCTGAAGTAATTCTTTTTGCTTTGTATCTAAGTTTGTTTTTTCTAGAAGCTCTGTCATACCGATCACCCCATTCATAGGAGTTCTAATTTCATGACTCATCATTGCAAAGAAAATAGATTTTGCTTTAGTGGCTTCTTCTGCAATAATCTTTTCCCGTTTTAATACATTGATTCTATTTGCTAGACCAAAGGATAGAAGAATAGTCTCAAGCATTGACCCGAACTGCATTGCATTATTTGTGATGAAATTAGACTCGATCCAACCGAACGTCCTAAATGTATACATTAATCCACCAATAAAAAGGGCTGCCGAGCTAAATAAAAAGTAGATAGCCGGTCTATAACCCAAGTAATACGCCCTAATCGAAACGCTGAATAAAGTTAAAATAGAAATGATCGCAGTTAAAGAAATCAACCTTCCCGAAATTCGATAAAACTCATCGCTAAAATAAAGATGACTTGTGCAGGAAATTGATATTATCCCCAAAACGATAAAAACTTTTTTAATCCCCGGAAAAATTATTTTGCAATTTAAAAAATAATACGCGTAAAAGAGAGCAAATACAATAGAATAACTAATCGCTAACTGGTTAATTCGTAGCGCAATGGCAGGGGAATTTTTCCAAAAATACTCATAACCCAACCCATTTTGAGAAAAAAAATACAAACTCGAAAATGCTAAAAATAGAGAATAACAGAAATAAGTCTCATCTCGAACCGAAAGAAATAAGAATAAATTATACAGAATCATTGCAATCATAATTCCATAATAAAGAGAAAGAAGCAAATACTCATGATGGTCATTTTCATAAAAAAACTTTTCGGTATAAATTCGAATTGGAAAATTCATGATCCCTTTACTTTCGAAACGAAATAAAATTTTTTTCTTTGAGTTAGTTGGAAAATCCACAGGGAACAAAAATTTTCGATTTACTATTTTCCTTTGTTCAAATGGGAATTGTATTCCTGCATATTCTTTAGTAATTTTCCCGGTGTCGTCTAATATAAATAAGCCGATATCCGTTATAATGGGGAATCCTACTTCTAAAATCCACTTTGGATAAGAAGAATGATTTTCTAGTTCTATTTTCACCCAATAGGCGGAGGATTTAAATCCATAATTTGGTGTTAATGTATTGCTTTTAAAGAATAAATCGTCCTTCTTTCCTGATAAAATTTCTTCAGGTGTGAATTCATTTTTAGAGTCAACTAGAATATATAAATCAAAACCCAGAAGATAATCTTGCTCTCTATCACTTATTTGAACCGATTGAGGAAAAACAGAAATTGTAAATAAAAGTAAATAAAAAAAAATAAATCTGTAAAAGAACGAAAAAAGATACTTAGGCAAACTCTTATTAGCCTTTGTTTTCACTATAGAGAATTTTATTTTCCTATCTAGCATATCGTTTCTAGAGCATCCGACTAATTATTTCTTCCTAACTTTAAAATTGATTAACGAAGCATTTTTATCATATGTCCATTTTTTATAATCAGAACCAATCTTTAAAAGTTGTAATCCACTTTTATCTAGTGCAGATTTAATTTCATCATTTGAAAAGTATCTCTGTTTATGAACTTCCCTGAATTCTGTAAAGCCGTTCTCATCATTGATTCCGAAGTATAGGCTAGAGATAATTTCTTTATTTATTTGATCGTAAGAATTTTCCCAAATAAAAAAAGTATTACCGATTGTTTCCCTAAAAATTTTATCATGAAAATTTTCAGTAAGGTTTCGTTCACTACTTACATCAAAGAAATAATACCCGTTATCCGAAAGATTATTCCAGATGGACGCAAAATGTTGTTCTAGCTCACCTACTGATGTAAGATAATTAATTGTATCATGATTGCAGGTAATTAAATCAAAAGCTGAATCAAACTGAAAGTTTCGAATATCACCTAATTGAAATTTTGCGCTGGGATAATTCTTATTTGCCGTAGCTATCATCTCAGATGAAATATCCATCCCCACTTTATAAGTCATTGCAGGGAAATACGTAAATAAAGACCCTGTCCCGCAACCCAAGTCCAATGCCCTACTCGGAATCTTATTTGGAAATCCTGAATTCAAAATAAACAAAGCCCATTTCTTAAAGTCGATATGACCCATTACATGATCATAGATTTCTGCGAATTTTGAATAAGGTTTAATAATTTGCATAAAAAATTTTAAAGATTTCCACCGATACGTTTTTAAATAAATTTCGTCCTCGTAGAATTCTCACCAACACTAATCATTAAAAAAAGTTTTTTCCATATGTCTAAATTCATCGTTATCTGTTGTATAAAGTGTAATAGGAGTTACAGTAACATAGCCCTTATAAAAAGATTCAAAGTCAGACCCATGAGAACTAACGTATCCTAACTCGGTCAGAGCTAAAAAATAATGATAGACATTCTCTTTAATATGAGCAATCTCATATCGGTCAGAATATGTTCTCTGCCCTAGTTTCGTTAATTTAATTTCAGAAATTTCTTTGGAAAATTCTAGCGGAAAATTAATATTATACACAATTCCTTTTTTTAAAGTGGAAAGCTTTTTGTCGATGAAGACCTTAATATATTCTGCTTCTCTTGCATAATCATAACCCTCTTCGCGGTTCCCGGAACTTACAGCTAGAGAATAACGTTGATGAACCGCACCATGTCTTGCTGCTCCCACAGTTCCAGAATAATGAACGTCATGTCCCATATTTACCCCACGATTAATCCCTGATATCACCATATCTATCTCAGGAAATATATTCCCGAAAAGACCAATATTCACACAATCAGTCGGGAAACCATCAACAGTATACGTTAATTCATCTAGTTTTTCTACATGCATTCTATGAAAAATAGTGAGAGCTTGCGAAGTAGCAGATCTTTCTTTTGCCGGAGAAATCAAGAAAACTTTATGCTCCGTCGATAGAGTTTTCTTTAAAGCATGGATACCTGGACTAGAGATTCCATCATCATTTGTTACGAGTATATTCACTATTAACCGCCTAATATTTCAAATAATAATACTGAGATTCATAAGAAAATAAAACAAGATAATAAAGGGTGTATAAATAATAAAAAATACAGAAGATATAGTATTTTTAAATGTTCTAAATGCTCCCATTCCATATATATCATTTGCAAATCCCGAAAATATCCACACATAAGAACTTACGGCAAAAAGAAGTGTTCCACAAAATGCGGCAAAGGAAGGCATGCCGATAAAACTAAAAACGATAGCAATCGGACAAGAAAAAATATATACTATATTCAAACAACGAGCCGATGAGACTAGGCTTGGAAAATCTCCCGACTTAATCAAACTCTTCGCTTTAAAGTCGATAGAGTAGGAAAGAAAAGAAGATAGGATTGATAAAAAGAAATAATTTCCAATTGCCAGAAGTGAGATTAATAAGATGTAACCACTTGAATAGGGAGGATTAACTAAAATTGCCGAAATAGAAAGCGAAATCGCTCCTAAAAGCAAACAAAAAAACTCGTTGAATTTCAAAGCTTTACCCAGCGGGCTGTAGTTCTCAAGAAATTCTTTTCGATCCAAAAATAAATCTGTAATTGTCTGAATAAATTGATTCATAAAAATTCCTTTTATTCCTGGATGCTAAAAGCAGAAGGCATAATCAAAAGAATCGGAGACTTTAATTGTTTTATGCTAAATGCATTTTGAGAACCAAATCCAGTAAAGGAATGAAGTTTACTTCCCATGATATTAAATAATCTATCGAAGGGAGACTCTTCGTCTTCTAATAAGTTTAAATTAGTAGCTCCGCATAATTCGGATAATTTGCTCATGGCCTCCCTTCGCCCACCTACCTCATCTACTAATTTATTTTTGACTGCCGCCTCTCCAGAATAGATTCGACCTTCCGCTAATTTTTCAATCGTTGAAACTTTCTTCTTTCTTCCTCTTGCGACATCAGAAATAAAACGATTATATGTATCGGATAGTAAGCCTTCAATAATTGCTTCTTCCTCTTCAGTGGAATCTTTAAACATGGAAAGAATG
>JANYCR010000390.1 GCA_025360185.1 Leptospiraceae bacterium | reverse complement strand
ATTTATTTCCTGTTCCAGCGAGAGAGGGAATACTCAGTGTTAAACTTTATTTTGATTACACAAGGGATGAGGCGAGATACTCGGAGTTTAAGAAAAATCCATTTTATAAAAATAGAATTCCGGAGAAATACTTTGATCAATTTGTTCACAGAGGCTTACAGACCCCCGTTAGTTTTGAATCCGGTAAAAAATATCAGTTAGAAATACTTATTGACCCGAACTCATCAATTCCTCGCGGATCTTATAACGCAACTGCCTATTCTCCTTTTGAATGGAAACAAGAAACAGTGCGTGGTTTCACCATTACCCTCAAAGAACTACCGCCTAATACCAAGTTTGCGTTCGATGGAAAAGATGATATTGGTAAAACATACGAACAAGTAAAAAAAGAATTTATTTTGTATGATAAGAGTGTGGAAGAAAAGTAAACGGCGGAAAATCCTACTTATTTGCCAAATAGATTTCTCACCACCATCTTTATTAGTCGCAAGTCAATAGTAATAACAGGTTCGAAATGACAGGGCTAATGACATTATCCCTATTGGTGTTCATCTGTGTCCAGTCCCCCCTTCGCTCCAAGTATTCGCGACCAACGCTTTCGCATGGTAATCTTTAAATCTTTTACTCCAATAATAATCTCTTTTTATTCTCATCGAATTGTTCTTGTGTTTTATTGCGGATTGTTTTGAAGGCAGAGCGGGCTTCTTCGGATAAGACCGAGCCTATCATGGCACCGAGTGGACCGCCGACTGTCATTCCTGTGTAGACACTGGCTAACCATACTTTGTCGATAGTAAGTGGAACATAATTAGATTTTGAGTATACGAGTGGAATTTTAAGACCAGCTCCTGCGATTCTTGTGGATACTATTAGATTGGCGCTAATATCTTCGCTTGGATTCTCTAAACCGATGTCTGCAGTTCCGTTCGTATTAAAAATTTTTCCCTGCATGTCTAGATTTTTTACTTTGAATCTTTGATTCTTGAGGTTGAAGTCAATATCAATTGAGTTGAACCTGGAAATATTTGTGTTGAGCTTGTCGTCTGAGGGAATGATTTTATTTAAAAACCGGATTGGATAGAGAATATCGGCTTTTTCGAGTAGTACCCCGTCTTTCATTTGACTGTAGCCGCTTAACGTGAGGTTTTTTAGGAAATCTTTCTCTCCATATTTATTATCTGTTTGGAGTTTTACATAGGTAGAGAGTGTTCCTTCGGCGAATTTCTTTTTTAGAATTTGCTTTGTTATTTTTTCTAAGTTTACATTTTCTATTTCTAAATATGCGCTAGTAGAAATTCCACTTCTCAAGTCCGCTTCACCGGATAATAGTAAGTATCCATCGGCTAACTTTCTAAGACCGGCAGTGTAATTCAGAGCAGTGTTTTTTAATTGTGCATTCGCATAAAAATTATATAAGTTAATTGTATCATAGCTTATATAATTTGCAGAATACTTCAGGTCTACAAATACTTCTGGCTTTTTTTCTCCTGTCTTCGACTCTTCGGCTGAATTAGAATTTTTTTCTTTCGAATTTGATAATGCATTTACTAAGTCTAGAATAGGGCTTATGTGAATAAAAGAGGAACTTACTATTGCTCGAATAACCGGATGATAGGTAAAGTCTAAATCAGAGTCTAGTTTTAAATGAAGTAAGCCTGGTATGGTTAATTGTAGGTTTTGTGTTTTTGCTTTTTTTGATAGAAGAGGGTAATTTATATTACCCAGTAGAGTAATAAGCGGAAAACGTTTCGAGATATTTTCTTTATTTGTATATCCTATAGAATTAATTTTACATTCTACATTATTTGCAAGATTCATTTGATCTTTTTCTTTTTTGCTTTTGATTTTTAAATTTAAATTAGAACTCCCTACACTGATTGATGGAAAACCCTTTAGGTAATATGCATATTCATAGAGTGGTAGATTGTTTACGATTAGCTCTGCCTCAAAGAAAAGAGATTCTAAGTCTAACTTATCAGGAGAAATTCCTGCATTTCCATTGAGGCTAATGTTTGTTTTCCCGTAATCTAAATTTATACTGGCATAGGATTCCAGAAAAGATTCGTAGCTCAGTTTTATTTCTTTGATAATTGGATCATGATAAATTGTTCTGTGAAATGGTTTTATTTTTAATTCTATATTTTCTAATAGAATTTGTTTCACTCGAAGCCGAGTATGCAGAAGACTTATCTTTAAAAAATGGGTTCATTGACA
>JANYCR010000389.1 GCA_025360185.1 Leptospiraceae bacterium | reverse complement strand
TTTGGGTCAGAGGATAGATAAATAATAGAATTAATTGCAAGGGAGGAAAGAATATCACCACTACTTGCAACTTTCAGGAAGCCTTTCAGACCGAAAGTAGAAGTGACTTTTCCTATGGAAATAAAATCATCAGTCAATGATTTCTAAACTGTAATTTTTTCCTTCTTTTGCGCTCGAAGCAGCAATCAAAGTTCTGAGAGATTTGGCAATTCGACCATTACGACCAATGACTTTTCCAATATCTTCAGGTGCCACAATGAGTTCAAGGATAGTTTCATCCTCTGCCTCAACTTCTCGCACATTCACTGATTCAGGCTTATCGACTAAAAAGGAAACTATATATCTAAGTAATGCTTCTGAGTGCATAATTATTTAGTTTTGAATTTGCTCCAAAGCCCCGACTTTTTGAACAGATCTTTCACTGTATTTGTTGGTTGAGCACCTTTCTTTAACCAGCTAATTGTTTTTTCATCATTGATGACTACTTGATTTGCTTTGTTGATAGGATGATATTGACCTACTACGTCGATAAATCTTCCATCTCTAGGAAATCTGCTGTCCGCAGCTACAATTCTATAATGAGGTTCGTTCTTTGTTCCAGTTCTTTGTAATCTAAGTTTAACCAATTTTAATTCCTTTCTATCATTCCATAAAACCGACCCTCGTCGGTCAGTAAAGGGATATGAATTCCTTCATTATGTAACAAAAAAAAATACTAGGTATTTGTCAACTTTTTAAGACTAAGTGCACTCTCATTTGGTTTTCCTGTCTTAAAAACAGCCGAACCAGCTACACAGATATTGACACCGATATCAGAAAGTCTTTCAATGTTATTTGCATTGACTCCTCCATCCACTTCTAATTGAATTGGATAAGAGCCAATGAGTTCTTTTGCACGGTCTATTTTTTCAAGTCCACTCTTTACAAAGCTTTGCCCGTAAAAGCCAGGCTCAACGGTCATTATCAGAATTAAATCAATATATGGCAGACAATCTTGAATCATTTTTACAGGAGTTCCAGGATTTAGCGCAATACCGGCTTTTATTCCATTTTTACGAATATCTTCTGCCAACCGAATTGGAAACTCAGTTGTTTCCCTGTGAAATGTAATATATGCAGGTTTAAGCTTATAATAATTAGGAACATGGCGCTCTGGATTATTAACCATTAAATGAACATCTAGAGGAATTTTTGTTAGTTTGCTAACTTCCTCGCTTAATGCTTCGCCAAAACTAATTTGCGGAACAAAATTTCCATCCATAATATCTAAATGAATATAATCTATTGCTTTGGGCTTAAACTTTGGAATAATAACCCCAAGAGAACTAAGCTGTGCTGCAAGAATTGAGGCTGAAATTTTCATCATAAATCGCTCCTAAATTTGAAAGACTTTTCTTTATCACCATCCATCCCAATTAAAGAAACACGAACATCGCCTTCACGATAGAAAATGAATTTTAATTCTTCTTCCTTTTGAAATGAAATATCCTCGAACAGATTCTGAATGGTTGCATCATCGTCTATTTTTTGAATTTGTAATTTGTAAGACTTAGAACTGTCTACTTTATACGAAATCTTTTCGTATCCACTCTGTACCTTATTTTCTGGCTCAAAATAGAAGATTTTAAAACCAAACGAACCATCTGGATTCGCACCGTAAGACTCAATAATCCCATTTTCCCGTTTATCTTTTGTTGGGATGATGTCAGAAATTTTATATTTAATTTTTTTGGTGTTTAGACTTCGTGAAACTAATGGGAACGGAATACCCTTGTAATCCTCTACTCTAGAAGATTTATCTTTTACATCAGGCTCTGTAACAAGGAGGAAAATTTTTTCACGGGTAGTAATGACTTTTCCAGGCTCAGGAATTTGCCCGACGACTGTTTCTGGTGATTGTCCCTCCGAGACGGGGACGTAAGTAATGCCGCCTAACGTCAAACTCACGTATGTTTCACCGGATAAAACTTTATCGAGTGCTGACTTTGCATTGCCCAGACTTTGCCCTTTTAATTCAGGCATCTTTACTCTATCCACTCCAGTATTCACGGTGAGATAAAGTTTCGCTCCAGCTTTTACATTTTTTCCAGCAGAAATAGATTGATAAATAATTTCGCCGTCATTCTTTTCTGGATACCGTTTATTTTCAATTCTGACTTTCAAACGAAGTCGCATAAGTTCATTGTGAACTTCTGCGTACTGCTGCCCAACTAAATCAGGCATCATAACACTAGCAGCACTTTTAGTTCTAAGGAGGACTACAAGAAAAGCAGCTATAAAAAATACAATTAAACCGGTAGTAATGAATAATATATAACCAAGTGCTGGAACTACTTTTAACTTATTTAAAAATTCTTTCAAAGGAAAACTTCTCCCGTTTGGGGCTTTGCGCCATTGATAAAGTCCACAGAGGACATTACCTTTTTATTTTCTGGCTGAACGGATTCAAGAATTAAAATTTTGGAATCTCCGCATTCTACACCAATTATTTTCTTAGTTATGAGATGCACCGTTCCTGGCTTGTTTAGAAGTGGTATGGAAATTTCTGTTGAAATTTTCGCGGAATAAATATTGAGTCGCTTATCACGAAAACTTGTATAACAAATGTATCCTGGATTAAACGCTCGAATTTTACTAAATAAAAACTCAGCTGGTAGAGAAAAGTCTAATTTTCTATCCTCGGGTTTTATTTTTTTGCAGTGAGTTGCCTCCTTATGATATTGTGGTTTCGCTTCAAATTTCTTTTCATCAGAAATTTTTAAAAGCCTGAGGACATCGTAAATTCCTAATTCAGTAATTTTCTCAAGTAAAGTTCCAAATGTATCTTCCCGAGAAATAGAAACTTTCATCTGGCTAATAATATCTCCAGCATCTAATTCTTCCGTAATATATTGAATGGTTGCTCCTGTTTCTTCTTTTCCATCTAAGATTGCAGATTGAACTGGCGATGCCCCTCTATACTCAGGCAAAAGACTCCCATGTAAATTAATCGTTCCTAGCCTAGGAAAATTAAATATTCTAGAAGGAATAATATACCCGTAGGCAAACACGATGTATATCTCTGCATCATACGAATTTATCTTATCAATTGCAGCATCGTTTCGAATATTAGGAAACTGTAATACAGGAATATTTTTTTCGACAGCAAGTTTTTTTACTGGAGAGGGAGCAGGATTTTTATCGCGACCTACCGGCTTATCTAGATTTGTCGCTACAAATAAAACTTCATGCCCTTCCTTAATAAGGGCATCTAATAGCTTCGCAGAATGTTCCGGTGTTCCAAAATAACCAATCTTCATTATTCCTTTGCAGATCCTTTTGGTTTGTCTTTCTTATCAATTTCACTTAGCTTGCCTAAGTATTCTGGGAGTTCAATTCCTGCTTGTTTTGCAAGCTCTTGGAGTGGCGGAAGTGCCCCGATAAATCCTTTTAGAAAGTTAGCGGTAGAACTACCATTACCCGCTCCCCCGTTTCCAGAATCCCAGACAGTGATCTTATCTATTTTGAGATTAGAAATTGCTTCTACTTGCTTGGCAACAATAGCTTCCATTTTTTCAATGACGAGTAAAGTAGCGGCTAATCCCGCGTCTCCGTTAGAAGCAGAGATAATTTTCTGATAACCAGCAGCCTTTGCTTCGAGTAATGACTGTAAGCCCTCTGCCTCAGCTTTAAATTTGAACAAGGTAGCATCTGCTTCCCCGCGAGCTATGCGGCGAATTTTTTCTGCTTCTGCCTCTGCTTCTACTTCAATTCTTTTCTTCTCTACTTCTTGTTGTGCAAGTTGAGTCTTTTCTAGTTTTGCGACTTCGGCTTGCTTTTCAGCTTTAGAAATTTCTGTTGCGGCATTCGCCTTGGCAACCTCCCCAACTCTTAAAGCTTCCGATTCTCGTTTCGCTAACTCCGCATTAGACTCAGCTACTTTTGCCTTTGATTTATTTTCTCCATCTACGGCTAACGCATTATTCTCCGCTACAGCAATCCGTTTTTTCTGATCGGCAACTTTTTCCCCTTCAACAGCCTTAAATTCAAAATCAGAAACACTAATACGTTTATTTGCTTCGGCTTCTTTCTTTCCTTTTTCGGCTTCTGCTTGTTGAATAGAAATATTGATTTCTTTATTTCGAATCGCCTCGGCAGTTT
>JANYCR010000380.1 GCA_025360185.1 Leptospiraceae bacterium | reverse complement strand
TGATAAATGAAAAAGATTTTTATTGGATTATTGCTATTTACCGCTTCTATTCATGGAGAGCCCAGTCTTGAAGAGATTCAAAATATCCAAATAGTTGATCTTAAGAAAATAAGCGGATGGATGAATGATAAGAAAACTAAGCCAAGATTTAAAGTGATGATATTAGAAAAGCTGAATATATTACTACTCGATCAGCCAGAAAATGTTTCCAAATATGGGAGCGAATTATTAGATTTATTCTCGCAAGTTAAGAATAACAAAGATGATGGCTCCTCTTACAATTTTTTATTACGAAAAAAGACTTGTTTGTTCTTAAGTTATTTTAATGGAACTGCGAAAGAGGATGAATCGTATGCAAGAATTCAAGCTCATATTTCTACTGAGGATAATGGAGAAGTAGCCGCAACTTGTATCCAGGTTATCAGCTCTTATGAGAATAAAAAGGACGATACTAATAAAATGTTACTGAAAATGTTCGATTCTTCATTGAAAAAGAAGAAAATAAGCGATGATGATATTGAAATTGCAACTGCTATCATTGAAGTATTAGATAAGTTTAAGAAAAAACAATCCTATTTAACCTTACTAAAAGTGCTAGAGTCAAAATATCCAACCGATATTAAAAATAAGGCAAAGAAAACGTTAGAGTCATTTCCCCAATGAAAAGTAAATGAAACAAAAAACTATTTCTATTGCTTTTATAAAAAAAACAGTTTTATACTGTTTCTACATAGGCTTGAGGATTTATTTACTGATTAGGAGTTAATAATAGACATGAAACCAAATAAAAAAAAGAATTTTACATTAGCGGCTTTCTCCATTTGCCTCGCATTTTTGCAAACTGAAATCATATCGCAAAAAAAGCTAGAGATTGATAGTTCAGAAAAAGCAAGGCGAAAAGAAAAGCTAATAGAGCTAAACATAAAATCATTTATTAATAGAAATAATGAAAAAGCAAATGAGGCTACACGGCTTGCTGACATTGACACCGGAAAAAAACTAGCAGGCTCTCACCACACCGATCCGTCGAATGCAATGCATAAAGGTATTACCATGAAGCGATTTGAAAGTAAAGAAGAAGGACGCTTTGGTGGGGATGTGATGGAGTTTACGAAGAAAGCAACCTTTGGTCATATCAATGCAATCGTCCGCGTTGTTTCGGGCTACATCAACGGAATGTTTGCATACAACCAGGAAGATTCTGAGTTGTTGGCACTTTATATCGTTTACTACAACCGAAAACATAGAGGTGATATGAATTACATTGGCTCTAATTTTTCTGGAAATGAAATCGTTATAAAAGATAGACTCGGAATTCCTGAAAAGTTTGAAGGTTGGAGCGGACAGACGCAAATATTAATTCCAATCGAAAAGAATATGGTAAAGGGCGGTGGTCTAGATATTGCTACCTTTGAATTGGAAGATCAAGTAAATCCAGATATTGATGCAGGGAATCAAAAAAAATTTGCTAAGCTACAAAACAAAAAAATAAAATCAGAGAAAGAAGAAGTTCTTCAAAAATACGAAGCCGTCCAAAAAAAAGAGAAAGAACTTCTAAGTCGTAAAAAAGCTATCGAAGAAAAATTAGCCGAGCTTATGAAATATCCAGAAAAGAACAAGGCAGAAATTGCTCGTCTGCAAGCTGAAAAACAAAAAATCGATAAAGAGTTAGAACTCGTTGCAATAGAAAAGAAAGACTTAGAAAACAAATTGGAACAAATAGCTAGAAGAGAAGAAATGAGGAAACTCGGTATTACCTCCGAGAAAGAATACCTTGCTTATCTTGCGAGCCAAAAGAAAAAAGAAAACATTCCTCCAGAGCCAAAAGACGCTCAAGTAGAGAAAACAAAAATTATTGAAGTCGAAAAGCCTAAAGAGCCTCCTGTGGTAATTGTTAATTATCCCCCTAAAGATTTGAATTTCTGGCAATCCTTTCATGTAGCCGAAGGAACTATCGCTGGTAAGGAGTCTTATCAAATAAAGGATACAGGAATTGTAACGATCGGGTATGAGCTTCCATTTAACCAAAGATCAGAACTGCGAGTGTATCTTTTCGGTTCTAGTCCACTTCATCTAGTAAGAACTTCAGAAGGGATTCGAGTGAATTCGAATAGTTCTCTCACCTACTATGAGGGGAAATTATTTATCTTCGAAGATTTTCAGGGGCAGACTTATCTCACTCAATTGACTCCGCATCTTGAATTTGAACTCAGAAGCTCTGATCCGGTCGATCCAAATTCTACGATTAGTTTTCGAGCGGATACTATTATTTTGAC
>JANYCR010000378.1 GCA_025360185.1 Leptospiraceae bacterium | reverse complement strand
TATTCTTTTAAAAAATATTATCCTTGATCTAAATCAATTCGATTTAAAATTTTATCCACACTAAAGTTACAAAAGTAATTTCCCGTAAGAACTTTCCTCCAATTTTGACTTTATCAAAATAAATACAAAATTTATCGACAGATTTCTAATTCCTATAATACTATTCTTATTGAGGATTTATGAAATATAAGA
The DNA here is from genome assembly GCA_025360185.1 of Leptospiraceae bacterium. Lineage (GTDB taxonomy): Bacteria > Spirochaetota > Leptospiria > Leptospirales > Leptospiraceae > UBA2033. The sequence continues at coordinate 2,816 of JANYCR010000378.1, read as the reverse complement.
TTATACAAAACCTAATCATATTTGTTTTACTAGCCCAGATTGCAAATACAGACTGTGATTTAAATGGAATGGCGACACGCAAAAAAGACAAAGCAGATGAAATCGCCCAGGGAGTGGAAGGCTGGGGCGGTGCACCGGATTCTATTCATAAAGGCATAAGCCCTATTCAAAGTAAAACGAAGGAATATTTTTATACTCGAGTAAATGCAAAGGCTTCCCAAAAATCAATCGAGAAAGGTGCCACCTCTGGAATGCAAGCTACTTGTACGGAAGCAGCAGGTCTAATAGGGGCATATGAGATATTAGCCACATTCATGGATTCGCATATTCAAGAAAAAAAATTAGCGGATGAAAATGGCTTTGTCACTTTACAGTTAGATGAATCCAAATCTTATACCTGTAAATATTTCCAATCAGAAGAAAAGAAATTAAAAACAAAAGAATGCTCAGGTGTATTACAGAACCGCGGAACTGCTGAATGCTGGCCGACAGCGGGCGATTCATGGGAAACCTGTGGTTGTTTAGTCTATATTCGTTTTCCAGGTGGAAAAGAGGCTGTAATAAAAAAACTCTCTTTCCATGAATAATTTTTTATTTACATCTAAGCTTTTTAGGAAAGTCCTACTTTAAGAGGATATACATGACCAATCAAGACTACGTTCGCATCTTTGACACTACACTTCGTGATGGAGAGCAATGCCCCGGTGCTGCCATGAACGAAAATGAGAAATTAGAAATCGCTCACCACCTAGCAAAAATGAACGTTGATATTATAGAAGCGGGATTTCCAATTTCATCGCCAGTTCAATTCAAAGCCGTAGAAAGAATTGCCAGAGAGATTGAGGGTCCGATTATTACTGGTCTTGCAAGATCTTTGCGTGCTGACATTGAATCTGCGGCTAATGCACTTAAACCTGCAAAGAGAAAAAGGATTCACACTTTTATAGCATCTTCCCCGATTCATATGAAGCATAAACTTGGTAAATCTCCATCAGAGGTTTTAGCAATGGCAATTGAAGCAGTAAAGATTGCAAAGGATTATGTAGAGGATGTAGAATTTTCTCCTGAAGATGGGACTCGTTCTGATTGGGAATTTTTGAGAGAAATTTGTGAGGGAGTCATTGAAGCCGGAGCAACTACAATTAATGTTCCGGATACTGTTGGTTATACTACGCCGGAGAAATACGGTGAGCTTTTTAATTTTCTTATTAAAAATGTAAAGGGAGCGGATAAGGTTATTTTTTCTGCACATTGCCATAATGATTTGGGACTAGCGACAGCTAATTCTCTATCTGCAATTATTAATGGCGTTCGTCAAGTTGAATGCACAATCAACGGGATAGGCGAGCGAGCAGGCAACACAGCAATGGAAGAAGTTGTCATGGCGTTAAGAACAAGAAAAGAATTTTACGGGATAACAACTCGTATCGACACCACTCAAATTGCAAAAGCATCTTACCTTGTAAAAAATATTACAGGGATGACCGTTCAACCCAATAAAGCTATCGTAGGGGCTAACGCGTTTGCCCACGAGTCAGGCATCCACCAGGATGGTGTTATAAAAAATAGAGAGACTTACGAAATTATGACTCCTCAGTCCATAGGTCTCGAATCAAACCGCATGGTATTGGGCAGACATTCAGGAAGAGCGGGATTTAGAGATAGAATCATTCGTCTCGGGTTTGAACCAAAATCAGATGAAATTGAATTAGCCTATGCTAAGTTTTTAGAAATTGCAGATAAGAAAAAAGAAATCTTTGATGAAGATATAATTTCCCTTTTCACTGACCAACATCGCAAAACAGGCATTAGTCGTTATACACTAGATTATTTCCATATCTCTACCGGGTCAAAAACAGTTCCTACTGCAACTATAAAATTAAAAGTTGATGACGTAATAATTGAAGAATCTGCAACGGGTGACGGACCTGTTGATGCAGTTTTTAAGGCAATTGAAAAAGCCACAAAAATCGAACCTGAATTATCCAGACTAGTTATTTCTCCAGTCACGGAAGGAAAAGATGCATTAGCCGAAGCTTCTGTAACGTTAAGTCTGAATGGAAAAAGAGTAGTAGGAAAAGGCAGTTCCACTGATATAATCGAGGCATCGGCTTTATCTTTTATTGATGCATTAAACCGACTTTGAAAAATTTTTTCCAGCCCGAGCTTTATAACCTTGCACCTTACACTCCAGGAGAGCAACCAAAGAGTGCAAGAAAAATTATAAAATTAAATACAAATGAAAATCCATATCCACCGAGTCCTAAAATTAAGGCAGCGGTCAAAAATATTTTAGAAAAAGGACTACTTCGAAAATATTCTAACCCGATATCACAGGGTGTTATTACCGAGATCGCGAAACTCCATAAAATTCCCGAATCTCATATCATGGTAACTAACGGTTCCGATGAAGGACTTGCAATACTATTTAGAGCAACTCTATCTCCGGGGGATATAGCGATTATGCCCTACCCTACCTATTCTCTTTATCCAGTATTGACAAATCTTCAATTAAATGGTGCAAAAATTGAAACAATTCAATTAAAAACTAATTTTCATTTTGACTTTCCAAAATTATTGAAATCAACAGCTGCCAAAACAAAACTTCTAGCATTTGCAAATCCAAATGCTCCAACTGGAATTCTTGAATCTAAATCGGAAGTCAAAGATTTGATTCAAAAATTTCCTGGCATAGTGTTATGTGATGAGGCTTATATTGATTTTGCTCCGCCGAGTTCAAGTCTTATTGATGAAATAAAGAACCTGGACAACTTAGTTGTGTCTCGCACTCTCTCGAAATCTTACGGTTTGGCTGG
>JANYCR010000352.1 GCA_025360185.1 Leptospiraceae bacterium | reverse complement strand
GGATATCAAGCGAGTTACCGCAAAATACTTTGTCAAAGAAAATCTAACGATTGGTCATCTAGATGCAAGACAAATTAAAAAACCAAACACGCCTAATCCAAAGGAAACAAAATGAAATTGTATAAAATATCTCAAGTAAGTTGGAAAATATATTTACTTTTCGCATTCATCTTCGGATTTTCTCTATTAGCCGCACCGGGAGATTTTGTAAAAGATGTAAAAATTGAAGAGCTAGAATTTAAAATTCCAGAAGTAACTAAAACAGATTTAAACTCAAATCTAAAATACTACTCAATTTATTCGGATAAATTTCCTATTACTTATTTAGAAATCTCTTTATATGCAGGAGAAGCGGATACTGACAACAAAGGAATTGAAATTCCACAACTTCTTGGTGAAGTCTTAAAATTTGGTGGCTCTAAAAATTTTCCGGAAGATAAGTTCACAGGAAAATTAGAATCCTTAGGCGCAAGCTTTAGTGTATCAAGCGATTATGACAAAATATCCATTAACCTCTCTTATCTGTCCCGCGATGAAGAAACTGTATTAGGTCTTGTTTCTGATTTATTACAAAATCCGAATTACAGTGAAGTAGCACTTGCCAACGGTAAGAAAAAAATGACTGAGTCGATTCAAAGAAGAAATGAAAGAACAGAGACAATTGCTTTCAGGAAAGCCAAAGAGCTTTTTTATCGTGGACTTTTAGCTGGCAGAATATCGCAAGTAGCCTCGATCGAAAAAATAAAAATGGATGACCTAAAAGAATTCTGGGAAAAAGCGAAGTTAAAAAAGAAAAGAATCTCTGTAACCGGACTTTTTCAAGATAAAAAAATCAAAGAAACATTTGGAAAAATCTTTAGCGCGGATACACAAAATAAACCGCAAGATTCAAAAAGAGAAGTTGTAACAGAATCTGCACTCGCAAAATCTTTAAATGATTATAAATATAAAAACTTACTCATCACTAAAGATGTAAACCAGTCTATGGTGCTTATGATAGGCGCGCTCCCACGTCACAACGATCCAGATTTTTATGCAATGCAGATTCTAGATTACATCATCGGTGGCGGCGGATTTAATAGCTATATGATGCAACAAATTCGGGTAGATAAAGGTCTTGCTTATTCCTCAACAAGTTACCCGGTATTCAAAAGAGAACACGGAATTCTTTATGCCTACACTTTGACTAAAAATCAAAGTCTCCTCCAAGTCCATGAGCTAATGAAAGAAATTTTATCAGAAAAAACTTTTTCTAAAATTTCACAAAAAGAAATCGACGATGCAAAAAAATCAATCAATAACCAATTTGTATTTTTATTTCTAAACGACAATAGAATTTTAGAAAACCAAGTTCGATTTGATGAAGATGAAATGCCGGAGAATTATTTAAAAGATTACAGAAATAATATGAACAAAGTAAGTCTCGAAGATATTCGTCGAGTTGGAAAAAAATACTTTGTATTTGAAAATCTAAAAACAATTATCGTTTCAAGTCCCGATGCTTTAAAAAACTTTTCTAGCGAGAATAGTAAGACCATTCAGCCAGAAGAAAATATAGAGTAACCGCTTGAATTTAAAATTTTCTCATGCAGGTATTGACTTCGAAGGAATTTCTGAAGGGGGGATTAGAACAAGTATCGCTATTCCCAGGTACAGTCTTTTATTTGATATCGGAGCAATACAACATGAGAAAATTCATTTAGAAAATGTATTAGTTACTCATGGACATTTAGATCACGCTGCGGGTATTCCGTATTACATTTCACAACGATCTCTCCAAAAACTAAAGCCACCCAATATTTATGTGAATGAAGATATGTATGAGAATACAAAAAAAATAATTGAACTGTATTCTGAAATTGAAGGGTTTGCTTATAACTACAATCTAATATCAACTCCGACTAACAAAGAGTTTGCCCTAAGCCCAAATACTTTTTTCAAAGCACACAAGACAACTCATAGAATTCCTTCGCAGGGATACACAATTTTCGAAAAGGTAAAAAAGCTACTCCCAGAATTTGCTGATTTAAAGGGATCTGAAATTGTCGAACTAAAAGCTAAAGGCGAAACTCTAACCGAAGACAAGGAAACTCCATTGGTTAGTTTCTCAGGTGACACGCAAATTGAATACATACTCGATCACAAAGAAGTGCGCGAATCAAAAATTCTTTTCTTGGAATGTACTTATGTCGATTCAGACAGAAATGTTGAACGCGCCCGAGCTTGGGGACATACACATTTAGATGAAATCATTGCACATGCTAAAGAATTTAATAATGAAAAAATAGTGCTCATTCACTTTTCAAAAAGATATAAGCATAGTTTTATTAAGGACATTGTCAGAAAAAAAACACCGGATATTTTAAAGGGACGCATTCACTGTTTTCTACCATGAAGAAATTTGAAAGTATTTATATAGATGGCTTTGAAAACCATATAAATGAAAACCTGATCACAAGACCATTTCCTATTATGAGGGAAATGGAAATATTTGCTGAGAAAAATAAAATTCCCATTCTATCTCCTGCTGCTGGCTCAATATTGAAATTCCTTATTAAAGTATACCAGCCTCAGAAGATACTCGAACTTGGCACTGGTTTAGGTTATTCAACTGCTTGGATGCTTAGTTCTGAAATTTCTTTAGAAATTGATACTTTAGACAGAAATGCAAAAGAGCTTAAAAGTGCAGAGTCATTCTTAAACCAAATAAAAGCCCCTTCACAATCCATAAACTTAAAGCAATCTAATTGCGTAGAATTCCTCAAACAAACAGATGATCTCTTAGCCTATGACTTTATCTTTGTGGATTGTGATAAAATATGCTATCCGGATATTTTAAACTTATTGCTGGCAAAAGTACAAAGCGAAGCGATCTTACTTTTTGATAATGTTCTCTGGCATGGTCGTTTAGATGAAACAGTTTACACAAAGCCCTCCGACAGGGCTATACAAGAATTTTGGTATCTTTTAAAAGAAAAAGGTATCCCCTATACCCTTTTCCCAGCAGGGGACGGTCTTTGCCTAATCAGGGACTGATTTTTTTATAATTTATTTTTTTTTTACGGAAAATAGAAAAAAAATGAAAATCTATTGACATCGCTTTTTGCGTCTATTATAAATAGAATTCTAGAGTAGAAATACATCAAAAGTCATTTTTCCTTTAGACAAGCAAAAATTTTAAATGAAAAATAGGAGAAAATTAAAATGAAAAACAATCAAGTTGTTTCAAATAAAATAAGTATTAGTAGGTTCTTTTTTTACCTTTTACTAGCCATGTCATTGGCATTCAGCGTAAATTGTGGTAAAAAGAAGAAGAAAGCCATGTTCTGGATGGCAGCTTTGACAGGCGGAGGATCAGCAACTGGTTCTGCAACTGGAAGTACCCAACAAACTGACTCAAATGGAGTCCCACTTCCTTCAAGTACATCATCATCCTCAACATCTGCACAAGAAGTAGCTACTCACGGACCTGCTACAATTTCGGGAACTTTAAATGCTACTGATTGTAAGAATGGTAGCAATGTTTCTATTCCTTGTTCAAGTGATGCAGGACTAGATTTAACTCAAATTACAATTCAACTCATTGATAGCCAAGGAAATGTTATAGCCACTACAAAGCCAAGCGCAAGTGGCAACTATTCATTTAATGTTGCTGATTTAGCAAATGGAGATTACCGAGTTCTCATCAATTCAGGAAATGGATTAAATTATGCATACCAAGATTTAAACTTTACGTTTAATCCTGTTAATAGTTCTACCAATGATATAACTGGAATAGATTTAACATCATCTAGACTGTATCTAACATCTGGACCTGCTACTATCACTGGAACAGCAACGACCCCAGGATTTAAAGATCAAAATGGGACAGCGATTGTAGCTGCGGGGCCACTCAGTGGAGTTTCGGTACAGCTAAAAGATGGAAATGGAATTGTTATTGCAACAACTACCACAAATGCAAGTGGGGTTTATACATTTAATCAAGCGAATCTTCCAAATGGAAATTATAGTATTACTGTTCTCGGCTCTGGGAAGTCTAGCAGTGGTCAACCTTTTACAGACACAAGCTCTGCAGTTCCAATTCAATTTAGCTTTCAAGGAAATAACCCAGCTACGGCTACATTAGTTAATATTCCCGGACTAAGTTCAGCTTGGAATCCGGCTAATTCTGCAACAGCAAATCTTAGTAACTGGAGCATAGCAAACGTGGCAATCAGTGGCTCTGATTTATCTGGTTTTACTGTTAATTTGAAAGACGCAAACGGAAATATTGTAGGAACAACGACAACTAACGCTTCGGGACAATACTCTTTTAGTCAAAATCTTTCCTCCGGCGTTTATTCTGTCGAAATTTCTAAAACTGGCTTTTTAACAACATCTAGTTCCTTCTCGTTTACTCCGAACCCAACTGGAAGTGCCACTTCTGTAACTCAATCAGGCGGACCTAATAAAATCGTACCTAGACCATCCAATGTAACTGGTCAGGTTGCCGGTCCAAGCAATGCTCCACCTAGAATTGAGGGGGCATCTATTAATTTCCGTCCTGACATAACGCAGGCACCTTCTAATCTACTCTATCTTGCTACAGGATCTGATGATCGGCTTAGAAACCTCACATCCCTTTGGATGAGAGAAGCCTGTATAGCAATCGGTGCTGCTTGTACTGGTGCTTGTGCGGCTGGCGGATTGCAACCTGCTTGTGTTGCAGCAAATCAGGGTGCTGGTCCTTGGGTGTATACTACATATGCAAATAAAGTCTATGAAACAAGTGGAAATAACGTCGTTTTTACAGCTGTTGCAGGAAAATGGAACTACTTCATCTCTGCGCCTGGTTATATAGATTCATCTGCAAATACCATTACCTTAAATGGTCAAGACGTAAATGCAGCTCCTGTGGTTCTAGTTCCATCTACACATAGAGCACAAATTGCAGGTCAATCGGTAGTTGCGGACACTTTAGTTAATGGTACTAAAAATTCCTATGGAGCGGCACTTCCAGGCTATACAGGTCAATCTGGAGTTCCTGGTTTATTTGCAATCATGCTTGGTAATTCAGATAGTTCAGGTAATTCAATAGCTCATATCACACTCACAAATGCTTCTGGCGCTTATGCGTTTGACGGTAATTCGAAAGTAGTAAGTCTTCCGCCCTCTTCCACACTTTGCAATAACTCTGCACTTGTTGGATCCGTTGTACCCGGTCAAACATCTTTATCTGGGCAGGCTTGTAATGATGCTGCAGACAGCTTAAGAGTTGCGTATGCAATCAGTCAGTACGGCGCTGCAACTCTCCTTAGTGCCGCTCCTTCAACAATCGTTTCAAACTCAGTCTCATCAACGACTCCCGTATGTTTTGGGGCAAGTTGTCCAGGTGGATACCAATTTAGAGGTGGTTCTTATAACGTAATCGTAACTGACCCTCTTAAGCATATGGTTCCGACATCAACTGGGGCATTGGTTAATGCAGGAACAGTATCTTTAAATGGTCTTTTAACAATTACCAGCACGGTAGCCCATTTACCACGCCGCCAAATTACTGGAACAATTACAGATGCCATTTCTACTGGAGCTATGAGTGGAGCAACTGTAGAATTAGGACGTGATACTGATTCAGATCCAAATACAATAACTTTTGGTCCTGTTAGAAGAGATCCAGATATCTTAACCGGCTCTAGATTAGCAGCCTCTGATATTCAAGTTCCATCCGTTTCTACGAACGCAAGTGGTCAATATACAATAGATAATGTAGATCCAGGAACTTATATAATTCGAGTAACTAGATCAGGTTATGTAACAGAAATGATCCAAGTTACAGTGCCTAGCACTGGTAGCTCCACAGTTGCCAATGTCCAAATTGTATTGGATGGACCTAGAGGGAACCTTTCTGGTCGTATTGTAATTGCTGGTGGAGCCGCTTTCACAGGAACTTACACTCTTGAAATAATAAATCCAAATAGCGGAACAAGACCTACTTCACCAGTTGCACCAGCGAGTTTATCATCGGGAACCTCCGCGTTTACAAACGTACCTAATTACTCCATATTCTCTGTCAATCCTGGAACTTGGAGGGTGAAGTTTGCCTCGGCAGGATATGTTCCTGTAGAAGGAATTGTTACAATTCAACCAAGTGCAACTACTAACTTTGATATTGTTACGATGATTCCCGGAAGCCAAGGACCTGCTTCCGTTTCGGGAAGGTTGTTAAACGCACTGACCAACCAAGCAATCACGACTGGCTTAACAGTTCGCATCCGCCCTGGAATTGGAGCTACAAGTGGACCTTATGCCCTCGACTCGAATAATGCAACGATTGGGGCAGTGATATCTGCAGCAGACGGATCTTATGTAATACCAAACGTTCCTGCTGGAAACTACACCATTGAGATAACCGGTGCAAACTTCGTAACAACCTACGAAACAGTGATTTCCGCTGGCGCGAATTCTGCAAATCAGAACATTCTAGTGTCTCCAAGCCTCGCTGCTGATGAAGTTCGTATCGTTCTTTCTTGGAATGCAGCTCCGAAAGACGTTGACTCGCATTTAGAATATGGGGATGGCTCGACTACTCGAAAGAACCAAGTCGTTTGGAATGATAAATGCCGCAATCCAGGTGTATCTAATGCAGTTACTAAGTCTCCAGCTCAGTGCGGAACGGAAGACCTAACTCTCGACATTGACGTTGTAAGCGGTTACGGACCGGAAACTGTTACAATGAAAGGAACAGTATGGACATCCCCTACTGTAACAAGACTCGGTTATAGCCTATACAATTGGTCGAACGAAGCTGCACTTTCTACTTCTGGTTCTACAGTGAAAGTTTACAAGTCAACTGGTTTAGTTAGAACTTATAACTCTGGACCCGGCCAAGCAGGTAGATGGTGGCAAATATTTTGCTTTGATAAAGCTACTAAAAACATCTCTGATGTCGGACAACCGGGCTGTAATGCCAGCGATTTCTTCAATGCACCACAAAATTAATCTCTAAGTCAATTTAAAAGTAAAAACCCCTGAACCCAAATTCAGGGGTTTTTAATGTCTAACCCTATCCATAAAGGCTGGTACATTTGCAAAATAATTTACACAAGTAGTGGCTTCATTTTATTTTCAAAATACATTCTCGCAACTTATCAATCCCTTCTAAAAACAAAGCAGGACCCGGTTGAAGAATTATGCTTGAATCAATTTCAAAGACTCGATTACAATTAAGCGCAGAGATCGATTTCCATTCCTCTACATTGTAAACCCAATCAAAATCAACAGGCTTACCACACCAAGATCCTATGATTAAATCTGGATTAGCCTCAGCTACATCTCGTTTACTTACATATCTATCTCGTGCTAAAATTCCTTCTCGTTTATCAGCAAAACAATCTATACCACCTGCAATTTCAACCAACTCAGAAACCCAGTGTATGGAAGAAATAATTGGCTCATCCCATTCTTGAAAAAAAACTTTCGGTCTAAAAGCGGATTCCCGTGTATCCGATTGAATTTTAACGAGCTTCGATTTCCAGCCTTCTATTAATTGCTCAGTTTCGACTGCTCGCCCCACAAGACTTCCAATCATAAACATTGTATTATATATTTCACTTAACGTCCTTTGATTAAATATCAGAACATTAAATCCATGTTTAATCAGGTCATGAGCAAATTGAGCTTGAATATCCGAGAAGCCAATAATAAGATCAGGCTTTAGGCTTTTAATTTTTTGAATGCTTCCAGAAATAAAAGCGGATACAACTGGTTTTTCTTTCTTTGCTTTTTCAGGTCGCACTGTGTAAGCAGTAATTCCAACGATTCGATCTTCTTCTCCTAGCAAATAGAGAAGCTCTGTTGTTTCTTCAGTTAAACAAATAATTCTTTCAGGACTTTTGATTTTCATAATTTATTACCAGAGACAAAAAAGGAAATCTAATTAAAATCAAATTTCTAGCTGACAATAAAATTCCTTTTTTAAAACTAATACATAATCTTATGAAAAAAATAACCTCCCGTATTATCGGCTACCTTCCATTTATCGCATGTTTTTTTGTTTTATATTATAATCCAATCTTTGCTTCGTTTGCTTTGCGAAATTTCATTTTGCAGATGATTATTTTTATCCTGCTTGCTTGTATCCCTGCCTACTTCACTGGCAAAATGTATTTTGTAGATTTAGCCTGGCCCTGGGGACTTTTCGCAATTGGAGTTCAGATTTTATTTTTTGGTTCGGAAACATCGGCGAGTCGCTATTTCATTGGAGGGATGTATATATTAGTCGGACTAAGAATGGGGCTAATGGGTCTTATGCTTTTAAGTCATGGTGTTTTAAAAAGAGATCTTCCACGCTACCAGTTCCAAAGACTTCACTGGAAGAGAGGCGGTTATAAGAGCGAAGCGATTTCCATTCAATATGAAATCCTAGTGCAGGGTCTTGCAAATGCTTCTGTTCTTGCAATGCCTGCTTTCTTACAAGCTTTTAATCTTAGCCCTACTCTATCTATTTTCGAGATTATTTTCTATGTTGGCTGGTTACTATCTGTTTGCCTCGAAATGCTTTCCGATATTCAAAAAATGCAATTTGTGAAAAAGATGAAAGAGACAGGAGAAAAAAACAAAGTTTGCGATGTAGGTCTTTGGAAATACAGTCGCCATCCCAATTATTTCTTTGAATGGATGGTCTGGAACTTTTTTATTCTCTCGTCGATTCCTTCTTTAATCAATCTTTTTGGACAAGATCAGATACTCTATTGGGGATTAATCACTATTTGCCTTTTGTTCGTTTCTAAGATTATGTATACGACTTTAGTTGATTATACGGGAGCCAGACCCTCCGAGTATTACTCTGTAAAAAAACGTCCTAGTTATAGAGAATATCAAAAGACTACAAATATGTTTTTCCCAGGACGACGGAAGGGAGCCTAATACCCATTAGTCTCGTATTGATAAAGCTTAATTCCCTGTGAAGTTACATCTCCACAACCACTAACTGTAGAAGCAGAAACTAAGTTCCCGTGTCCCTGATAGGAACCAATATTTGGAGTTAGCAGACAATCTTCATTTGCCTCACATAGTCCGTTGTCATTACCAACTCCATCGTTTAAGATTTCTACTGAGTTACGAAGAAATGTAGCATTAGTTGAAGAGTAAGTATGAGTAATCATATTCGATCCAGAAGGACAAGAAGCTCCAGTACTAGTAATATTTGCATTGCGCAAAACAGAATCAGTATTTTTTAGAGATAAATCCCATATAGTACAATTACCAGAATTACATACCCCGAGATGCAATGTGCTCGGAAACGCTGCTGAATTAAATTTTCCAATTCCTTTGTAAAGATGATCAAATCTCACCCAGTCCGTCATTGAGCCAAGCGCAACGCCGCTGCTATTACCGCTTAAACTATGCGAATTCGTTTGTATGAGAACACACTCGGCTATTGAACGCATAACTGTCGTGTTTAAAAACATATTACTTTTTGAACTAGTTACTTGAATCCCATCTGTTGCCATATTGGAAATACTAATGCCATTAAACAAATTGTCGTCACTCGAGGCAAGAGAAAGACCAATGCCATTCGCAGGAGAGGTTCCTAGGGTCTGCGTTAAAACAATATCTTCTAAATAATTATTAGTAGCAGTGTTTAAATTTATCGCATTATTTATATTACCCGCTGAGGCACAATTCGTTCCTGCATTTTGTATTTTTACATTTTTCACCACTGAAAACTTCGCCACAGATAGAAGAACGCCATAGGCATTTTGCGTACTATTCCCAAAGTCCATATTTCCTTCTAACCATATAAATGTTCTATTTGAAATATCTATTCCTGCAATCGCATTGCATGTTCCAGATGTACGAATAGATTTTATTCCAGCGGGATTAACAATTATAGATACCTTATTGGCAGAAACTGTAATTGAACTATTTAAGGTTGACAGATCATATAAATAAATTGTTCCTCCAGCAGAAGGATTTACCGTTCCACTCGCATCTATTGCATTCGTCCAAAGCTTAAGAGGACTGCTAACACCAAGTGTTGTTGAACCGTCTTTTACCGTAATCGTAAGACTCTTCCATGCGTTAGTTGTCCAATCAATCAAATCCGATAGGTATTTTCCTTTTTTTAAAGCAGAGGAATAAAACGTTACTCCGCCATTAGCATTCACTTTGCATACCCAGTTCATTGCGGAGAGACTATCCGTAGCCGTTAATCCAGTGCAGGTTGATCTAGTGGCAATATCAAACTTTCGAATTTCCCCCGCATGAACGCATGTCCTATATCCTCCCGTATTTGCCGAATTACAAGCAGTATCCGCTTGAGAGAATATATCTTTTGAAAAGTCTCGGTTGATATAATCGTTCCAGTTTAATCCATTCGTAGAATACGCGGGAGAAACTGTGATTATGATACTAGAACTTGATTGAGAGGTAGAGGAATTATAGAATGCAAATAGTATTCCAAGAGGAGAATTAAAATCGAAGGGAGACTTCTTTGCTTTTAGACATCCAAAAGAACCGATGCATAGAATTAAAATTATGATTTTCATATTACAATGTACTAATATACTAGAACAAACGATAGGTGTCATTTTATCAGTCTTCGATATTTTTGTAATAAAAATCTACAGGAAAAAGAGAAGTAAAATATATATTTTTTATACAGATAACCGATACCTATTGCAGGAGAACTAAATTGAAAAAAATCTTAATTTCAAATATATTTAGAATCTTATTTTCGGCAATGCTATTCCCTTTTCTTTGCATCTATGCCAACACGGACGAAGTACTTCTTTATGCAGCAGAAAAGGGCGATTTGTCGCAAGTAAAAACTGCTTTAAATTGGGATGGTGACGTCAATGCATCAGATAAAAATGGGGCAACGGTATTAATCAAAGCTTGTGAAAACGGACATAAGGCAATCGTAGAACTAGTTTTAAAAAAAGGCGCAGAAGTAAATGCAAGAGATAGAACAGGCGCTACAGCTTTAATATATGCAAGCATTGTAGGCGATAAAAAAATAGTTGAGCTATTAATTAAATACGGAGCCGATGTGAATATAAAAGATTCTGGTGGAAAATCTCCATTATCCGAAGCAACCCAATTTCAAAATAAAGAAGTAATCGAACTCCTAAAAGCCGCCGGTGCGAAATAGAAAAAAACTTGTATTAATCGTTAAAGCCAAAATTCTGACTTTAACGATTTAAGGAGCTTATTATGTTACTTGTTGCAAAAAGATTAGATGTTGTTGAGCCTTCCCCTACTCTTGCGATTACTGCTCGCGCAAATGCTCTCAAAGCAGAAGGGAAAGATGTAGTTGGATTTGGTGCGGGTGAGCCTGACTTCGATACCCCAGAGCATATTAAGAACGCAGCAAAACTTGCGATGGACAAGGGGCAAACAAAGTATACCCCCGTTTCCGGAACCGTTAGCTTAAAAGATGCGATCATAGCCAAATTCAAGCGAGACAATAATCTCACTTATGAAAGAAAAAATATCATCGTAGGAGTTGGCGGTAAACAAGTATTATACAACTTCTTTATGGCGACTATGAACCCGGGAGATGAAGTAATTATTCCAGCTCCCTATTGGGTAAGTTATGCGGATATTGTCCGTTTGGCGGAGGGAACTCCTGTCATTGTACAAACTACACCTGAAAATAATTTTCAAATCACACCAGCCCAATTAGAAAAAGCAATTACCCCTAAAACAAAAGTTTTCATTTTTAATTCTCCATCTAACCCAACCGGTGCTGCCTATTCCAGGAAAGATGTTGAAGCTTTATGTGAAGTTTTACTGGGGCACCAAATTCTAATTATCTCCGATGATATATATGAAAAAGTAATCTATGATGGGCTAGAGTTCATTAACCCCGCAATGATTTCTCCTGAATTAAAAGACCGTACTTTCGTAGTAAACGGTGTATCTAAAGCCTATTCCATGACTGGCTGGAGAATAGGCTACGGTGCAGGAAATCCCGAAATTATCAAGAATATGGATACCATGCAAGGTCAATCTACATCTAACGCAACATCCATTGCACAGGCTGCGGCAGAAGAAGCTTTGAAAGCAGACCAGTCTTGCATCACTGAAATGGTAAAAGCATTTGACGATAGAAGAAAAAAAATTGTCAAAGCTCTAAATGAAATTTCAGGGGTAAATTGCCGTACGCCACAAGGCGCCTTCTACGTATTTCCTTATATCACCGGAGTATACGAATTACCCGGCTTCCAGGTTCTCTTGAAATCAAATCCCAACGTATCCAAGAGCAAACTTTTTTGTGATGTTCTTTTAGAAAAATACGAAGTAGCCGCTGTTCCAGGTATTGCTTTCGGTGACGATAATGCAATTCGTTTATCTTATGCGCTTGGTCAAGCAAACATAGACAAAGGTGTTGCGCGTATCGCTAAGATGATTGGAGATTTGAAGTCGTAGAGATACGATATTCCATATGCAAATCAATCGTGATACGAAATTTTTTGGAATCCTGGGATTTCCACTTTCTCATACGCTTTCTCCTGTGATTCACAACGGGCTCTTCGCCGAATACGGAGTAAACGCTATTTATGTTGTATTGGAAAAAGAAAAGCCCATTTTAAAATTTTTATTTGGAATAGATGGAATTTCCTTTTCTGGACTTTCTGTTACAATTCCTCATAAGGAATGGGCTTTTAAAATTGCGGATTACGCAGATGAAGCCTCTACAAATATGAAAGCATCGAATACTCTAATTCGAGTAGATTCCAAAGTCAATGCCTATAACACAGACGGCTACGGCGCAGTTCGTTCAATCGAAGAATATAAGAGAGATTTTTTCGAATCCAAATCGTCCGGAGATATTTTGATATTAGGAAGTGGTGGAAGTGCAAAAGGCATTGCTTATTCGTTAGTCAAACGGGGATTAACCTCATCGAAGATTGTGATTGCAGCAAGAAATAAGAGAACAGGTTCACACCTTATGAAAACATTGAATGCAATGCAAACAGGAATTGCAGAATACTCCTCATTAGACGCAGTGAAAGAAAACTCTAAGCGATTTTCACTCATAATAAATACGACTCCGGTAGGCATGAAAGGAAAGACAGACTCTCAAATTCTTTCTGAAAAATTCTTTTCTAAATCACAAACTCTATTCGACATAGTTTACAATCCGCTCGAAACTCCTCTCGTTAAAATGGCAAAGAAGAATGGAACAAATATTATCCCCGGCTACGAAATGTTACTTCATCAGGCAATGGAGCAGTTTCGTCTTTTCACAGAAATTCCAGTGGATACTAAGCATATATCGCTTGTTAGAAAATGGCTTTTGAATCATTTAAAATAGTCATAGCCTTTTATCATTCGCTTAATTTTTAATTTCAATTGGAATTTTAAATCTAGAACAAAGATACATATTGCCTTCTTTCTTCAGCATGATTCGAAGAGTATATAACCCTTCTTTTAAATTAGAAATATCAGCTACTGCTTTATACCCAGAATTATACAAATTCGGTTTGTTAAAAATTTCAACGACATCCTGGCGAGGCAATTGTTGTGTCTTTAAATACAAATACCCGTTGTTGTCTTGGAGCGCTATGTAAACTTCATCTGTTTCTGTATTTTGTTCCATTCCAAGTGCTATCCAACCATGGATACTCACAAAACCGGATACTTTGTTAACTATTTTAGTCACGGAAGCTCCATCTAAATAATCAATGGAGCCTACACATTTTTTTTCAACAATATTACTATTTGAAAATTCGTCACTAAACCTATTAAATTTCAAAAAGCCGATATCTACTTTAGTAAAATCAGAAATCTGTTTGAAGGAAACGGAAAATGTTTTATTCCAAAAATAATCCTTATTATACTTAGGGAGAATAGTAAATCGTCGAACTGAATTTAGTTTACGAGAACCTTCGTTTCCATATAGAAATGCAAATTGTGAAGTATCTGAGATTAAAGGGGAAATAAGTATTCCCGCCTGCGCCATATTAGCAATCATTCTATATCGTTTAAGAGATCCGTTAAATAATTCAACTTCTATTTGTAACTCAGTAGGTTTAAATAAGAATCCTAGAAAGCGACCCGCTATCGTCGGAGTAATTTCTATTTCCGCAAATACGGGATTAGCCGCTCCTGCATTCGGTATTTCGACTGCTTGGCCTAGTTCAAATACTCCTTCAGAAACGGGAATTAAATCTTTGAATAAAGTTAAATCCCTTCTCTTTAAATACAAATACTCGCGATCAAAATGAGTAGGATAATACCTTTGGATTAGTAATTGCCAACTTGCACCATCCTCAAGAGGAGGGAATCTACCGTCTAACGGTTCAATTTTAAATAAAATATTATCCGGTGCATTATCGCCCATTAAATGCTCTTTATTTTTTTCAGAAAGTTTACGCGTATATACGCTATAGCTTTGAAACACTGGGCGAGGTGCCCAGATATTTCCCGATGCAATTAAATTCGTTTGATTAAAAGAATAAATATCAGCTGTCCCGGTTAATTTCGGAATTTTTACTTCTTTTCGAATATTTTCTAAAGCAGAATAATAATCCCGCTTCAAACGTCGTCCGTCTTGAATTCTAGATAGAAATCCTCCCCACGCACGCTCATACGTATTTTTTACAGTAACTACACTATAAGAAAAATTTCGGTAATTAATCATAATCGAGGCTAATACGAGTAATGCGATTCCAAGAGCAGAAACTCTGTCAAGTTTAAATATAATTGGAATCATGATGGCTAGAAAAAAAAGAGAAGCGCCGGCTATAAGACGATGCCCGTCATGTCGTACAAAACCTCCTTTGAAAGAAACGAACAAAAAAATAAAAAATAAACTTAGAAGAAATAATTTCAAAATACGAACAAATCTTTTTTGCTTAGCGATTAAATACAAAAGAAAAATACCTGATAATAGAAAGAGGATAATTTCTTGCATCCCCTCCTCTCCACCATCTATAGCCATTGCTTCACTATAGCCAGAAACAATGGGTAAAATATTTTTGAAATAGTCTAGTATACCCGTTAACGGTTGACCGATTATTTCCCAAAAGAAAATCATTCCTAGTATGGGAATTACGATTGTTAGTATAGATAAAATTCTTTTCCTTTTGTAAAAGAAAAGAACAGAACAGATAGATATTGACGATCCCGATATAAGAATTAACGTTCCTTTAATGAGCGGTAATAGACCTAATGGCGTTAATAAAAAAAGAATAAGTATAATTTTAAAAAATTTTCGTTTTCTTTGGTCTAGCGATAAATTATAATTACTCTCGTATGCTAATCGGAAACAATTTAGGCTAACAATAAAAGCATAGGAATAAAGTAAAACATCGCGAGCAGGCAAAGCAAAGTAAGGAAATACCAAACTACCCAAAAGAAGATATTGCCATTTTATTTTCTCAGTAAGTAAAATAATACTTAGCCAATAACAAAAAGCCAAAAATATACTTGTCAACATTATTAAAAAATCAAGCTTCGGGTGATAGGTGCCCGAAAAAATATTTACATACGGTCCGAATGTAAATATTAAATCTTTGCCTATCTCAAATCCACGACTGACACCGTATTCTATCCCAAGCTGCCAGGATGGATCAAGTCCAATAGAGGGCATAGCGGGTGAAAGTGGAAGTAGAATAGCCATTATGGAAACTAGCAAAAAAATATTTACAATTATTCGAATTCCTTTTAAAACAAAAACTAGATGTCTTTGCGAAATATCTTTATTTAAATTATTTCCCCACATCCCTAATTAATACCCCTTTTTCTTATACTTTTACAGCGAAGAGAATGAAAGTTCTGTATGCTTTATTTATTGTCTAGTTTAAGTATTCCCAGAAAATGAATAGCAAATTCCATTACCCTACTTAAAGCCCATGTCCCCTTTTTTATCTTGCCATCCAACTAATCAAAAACAAGATTGATTGATATACCAATAAATTAGGACAAAAAATCAATTTTGAAAGACTGGGTTAAAGAAAGCTATAGCAATCGTAAATGGGCAGGGGAATTAGGAAAAGTAAACGCGGGTGAGTCAGTATTTGTGTGCGGATGGGCGTTTCGATTTAGAGACCAAGGTGGAGTGATTTTCATCGACCTTCGCGACCGAACGGGAGTCATCCAAGTTGTCGCACGAAAAGAAAATATTCCAGAGGACTTTAAACTTGCAGAGCACGTGCGAAGTGAATTCGTTCTAGCGGTTACGGGCAAATTGAACAACCGCGATGCAGAATCTATCAATCCCAAAATTCCAAATGGTAAAATTGAAATCATCATTGAAAAATTAGAAATTCTAAATACGTCAAAGACTCCGCCTTTCGGACTTGATGAGTTTGACGAGTCAGGCGAAGACATTCGTTTGAAATACCGCTACCTCGAATTCAGAAAAGACGATTTGAAAAACAAAATGATTTTACGTCATAAGTTTATTTTTGCTGTTCGTAGCTATTTAAACTCGCGTGACTTTCTGGAAATTGAAACTCCTATATTAAATAAATCTACTCCTGAGGGTGCGCGGGACTTTTTAGTTCCATCGCGGCTACACCAGGGTAGCTTCTACGCCCTTCCGCAGTCCCCGCAAATTTTTAAACAGATTCTCATGGTCGGTGGGATGGAGCGCTATTTCCAAGTGGTAAAATGCTTTCGCGATGAAGATTTACGCGCCGATAGACAACCGGAATTTACCCAGCTCGACATGGAGTTCTCTTATGTAGACCAGGCGAATATTATTTCTGAAATGGAAGCGTTAGTTACGACAGTCTTTAAAGAGTCGTTTAATGTTGATTTGCCTAAGAAATTTCCTCAGATGAGTTATGCTGAAGCAATGGACTCTTACGGTAGCGACAAACCAGACTTACGCTTTGGAATGAAATTATACAACGTCTCTGACATTGTAAAAAACTGTGACTTCCAAGTTTTCAAAGGTGCTGTGGATTCCGGTGGAATTGTAAAAGCGATTTGTGTTTCAGGTGGCTCTGGAATTTCCCGTAAAGAAATTGAAGATTTAACTCATTGGCTTTCTAAAGACTTCCGCGCAAAAGGTCTTGCCTATATGAAACATAGTAAAGATGGACTCGAGTCAGCGATTACTAAGCGTTTTACTCCTGAGGAACTAACAGCCATTGCCCAGATGGTTGGCTCTAAAGAAGGAGATATGGTTTTCTTTGGTGCGGATAAAATTTCTATTGTCAATGCAAGCCTCGGCGCTCTTCGTCTGAAAATGGCAGAGAAGTTTGAAACTCCTGATCCAAACTCGTATCATATTTCCTGGGTTGTTGACTTTCCTATGTTTGATGTAGATGATACAACGAAGGAGCTAAGCGCGATTCACCACCCGTTCACTGCACCTTTTGAAGAAGATTTTAATATGGATGACTCTCTTGAAGCACTAAAGGCTAATGCCGGTAAGATGCGCTCTAAGGCTTATGATTTAGTTCTAAATGGAAATGAAATAGGCGGCGGTAGTATTCGTATTCACAAAGAAGAAATGCAAGAAAAAGTATTTGGGCTTCTTGGAATTTCTAAAGAAGATGCCGAGAAGAAGTTTGGATTCTTGCTTGAAGCACTTCGATTTGGCGCGCCTCCTCATGGGGGAATTGCACTTGGGATTGACCGGATAATGATGCTTATGTCCCACAGTAAATCTATTCGGGATGTAATCGCATTTCCGAAAACACAAAAAGGAACTTGTATGATGAGTGATTGTCCTACTCCTGTTGATACAAAGCAATTAGAAGAATTAAAAATTAGAGTGGTGACAGTTTAATGCCAAAAGAAAAAACACACCCGCCCGTTCAAGAAAAGTTTGAATTTAATAATGAGGCTCTTTATCAAAAAGTATGTGGTATCAATGACTCCAGACTAAAAGATCTAGAAGCATACTTGGGGATAACAATTATTCCCCGTGGCTACTCGCTCATAGTAAGCGGTCAAAAAGAAAAAGTAGATATCGCAATCGAGTTTTTCAGAAACCTTGTGGATAATTTCAAAAAACGTCCTGACAAAGATGACTTCGATAGTTTTGATTTAAACTATCTCATCAAACAAGAGAACCAGCACGATGGTTGGTCTCCGAGTGAAAAAATTCTAAGCACGTTCAAAGGCAAACAGATATTTCCCCGCACAAAGAATCAAGAAAAATTTGTGCATAGCTTAATGAAGAATTTAATCACATTCGGAGTGGGACCCGCAGGAACTGGAAAAACTTTTTTGTCCATCGCTGTCGCCTGTCGCATGTTACAGTCAGGAGAAATTGATAAACTTGTTCTAACCCGTCCTGCAGTAGAAGCCGGAGAGTCACTTGGTTTTCTTCCGGGAGATCTCACCCAAAAAGTCGACCCATATCTTCGACCAATCTACGATGCACTTCATGAGTGTATTGGATTTGAGCGCGTGCAAGTTTTAATTTCTTTAAATAAGATTGAGATTGCGCCTATCGCGTTTATGCGGGGGCGAACATTGAATAACTCCTTCATCATTTTAGACGAAGCGCAGAACTGCACTGTGTCTCAATTAAAAATGTTTCTCACTCGAATTGGTAAAAATTCTCGCATGAGTTTATCCGGTGACATCACACAAATAGACTTAGAGAGAGGCAGATCAGGACTCGAAAAAGTTCTATCTATTTTAAAAGATACTCCGCAAATTGGTATCATGTATTTAGAAAAAGAGGATATTACTCGTCATCCGCTCGTATCAGTCATTGTAGATAAGTTTGAAGGAATATAAAAATTGAATTTCTTAGAACATCTAGAATCTTTCATGGCGAACACGACAGATGCACTGACAAAAGTTCGCCCTATTCAATTTGTTCGCCAACTACAACTTTACCTCGTTCTAGTTACTCTGACTATGGTAACGTATTTTCTTGCCTCGCCTTATCTGGGTCAGGAAAAAACAGACATGGGCGACGAAAGCTCATATGCCATAGGAAATGTTTCGCCCGAGACAATCATATCCAATAAAGAAATTATTTATGATGATTTAGACAAAACAAAATTAAAACGTGCTGAGGCTTATAAGTCTGCTTCTCTAATATTTGAGAGAGACTATTCGGTGTTAATCAACCTAATTCAAAATTACATTGACGAGGATTTTGAAAATCTAAAAGTCATTGCATCCGATGGAACCAATAATAAAAATATCGGCTTCTTAGTTTATAAGAACATTCGCTGGAAATTTAGATCCCGCGAAGATTTAGAATTTCTTTTACAATACCCAAGAAAAGAAAAGCTCAGAGAACTTGTGCAAAAGGGAACTAACTTAGTTTTCTCGTCTTACTGTATCATGAAAGATATGTCGCCTGACGTCATGAATTCTCTTGGCACAGGCGTGCATGTAATTAATAAAGGTGCAAAAGAAAATACTTCTGCTCTTGATTCATCGCATGTTTTTCCAAGAACCGCTATTTACCAAAATAAGAAAGTCCAAGAGCAATTATCCAAACTTCTAGATGATAAGCTATCTGGAATTGATGTTAATACTCTTACGATTACCAAACGAATGATACTTTCTACTTATATTTATTCTTTTCCAGCTTGCACTTATAAGCCGGAAGAGACTGAACAAGAAAAACAAAAAGAAGTCAGTAAAGTTAGTATCGTAAAAAGTAAAATTACTAAAAGCGAAGTTATCGTTAAAAAAGGTGAGCTTGTTACGCCAGAGATTAGAGCAAAGCTAGAACTTTTAAACGAACACAATTCCCGCGCGAATATTAATTCTATTCTATCAATCCTCATTGTTCAAATTATTCTTGTGAGCATAATCATTGTATTCCTCATTAAGTATGATGCGAAAAGATTAAACGATGTATCAAGTAACGTAATTTTATTTTCTACCATTTGGATTTTAACTCTGTACACATTTGTAGTATCTAAATTTTTCTATCATCCAGATAATAATTTTGAATCTATTTATTACTTCGGAATTTTTATTCCAATTGGAATGATCTGCATGTTAATTGCGTTTATTTTTGATGAGCAATTATCTATTGCACTCGGATTTTATCTTTCGTTCTTTATATTCCTATCATCACAAAACAATGCTACTTCTTTTATTATAGCCTTCTCGACGACAGTTGTTGCGGCAATGTATGGAAGTAGAATTCGCAAACGAATTGATTTTATAAAATCAGGAATTTACATAGCAGGCGTTCAGATACTTGTGGCTACTAGTGGTTATCTCATAGACTCAAGGCAATACTGGGTAGCGACATCAAGTGGCTCTTTCTTCTCTGATGTATTCAGATCCAATATTTTTAAAATATATATTGCCTGTGTTGTAAATGGATTTGCGTGTGCATTAATGACTCAATTTTTGCTTCCGGTGTACGAATATATTTTTAATATTCCAACTAGATTCAAATTACAGGAACTAGCGGATACTGGTCATCCCCTACTCCAATCTCTTCTAACACAAGCCCCATCTACTTACACACATACTTTCATGGTAGCCGCACTTTCAGAAAGAGCAGCACAAAACTTAGGACTTGATTGGCTTCTCATTCGAGTCGGGGTTTACTTTCACGATATTGGAAAAATTCCAAACGCAGGATTCTTTGTTGAGAATCAACATTTAATTCCAAAGAAAGAAAACATAGATAAAAATAATCCAGGACTCGCAGCAAAAATCGTAATCGATCATGTAATAGACGGAATCGAAATGGCAAAGAAGGCGAGACTCCCCAGAGAGATAATCAGCTTTATCCCCGAACACCATGGAACTAGCACCATGGCATTTTTCTATCACAAAGCACTTGCTGATCTTTCGCCTAACCAGAGAAAACGAATCGACAAAAAAGACTTCATGTATCCGGGACCCAAGCCACAGCGAAAAGAAACTGCAATTGTAATGATTGCCGATTCTGTCGAAGCCGCAAGCCGTTCTCTAGACGAAATTACAGCACAAGCACTAGATGATTTAATTCAAAAGATAATCAATATTAAACTCGCCGAAAATCAACTAGACGAATGTGGACTCACACTTGGTGATTTGAGTATCATCAAATCTTCCTTCAAAGAAATTTTACTTTCCAGTCTTCACCAGCGACCTAAATATCCGAGCTCGGAAGATACCAAGAAGTTAGAAAACAAAGAAGATTTAAAAAAACCTGCCGATAAAAAAGTTACGGCAAAGAAAATGAAAACTAAAAAGTAGATTTGAGCTAATCGTAATTAGCCAAAGAGGTAGGAGTAACTATGTATAAAGGAGAAAAAATAAATTCTATATCTCATCTAGTAGGAGCTTCTTTAAGCTTAATCGCATGGGGACTACTCATTGGCTTTTCTAGTTATACACGTGACCCATGGAAAATCGCATCCGCAACTGTATACGGGTTCTCTTTATTTTTTTTATACTTGAATTCCACACTCTATCATAGTTTTAAAAAAGAAACTACTGCAAAAAAAATCTTCCAGAGATTTGATCATATCTCCATTTATTATTTAATCGCAGGGAGTTACACGCCTTATACGCTCATAGTCTTACGCGAAGATTTAGGTTGGACAATTTTTTCTATCGTCTGGGGAATCGCTCTTACTGGTACAATATTTAAAAGTATCTGGGGTGGTGAAAAATTCAATTCAATCTCTACTCTATTTTATGTATTAGCCGGTTGGGCAATTCTAATCGATATAAAGACGGTTTACGCAAAGTTGCCTCAAGTAGGATTCTTCTGGCTCTTTGCAGGTGGTCTTTTTTATACTATCGGAGCCTTTTTTTATCTAAGAGAAAACCTTCCCCGAAACCACGAGATATGGCATTTCTTCGTATTAGCCGGTAGTAGTTGTCACTTTGTTTCTATATTTTTTTACGTGATTTAATCTTGCTATCGCCAGAACATTGCCCAGAAATATCCAACTAGCACAAGCCAGGAAATAACTTGTCCTAATAGAAACGCAACGCCCGCACCCAGAACTCCGAATTCAGGAATCAATGCAGTGTCAAGGAGATAACCAAATACTAGCCGCAGAAGAGCGAGAATGGCGAGTATTCGTGGTTTGCCCATAGCAAAGAGTGCAATACCGAGGGGCGCAAATACAAGTTGGAGCATATAATTAGGGTAAAGAATTTTGAAAACAGGAATTGCTTCTTCGTATTTATGATTAAATAAAAGATTTAATATCGGCTCGGCTAAAAAATATCCCGGAGAAAGTAAAATAGCTACAGCGAAGCTTACAAATATTGATTTTAGTAGGAATGTTTTAAACTCTTCAGTATGAACAAGTGCGGATAATCGTGGGTAGACTAAAGAATTTAAAGTTGAAAGTATAATTACAAATCCGCTGAATAGTTGAAGTGCTGTTCCGTATACTGCAACATCTTCAGTAGAGTGGTATTTATTGATTAGAAAAATTTCTAGCCGGTCAGAGACAATTGCAAAGATAGAAGCAACGAATGCCCAGGTATTAAACAAAGAAAGCTCTTTCGTAGCATATTTGATTTCATGGATTTTTGCACCCCAGTAGATTTGTTTTCGATTGAAAATAAAAAAGAATA
>JANYCR010000326.1 GCA_025360185.1 Leptospiraceae bacterium | reverse complement strand
CCGTGAATTGGACAACCATTTCTTCTATCCGCTTTACTACTCTTGAAATTGCCTTTTTAACACTGCCTGTTATCTGTGGAATCGGGTTGTATTTAATTAAAAAATGGGCATGGTATTTATTCATTCTCTACTCAATTGTATTGATTCTATTCAATATATATGCTACGATTGTAAATCCAGTTAGGTTTAATTTCTATTCTCTCTTTGAATCTACGATTATTTTTTTAGGAGCTGTATACTTTTTGAAGAAAGATATTTCAGCTCCTTATTTAAAAATGTACCCGACGAGGCTTCTTAAGCCATCAGGCGTGAAGCCGCAGGTCTGCTAGGTTTCGTCCGTCAGACGAAAGGGGGGAGGTTGGAGAGGAGAAAAAAGAAAACCAATTCAAATTCAAGTATGTATCAATGGAGTAGACCGACTAACAAAGGATATATCCGAGGCAGGATTTTATGTAGATTGGAATGATGTTCCATTTGAAATCAATGCAGAGGTCGCGGTAGAAATGGTTGGTGAGCAGCAGCATCCAAAATTGCGTGTCGAATCCATTGAAACAGAAAGAGATAAACGGCTATTTGTCGCTGGTGTTGTTCGAAAGGATATGAATGGAGCAGGGTTTGCTTTTCGAGGATTAAGTGATAATGATAGTAAGTGGATAGTAAATAGATTAACAAATACTTAAAAGCAGTAAGTAACTGTGAATCATTCGTAATCTTTAGAAGCATCCCAACACTAGCGGCAGGGATCGACTGGTGTCGCAATCTGTTCTGCGACAAGAAGGAGAGCCCGATTGAGACTTCCTAGTCTCAAGCCGCCCAGACCCAAATAATCAAATCAGATAAAATGAATACTATTTGACCACATCTTTTATATTTCTAAATGATAGGTGGGGTTAAAGTAGCGGATACGTTCAACCCCTGTTTTTATATTATCTTGCGCTTTTTAATGCTGCGATTCTATCTTCTAAAGGAGGGTGAGTAGAGAATAATGCAAACCAACCACCTTTGTGTGAAGAAATTTTTAAAGAAGCCATGCTTGGGGCTCTACTGTCATCGACTACATCAAAGGTTCTTTGTAAGTTTTCAAGAGCAGCAATCATATTTGCTCTGCCTGAAAGCTTTGCTCCACCTGCGTCTGCTCTAAATTCTCTTTGTCTTGAAAAGTAAGCTACTACCATAGATCCTAGAATACTAAAAATAATATCTAGGACTAGTGTAATTACAAAGTAAATGCCGGAGCTAAATACGGAAGGACCATCGTCATCGTTACGACTGATTGCCATAGTGACTCCGTAGCTGATGATTCTTGCAAGGAACATGGTAAATGCATTTACAACACCTTGAATTAAAGTCATTGTGACCATGTCACCGTTTGCGATATGAGATACTTCGTGCGCCAACACTCCATCTACCTCATTTGCATTCATTCGCTCAAGAAGTCCTGTGGATACTGCCACTAATGCGCTCGATTGGCTCGGACCTGTTGCAAATGCATTGACTTCAGGCGAATTATAAATACCCACTTCCGGCATTGGGATTCTCGCTGCTTGACTTAAACGTTGAATGGAAGTATATAAATGCCCATAAGGACCACGTGCGTCGATGAGTTCTACTCCCATCATCCATTTTGCCATCACCTTGGACAAGGCAAGGGATATCAAAGATCCAGTCATACCCCAGATCAAGCATAAAGTAAGAAGTGCAGTCATATTTAGACCGCTGCCAGAAATATATCCTCTAACGCCGAGAGCACTGGTGATAATGGAAATTGTCACCATGATTAAAATGTTGATTAAAAAAAATAAACCGATTCGTTTGAACCACATGTTATAGTAAACTCCTAATACTTAGACTTCATTATTTCGCATTATTGTAATAATCTTGAATTGCTTTGTTTTCATTTGCATTAATCCAATTTTTTTCTTGGAATACTTCGAGAGAAATTTTTAAACAATCTGTGGGAATGTGACCTGCAATTTGTAAAATTTGGAGATAAGCCAATTTATGACCTTGGTTTTTTTTTATTTCAGATTCAATTTCATCTACAAAGGAAGAAACTAATCTTAACTGCACAAATACAACCGTATATTCATCCAGAAATGCAAGAAAATCGTCATCGGAATTTGCCACCGCAAGATCGAACGCATAATCATAAATATTCATATCTTGTGCTGCAAATTTTTGAATTTCCGGACCGAGTTTTTTAAAAAAATTTAGAATTCGCTCTGACTTAATACTTCCTGATGATGTCATCATTCTCAAATAAACTAAATCTACTTTCGATAAAATTGTTTTAGTAATTTGAATGCTACTAGTTCTAGAAATTAGATTCTTAAATAAAATTGCATACTCTGCTTTGGAAAGAGTCGTCCAGTAAGAGCTTACCATTTCGGGTAACGGTTTTTTTTGCAGAATTGCTTTGTGATAGGCAGTTACCTGACAGTAAAAAAGCTCGACTAAGGCATCATGGCTAAACATTGGATTTTGTAAAACTTTTCTGACAATATGCATATCCATATGCCTGAGATAATAATCAATTAAATAGGTAAAGCCCACATCTTCTAGAATTGCCATTGATAAAATTGCCGGTGGTATATCACTAATAGCCTCTTCTATCCTCTTGAAGTTTGGAATTGGTCGCATTAACTCTTCGTCTAGAGTCCTATAATGCTGATTATCTTTAACTAAATCAGTTTTCATTTTGCTTAACCAACGATGCACTAAACAATAGAATTGCTAATAATAAATAGGCTACGATAAATTGGATATTAGCCGGAAAAGTATATTCATTTAGGATTGCATTGCCGGAAAGTTTATAAGCGTGAATGATTCCGATGGAAGAAAGAATACTTCCTGCCAAGCACCAATAGGATGCAGTTCTAAAATTACGATCAATGATGAAGGCACAAATAGATGCCCAAATCATCGAAACTAAAAGAAATCCTTGTGATAGTGCTAAAATTCCAGATAAGGAGTAAGGCAAAAATTCTAAATCGGGCGGAACAGCTTCCATTGTGATCGCATAAGACGTTGCAATATTTTCTTTCGCGAGTATTTTTCCAAGTTCGCCATTTGCAAAATTAAAAACGCTTTGAACGAGTAACACTCCCCACCCAGCGAGTGCAGGAAATAATCCGAGTATGATAGCCGGCGCATGACGCATAGGAGAAGTTTCGAAACACTGCGCCCCGATAATAATTCCAATCCAGAGGATAATAGCCATTCCCGCTTCTATTGGAACTAACGCTTGCACAACACTCATTAGTCCAAATAAACAAAGGATAGTCATAAATATTCCGTTTAATACTGAGTAGCCGGCACGGGCACCTAATGCCTTCCAGCCCGGATGTCCAATATATATTGTAGTAGGAAATGGGGAACCAAAGAAAGAACCAATGATTGTACCAATTCCGTTTACGAGTAAAGAACTTCTAGTTTCGAATTTGTCTCCACCGGCTTCGGCAGATTCAATATTTTGTAGTGAGCCAATAACATTGAATAGCCCCATTGGTAAAATTACCGAGGAGTATTCTTTAATATTTTTTATGGTAAATACATCGAATAAATCACTGATTGATAAAGAGGGAATATATAGTCCAGCGTGTTGGAAAGAATTCGCAAAAGCTTGACTATCCATCATTGGTTTTCCCCAATATCCGTAGAGCCAGGCAATTATAGTTCCTGCGGTTACTGATAATAAGCCTCCTGGAATTCGAAATGGATATTTGAATTTTCCGAAGTATTGTAGGAGTATAATTCCAAACGGTAAGAAAGCTACTAATGGATTTTTATAAGTTTTAATCATAAATTCCATCGAGATGAATGTAATAGCAATTCCGCTTAACGCAGAGAGAAGGGCTGCACGTGGAGTAATCTTTCGAATATAATTTGCTACAAAAGATCCAAAAAATTCAATCACCCCACTGACGAAAGAGGCAAGCAACCCAATCTTCCAAGCAGTCTTATAATCGCCCGTAGCCTTAAATACAGGAAAAATAATAAAGAAGATAAACGCAAAAAGAGAAATTGTATTTATCCCGTATGGAAGGGCTGTTACATCATCTCGGTTTTCTCGGATTGCGAGCTTTCGTGCTTGCAAGGCGTAAAATATATTTCCGAATAATAACGATATACCAACACCTGGTAATACGACTGCAAAGACAAATTCAGCGGGCATTCCGCAAACAAAGGAGCAAAGTGCGGTTAATACAAGAAGCTGTAAAAGGTTATCAAGCATTAGCCCGAAAAAGCCATCTATATCACCAGCAACAAACCATTTGAATTTCTGCATTTTTATTCTTTCTTCCTTGCTGTAAAATCTACTTCGATCACTTTTGATTCAATAGTTTCTTTCTTCTTTTCCGATTTTTTGGGGGCGGCTTCAGATTTACTAAAATCTAATTCGTCTGCCAATACCTTCAATTGAGTGATTGAATTTTGTGCTTTGTCATAAATCCTGAATACAGCATCCCAGGGGATAATTAGCTTTTCCCAACTAAACCCAAATTGCAATTCTGCATAAAGATAGTCTAGTTGAGAGGAAATATCTCGAACGGCAGTTGAGCCGAAGGCAAGGACAACGCCTGATTCTTTTTCATTTCCTACTAAACCTCTTTTGCCCATTTCTAAATTTGGATGTGGCAAAACATGCAAATAAAATGTAGGAAATTTATCCCAATAGGTGTCGAAGAGTTGGATTTTAAAATCTCTGAGTGTGCGAATTTCTGTTTCTGTAAGGTCTTGTTCCATAACGTCCTTTTAATTGTTTTTGGTAATCGAAATATAATCAATGTGTTTTTGGTATTCTGGAATTATTTCTTTAAATAAATTGTAAATTTCAGTGTTTTTATTTGCTTTGGCTAGGCTAAAAAGCTGATTTAGCTTATTTAGAAACAGAATTTGATTTTGGTTATTACTCGATGCAACTATTTTAATTTTAGGGTGGTGCGTTTTTTTGATTCCTTCTAGATTAAGTAGTAATTCTTCATAGAGTTTTTCACCGGGTCTGAGCCCCGTAAATTCAATGTTAATATCTTTATAAGGCTGATACCCAGAGAGTCGAATCATTTCCTCTGCTAACTCCAAAATTTTAACGGGTTCACCCATTTCTAGAATAAAAATTTCCCCTTTTTCACCCATACTACCTGCTTGTAATACCAATTGAGATGCTTCTGGAATTGTCATGAAATAGCGTATAACGTCCGGATGAGTAACTGTTACCGGTCCTCCTTTTTCAATTTGTTCTTTGAATCTGGGTATTACGCTTCCATTTGATCCAAGAACATTCCCAAAGCGGACAGTGATAAATTTTGTTTTGGAGTTTGGAGTAATGTGTTGAAGATAAAGTTCGGATGCACGTTTCGAAGCGCCCATTATATTTACTGGATTTACAGCCTTGTCCGTAGAAATAAGAACAAAGCGATCTACTCCGGATAATCGTGATATATCTGCAATATTTTTTGTTCCTAATACATTGTTTAAAACTGCTTCGGAAGGATTTATTTCCATTAGTGGTACATGCTTATATGCCGCA
The DNA here is from genome assembly GCA_025360185.1 of Leptospiraceae bacterium. Classification (GTDB taxonomy): domain Bacteria; phylum Spirochaetota; class Leptospiria; order Leptospirales; family Leptospiraceae; genus UBA2033. Next base: position 10,447 of record JANYCR010000326.1, on the reverse strand, counting down.
CAATGAAAAACTACAGTTGGCGTATAATGCTCAAAAATATGCCCTAGTCGAGAAAGATTTTTAACATCCGCTACAATTGATTCATATTGAATCTGAGGAAATGAATTTCTTAATTCGTAGTCGATATGATAGAGTGGGGTTTCCGCAGCATCTAAGAGGATTAGGCTTTTAGGTTCAAAAAAAGAAACCTGTCTACAAATTTCGCTACCTATAGAACCTCCGGCACCTGAGACTAATATTGTTTGTCCTGTTAAATAAGATTTAATAGATTCAATTTCTAAATCAACCGGGTCACGTCCTAATAAATCTTCTACCCTTACTTCGCGGAGTTGGTTATAAGAAGATTTTTTACCGGCAAAGATTTCTCCGATAGAAGGTAAAATCTTTGCATGAATTTTATAGGCTTCACAAACTTTGATAATATTGCTAATAGTTTTTCCGGGCAATGCGCCTAGGGTGATGATAATTTCTTCCACTTTATTCGTTGTCAAAAAAAATTCGATTTGATCGATAGAACCTATAACGGGTACCCCTTGGATATGTGCTCCTAACTTGGAAGGGTCATCGTCTAAAAATCCGATTGGTCGCAGATTTAATTCTGGCTGTCTTCTAATTTCTGTTACAAGCATCATCCCTGATTTTCCGGCTCCAATGACTAATGTTGCTTTTCCGGAGTTGAAGCTTTTGGTTAAATATTCATCTCGAATAATCCGCCAAGAAAAACTTCTAAAGCAAAGTAGGCTTAAAAGAATCAATGTATCTAAAATAGGTACCATTCTAGAGTGCTGTGAAAATCGATTATAGAATAAAAGTGCTAAAGTAGAAAAAAGGGATGAGGAGAGAGTGATTTTTATGATTTCCATCAAATCGTGGATTGAGGCATATGCCCAAAGAGATCGGTAAATGTCAGAATAAAGAAATACGATAGACCGAGTTCCTACGACAATTAGTAATGAAATGATAAATCTTTCCGGCTCAATGAGAAACTCCAGGCTTTCATACCGAATTAGGTGGGCGGTAATATAGGAGATAGTCATGAAGACTACATCGATCGGAAAGACTAAGTATCGTTTATTGAACATTTATTATTACTCACTTAAAAAAACGGTTCAAAGTAGATTTTTTATTGTATATATTTTCTATACTATTAATTTTATTTACTATTATCCAGATTTTCAGAAACTAACTTTATCGGAAAGGAAATATTGAATAAAGCAAAACATATAGTTATTAATTTATCGGGAAACTTTGGTCAGAGTCTCGGTGAGAATGTTTGGAAACAAGTAGAGTCTGTTGCTCATACGACTAAGGCTGTTCTCTTTGACTTTACAGGGGTTGACTCTATTACCCAGGAAGGGTTGGTTTTCTTAAAGAAAATCATTTATCATTTGCGAGAGTTTGGCTCAGAAATTGCCTTTTCAGGACTAAAGAATAATTCTATTTCTCTTTTACAAGAAAATATAGATAAATCTCTTGTTCATATCTTTGCTTTGCGAGAAGAAGCAAAAGGCTTTTTGGAATCAAGACTCGATATCACTGAGGAAGATTTAAGTGCAGTTAGTTCGTTACCAGAAGTGCGCTCTGCACTAGTAAAAGAAGGCGTATTTTATACCTATTGCCCTTCCTGTAATGCAAAGCTCCGTCTTCGCTCCAAAGGAAATTATGCATGTCCAGCTTGTAAGACAAAATTTTTCTTTAATCCAATCCAAGAGCCGATGAAGTATGAAAGAATTTCGCTCGAATAATTTCTCGCTTCAATTATTTTCTGACAACTCAACACTTTACCTAGCCTTAAAAAGTAAGCTAGAGTATTTCATTTCAAAAGAAAATATTTTAATTCTCAGAGACATGGCGAAGGTTTTCACTCGCGAAAATTTAACAACAGATTATCTTGCTTTGAAGTTAGTTGAGGATAATATTCCTTCGCTCCTATTTGAAATTAGTCCTTATAGAATTATACCTAAAGAATTTTTAAAGGAGAAACCTTCATCCGAAATATTGATTTCTGATTTAGCCTGTATTCTGCTTATCGAAAGCATTCTTGCAAAACAAAATCAAGAAGACATTAAACGTAAGAAAAACAAATCCACACCCAGAATAAATAAGAAAGTCTTACGCCAATTAGCCAGTGCGATTTTTCAATTCTGGAAGGATTCATTGATTTCTTTTTCAATAAAAGAAGAAAAAGTTCCAAGTAATATTAAACAAGAATATGATTCTATCATTCGCAGCTTTATCAAAGCGAAAGCAAATAAAAAAATTGAATTAGAATATCTATACGAAGCCTGTGCCGGCGGTAAATCCTATTTTATCTCAGAGACAGAAGCCAAAGAAAAATTTGGAGAGGAAATTATTCTTTATGGAGTATCAGAGATCGATCCATTGCATTTTAAAATTTTAGAAATTCTTTCTTCCTATGTTAAAATTTCTTTTTTAATACCAGCGCCCCGTATTCGTTTGATTCATGATCATGCCAAGATAGAAAATGCAAAGTTAAAGGAATTACTTCCCGATTGGAATATTTTAAATAAGTTTTTGGGCGACAAAAAAATAGCTGATATAAATTTTACTTTTCCGGACGTTCTCCCAGACACAAACTTAGCTTTTTATGAATCACAGGAGGCATACCGAGAAATTGAATTTGTTGGTAGAGAGATTCTTCGACTAACAGAAGAGAATAAAGACAAGGAGAATTTCCGGCTAACATCTATTAAACTTATTTTGCCAGCGGAAGATGTAAATTATTCGCTACTTGTGAGTAATATATTTGATAGAATGGGAATTCCCTATTCTTTTACGAAAGATATTCGAAAGAAAAAATCTCCCTATTTCACTGCCGTTGCCTCTTTATTGAAACTTTCGATTTCTGATTTTGATAAAGAGACTATTTTCTCTCTTTTCTATAACCCCTGTTTTTTCCCGATTCTTGAAGAAATGAGGCTTCAGATAAAGCCTGAAGTTTGGAATCAAATAATTTCAAAAATGAATTTATCTGGATTTTTAGATAAGCACCATAAAAAAAGGCAAGGCTTTCGAGAATCGAATCTAATGACATGGGAAAGTTTATGGACTCGTTTAAACTCTATTTTGATTGGTGATACAACTAATGAATCAGTAAATCTCGAAACAGAATTAGTGGATGAAGTGTATGAATTCTTAGAGGTAAGTTCTTCTTTGCTGCAAGATTTAATTGGTCTAAAAGAAGATTTTACTAATCTTAGTGATTATTCTAAATTCTTTAGAATTATTTTAGATACTTATCTTCATCCATTGATGCGTTATAATAAAACTGATGAAATGGAACGCTTGAATGAGCGGGGCAAAACAAAAATAAATAATTTGCTTTCTGGGATTGAGTCAATAGATTCAGAGTTGAGTTTAATTTTAGAGAATAATATATATTTTGCGTTAGATGACTTCGTTGATATTTTACTCACACAAATGGAAGCCTGGACAGAAGGTGATTCCAGGGTTCTTAAAAATGGAGTGGTTGTTGGCGAATTAATGGACGTAATCGATCCTAGTTTTGAATTTGTTTATTTAGTCGGACTTGATGAAAGGAGGTTCAGCAGTTATTCAGGTAAGCATGATTCTGTGGTAGTTGAAGATGCGATTCAATCTATGAGGATTGATTCTTCTTTAAAGTTAAAGAACTATTTCTATCATATTTTTAACCATAATGCAAAACGATATACCTTTAGCTATGTGAGTTTGGATACAATTAAGGATAGGGAGTATTATCCGGCGCGAGAGTTAGATAGGATTTTAAATTTAACTCATGGTAAAAATTCTATTTATAAGAAAATTCCATTCTTTTCCTATTTAGAATATAAAATGGAAGAAGGAAATATTTTTGAAAAAGAAACTTTTGAATTAATTAATTTAAAACAACAGGAATTAAGTCTTTCTTTACTGAAAACTTCTTATCCAGATTGGTTAGAAAACTCTAACCCGAGATTATTAAATGAAATAGATCAATTGACTTCTAATAATCATTTGAATAAAAAAATGAAATCTTATTTCTTTCGCCCTTCGATTGATAAAGAGCATCTTTCTATAAATCAAAATAGAAATTTATCGGTACGTAAATTTGTTAGTTATATGGACTGCCCAAAAAAGTTTTTCTATAATTATGCTGTCCAGACAGAAGAGGAAAGCGATGTTACTGGCGATGTTGATTCCATTGATGCACTGAGAAGACATCTTTTTATAAAAGAAGTTTTTTCTTATCTTAGTCAAGACGGCACATTGAACGCTTCGGCACTTATTGAAAAAATTTTTAGTTTTGAAAGAATTGAGTCAGGAGATTTACCTTTTGGAGTTTTAGGAAAGGTTGCAGAGTTGAACTTTAAAGATTATCTAGATTCTTATTTCATACCCTATTTTCATCAATTCGCGGATCAATATAAAGTTTCTAAACAAATACAGTTTCATTCTGAGGCAAACAAGACTTCAGACTCTATTATATTTTCAACTCCAATGTTATGGAATGAGCTAATCAAGGCAGATGCAGATTTATTATTGCTAGAAGGGGATACTCTGTATTTAACTTGGATAACTACTGCTAGTAAAATTTCCGATCAGAAAAGAATCATCGCAGGTTTTACTGCCTATCTAATAAATCAATCCGAGCAGATTAAGAAAGAAATAAAAGACTACTTTCGATTAACCGCTTTTAAAATTGCTCCAGCAATTTTGCATTTTCCGGAAGCCAATGAACCGAAATTTCATCAAGGTAGATTGGTTGAATATTCGGAAGAAATTTTTAGACCATTTTGGAATAGTCTATTTAGGGATCAATATCCTGCCTTTCCAATGTCAACTGATAAGAGCACCTGCGAATATTGCCAAATGAAAACTGTTTGTCACGCATATCACTTTGAGTTTATTCCATTTTTAAAACCAGAAATGGACAGAATTAAAGAGGAAATATCTGCACAATTTACTGCACAGACGGATTCTGCAGAAAAAAAAGAAAAGATACAAAGTAAAAGGAAAAAATAATTATATTAAATACGGCGAATGAGAAAAAAACAATTTCAATTTGTTATCCTAAGCAAGTGGATGCAAAGTTTTTTATCTTGAAAATATCAAAGTTATTCTAAACGATGTTTTGATGCTAGATAAGACACTTTATATGGGAAGTTTATACGAGAAGTTTCACAAGAGAATCTTTGATTTTTTGTATAAATATTCTAATAACCAAGAGATTGCTGCTGACTTGATGCAAGAAACTTTTTTTAGTTATTTTAGGAGTTATGGAGATAGTAATCTCCCGCCTGAAAAAGCTATCATGGTTCTTTACACGATTGCCAGAAACAATTCTATTAATTATAGTAAAAAGTTTTCTACGGTAAAAGAAAACGCATCCAACAATGTGGATATTTATCAGAGTAAGAAAACATCATTTGAAAAGAAGGAAGAATTGAAAGATATGGAGATGCGGCTAAGACAGTGTTTGGCTTTACTGCCGGAAGATCAAAGAGTTGCCTTAATTATGAAAAATATTAAGGATATGACTTTAGCAGAAATTGCGGAAGTAATGGAATTATCAATTTCAACTGTTTCGAGGTTAGTAGTAAAAGCAACCGCAAGGTTAATTACACTCGCCGAAGAGCACGGGATTGCACCATAAATGAAGATAAGCGAGTAATAATATGGATGAATTTTCAGAATTAGAAAAAAAAGTTTATGATGCTTTAATTGATAACAAACCAAATGAAGTATCGCAGCGGGTTCGAAATATCGAAGAGCTTCTTTCTCAGACCGGGACATATACAATTTCCTTTCCGGGTTCAACTGAGATTCTAGATAAATTTCAAAGAATTGAAGAACAAAAAATTATAAAATTAAATCGGAGCAGTGTAATGAATAAAAAAATAATATATATATTAGGGGCAGCGGCTGTAATCTTCTTAGGATTATTTCTTGCTATGGGTAATGGTGATAAGCCGAAAGAGCCACAGGTTGCAACACCCGGTGAATTAAAAGCGAAAGTCACTTTTGTAGTTGGGGATGTAAAAGTGAAATTAAATTCTAACGATGTCGGAGTTAAACCAGAAGTTGGCGCTTTATTAGCTACAAATCAAATGTTAATTACAGGAGACAAAGCTACTGTAGACTTAGAATTTTCTCATGGTTCAACATTACGTATTAAAGGCAATACAGAGGTTGCGATTAAACGATTGATGGAAAATAATGGAAATACTACAGAAGAAGTTTCTTTAAAGAAAGGTATGTTAGTTGCTAACGTTACAAAACAAAAACAAACAGACAACTTTAATATCGTAACACCGACTGTTATTGCTGGTGTACGAGGAACTCGATTCTTGGTAGTAGTTGATCCTGATAAAACTAAAGATGAAGTGACTAAAGTATCTGTATTGGATGGTGTTGTCGGAATTACAAAACACAAAGATGAAGTTCCACTTACTGTTGAGCCAATCGAAATCTTGGATAGCAAGGAATCTGCACTGGAGATGTCTCGTGGTGGAAATTTCAAAAGATCTACTATCACAGATGCTGATATAAGAATAATTGAAGGTAAGGATGGTGACGAAGAGTCTGTTCCGGCTGAAACAGAAAAAAGTCTCTTCGCAAAATACGGACGTCTTGAAGTCCTATCTCTTGACGGAGGAAGTGCGGTTACTGGTGTGATTACCGCTATGGACGAAAATACTTTTACAGTTCATACAGTAAAAGGTTTTGTGAAAGTAGATCGTAAGAAAGTAATCTCTCACGATGCAAAACAATTGAAGTAAATACTGGTTAACCCCAAGGACACTGATTAGAATGCGGATTCTGAATCCCTCTGCATCGGTGTCCTTTTCCTTTATATGCATCCTATCTCTATTCCTCTTACTTCACTGCCACACAAAAAATAATAAGAATAAACAAATCGCATTAGCCGCAGTTGTCTTTACAGCAAACAATTCAAGTAGTTCTTGTGATGCTGGTATAGTTGCTTCTAATATTTTAGTACAATATCAAACTAGAAATATTATTACAGAGAAAATAGATTGTGATGATATTTCTAATTTTAAATTTGATAGCAGGGTATTCAGTCCAATCTTAAATTCTGGCAGTAACCAGTTGAGTTTTGAAAATACAATTTCTATACCGCAAGCGGGTAATAGCATTTTGTTTCCAATGCCAACTATTTTATTCAACACAAGTCGTTCTATTCTTTTCGATCCTGTTGGATATAAAATCAATCCCAAGTTATATGATTATATTGAATATAGAGCAATGCTCTTTAATAGAAATGGAACTTATACTGGAATGGAAGCAGTTTCAGAGGAATCGGCTGAAGCTGCATTTCGAGAAGCATTTCAAAAATGTCAAAAGGGGTTTTCATCGCAATGAATAAAATTAAAATATTTTTTCTAGTGTTAATAACTGTATTAGTCGTAATCCAAATCCAGCCTCATGCAAGACTTGCGGATGACAGCGATGTTCCCCCACGTGGAATTAACATGAAAGACTCACCCTGCGGTGAAAATCAGCGCGGTAAAAATCCGAAAGTCTTAACAGCCGGAACTAAAATTAAAATCCGATGGATAGAAACAGTTGATCACACTGGAAAGTATTGGATTGAATTTTCAAAAGCCAATGATAAGGATTGGATACGCATGAAAACAATTGCGGATGATCAGAATAATCCGGCAACCCTTCCCCATTCTTATGAAGCGACTATTACAGTTCCAAATGTGAATTGTGATTCCTGTACCATTCGATTAGTCCAAGAAATGATAGATAACCATGCAGATGCGCCAACTTACTATTATTCCTGCGGAGATATTAAGATTATGAATGGAAAGTGTTAACTATGAAACTCTAGCCAATCTTCATAGTTCAAAAAAATCTCCAGACTTCCTTTATCACCTAATCGCTTTCGAATATGAGTGGCTGTAATTCCGGGACCGGCGGCATGAAAACTATTTAAGATGGATGGATACTTTTGAATAGCCAGATCAAACTGGTAACCACTCATCCAAAAGAAATGAGTCTTTAACGTTAAATCAGGAATATCCTCATCAAGCGAAATTTTATAAGTATAGATTCTTTCTAAATCAGAATGAATTTCACTACTGTCTTCGTGGGTTAGTTTGATGAATGGCTTATCTTCACCAAGTAAGATAGAAATACTAGGATTTTCCTCTTCGCCTAGACCATCTGAGGTTCCACTTACCCATTGATCTTTAGAGGCTAATTGGTATAATGTTTTAATTCCGGCAGCCCAGATGATTTGATCTAAATTCATGCTTGTCCAGTTGGGATGCCATGCGTTGGTTCGAGCAACTAAAAAATTAGAACCACTAAGCATTGGCTCTGTAATAGTTTTCCGTTTGAATTTTAACTTTTCATTTTCACGCGGAAAAATATTTGTTATTCTCTCTGCTTTCGGTTGAGTAGTTTTATTTTTAGAAAGCGATTGGGCATTTAATTCAATCCCGTTATCCGTTAGCCCGCGAAGATAGAAAACTTCACCAAATTTTCGTATGAAAGAACTTACACCGATTTTTTGGTGACATCCTCCGCCGTATTTTTGCAATTCTCTTCTTTCGATTAATACTGATTTACTTACTTCAGGAATTGTAAGCGTTGAGATAATTTCTCGTATATCCTGTCTGGAAGATTTTATTTCTGCTGCAAGTGCTCCCTGTGCTGGAGCATTTGGATTTTCCGAAAGAGGAAGGCACATAAAAGCTGCATCTTTTAAATAAGCTCGAATTGCTTTTCGAATTTGCGCATATTCATCGGTAGACGCTTCTGGAAAGTTTTCGGTAAGAAGTCTATCAAGTGCTGCTTTTGCTAAGATTAAACCTTGCACCTCGTTGTTCTCGCTCCATTTCGCAAGTCTAGTCTGCATATTCCCCCGCACTGGCTCGAATACGATTGGTTTACCTTGGAGTCTTTTAGGAAATGCTTTTGCTAGAAATCTTTTCAGATTGAACTCGCGTCTTGGAGAAGAGCTAAATATCTTAACTTCAGAAAAATTTGGATTTAATAAATGTTCTTTTTTAAAGAGAAGTAAGTCTCTCTGGTCGGCACGCTCTAGAATAGAGATGATCTCTGTATTATCCTCATGTTGTAAATCTAAATCTTTCCATGAATGAATTACTACATCTACTGTCTCGTTTAATAAATCTTCATTGAAGTCTTTTGTGAAAACTCCTCGGTCGCCCATTTTCCAGAGCGGAGAAGTAAGGTCTTTATCGCCTAACGATTCTTTAAAATAGAATTCGACTTTAAGTTCAGGAATTTTTTTCTTTAGAGCATCTGCTACTAAGTAAGATTGTAATTTAGCGAGTGCGCTTTTTCTAGAGCCAATTTTTAGCAAGCTACGCAAGGTATATCTTCCCAACCATAGATGAAATTCTGACTTTCGTTTTCTCGCTCTGTTGCAATCTCAGAAACAACGACTTCTAATGTCTTACGTAATTCATTATTACGCTCTTCTTGTGCTTTGAGAGAGTTTAACATAGATTCAAAAGAAATGTAATTTAGCGAATTACCAAAATTATCCCCCTTGTCATCTTCTCTGAAATCAACGACTATCGTATTTTCTTTGATAGAAGGAATAATTTCTTTTAAGGAAATAGGTGCCGCGATTACGATTGCTTCATCCTTAGGAACGAAAGCGTCTAACGTTTGAATCTGCACAGGATATTTTGCCGCTATCTCTTTTAGTTTTTCTAAATTTCTTCCAATGACAGTGACTTTTCTATTTTTTTCTAAAAGCCAGGGTAATACTTTTATAGCTAAATTCCCAGTTCCAAAGAGTGAAACTTCTTTTGTTGTCTTCAAGTATCTGTTCGCCAAACCACCGTAAGACTGATCTCCCAAAAAACGCAAGTGCCCACTTCTAATTTTACGAGAGTCTTCAATGATTTGATCGCGGAGCTTTTTTAAATAATCTCCGAGAGAGTTTTTAGGTAATGTTTCATTTTTTAAAATTTCTTTGAATTGAGCTAAGATTTCTGTTTCGCCCAAAAGTCTAGAACGGATTCCGCTTACAATTTCGAGAAGTAATTTATAAGCCTCGTAGCCTACATACGTTTCATAATGGCGAGAGAGTTGCGCTTGCGAATGATCAAAAATTCGAATATCGCCAATGTAAAGCGTTCTCATACAGGTCTTCCAGTGCAATAAGCTTGGAAAGCTTTCCCTTTCCCTGTTCTTATCATTTGAATGTAGTATAAGTAAATTTGACCACATACTAATATTTTACCATAGATAAAAATGGAATTGTCATAAAACTGTCAGGCTGAGGAAAGAAACCAATGGAGAATTTATTATTTTTTATATAACCTGAAAAAGTGTAGCAATACTCAAGCTTTTATTTTTCTCTGCAAATTAATCTATAGAAAAAGTTCCAAAGAAAAACGATGATCAAAAAAATATTAATTCTTTTACTCTTTATTTCTTTTGTCTTACCTGCGGA
>JANYCR010000316.1 GCA_025360185.1 Leptospiraceae bacterium | reverse complement strand
GATTGAAACGCAATAAATACTTTTGTCCCTTGAATCGTATTTGTCTGGGGATCAATAATCTTATCATAAGAAATTTGAATAGGTATACCAGAAATTGCAGGCGAATTCATGGAATATACTTCATATAAATATTCTGATAATTCAGAAAATTCAACGGTCTTGGTTGAACCTGACGCAAAGATGAGTCTTGATTTTTTTCCTTTTAAAATTAATTTTTCTAAAAATTCTTTTTTTAAAATGGAAGCTCCGATTACTCCAATGAACAATTCTAAAGAAAGAAAAATTTCATCTGGAATTTCTAAAAAAGTTCGGTAGGTTTCGTTTATTACTTGTGGATAACGGATATCTACTTGTATCATTTCTTTATTCGTATCATGCAATCTTCCATCTTTTAAATACTTCGAGAGGAAACTCCCAATATTCCCCATTGCACCTAGTATGATAGTTTTTTTTGAAGAGAGAACCATTCCCTGACCATGTAGAATCGATTCGATTGCGCTGAGTATTGAATGCGCTACCTCTTTAGATTCTTCGACAACTTTATTCTTTGAAATCGCTATAGAATACGCTACGTTTACCAGGCTTCCATGTTTTTCCACTGTAGCAGCTAATTTGTCGTAACCATTTCTTGTATGCTCAACACTTCCAACTAAAACGCTTTGTAAAAGTTTCGTAAAAGAATTTTCCGTTGGAATATTTTCATTTATCTGGTAGATTGCATATACTTCTTTAGTCGTCTTATTTGTCAGGCAATATTCATTTAGAAGTGGCGAAAGATAACCACCGTCTTCCACAACTAAAACTTTCTTATTATCATGAACTGCTTTTGTAAGAAACAATAAAAAGAAATAACAGGAAAGATACTTCATTGCTTCTAAAAATCCAAATTTTTTTTCCTGCATGGTTTTTAGTAAACTGGTATGCTTATAAATATCCGTGTAATACTTTGCTGGAGTAAAATACTCGCGGTTACTCTCTGTTAGGTGTCGCATGAGCCCTGCCATGAAGAAACTTTTATCAGGTACATCGAGAAGCACATCTAAATAAGCAGAGGGAATGATTCCTGCATATTTTACAAATATTACATCGAGTGCATCAACATCCAGTCTTCTAAATGCTTCAATGAGTGCAATAATTTCAGATGTTATATGATGAATCAAAAAAATTCTAGTTCCAGAGAAATCGAGTCCATGCAATTTCGAGTCAGAAATTTTTTCAAGGCTTGGCATCCGCTTTAAATAATAATCAAGAGAAAAACTTTTTTTATCCTGTCCGAGACTAAAGTTCAATACCCGCGTTAACCGTGTCAGATACAAGTTTACAAAAAGAATTCCAATCTCCAGGCGAATCGTTTCCCCTTCTTGCAAAAGTCTACACACTGCCTCATCTTCTAAACTTAAAAATATCTTTTTAAAAATCAAAACCTGTTTTTCTCTTGTTAAATCCTGAACTAGCTCGGAAAAATTTCTATTCCAATAAAAATTGATTTGGTCTACTTTTTCTAAATGAGTTTTGTGTAATTGTTCGAATAAGGAACTATACGGAGCATTATCCTCCGAATAGGAAACGAGTCCCTTATTACTTGCAGTCAAAATTTTATCACTAAGGGATTCAGAAAGTTTTGTAGTTCCCGCAATATACACTCGCGAATCTAAATCATCTACAATCATTCTTTTGTCATCTTGGATGGAATTTAGGTTTACTTGATTTTCAATACTCAATCGAAGAAAAAATTTTCCCGTATAACGCGTATTTGTCACTCTCTCTAGAATGAATTGAAATTTTTTATTTTCTTCACCCGGAAGGCTGAAAGGAAACAAAAGCCCGCATGATTCTACCTCACGCGGATCTTCTCCATAAAATTCAGGATGGATTCTTTTTGCCCACTTAGGACGCTGAAAAGTTCCAAAGATTGTCCTGAGTTGTGAATGAAATTCATCTTTATTAAATAGAACATCATCTAAAATACCTGACTGCGAATACACTTGAATAGCCACTATTTGCATTTCAAGAAGTTCAGGATTTATATTTGAATTGATCTTATAAGAGAATGTTACATCTCCAAACTGAGTTTCCATATGATCCAAAATTTGATCGCCTAAAATCCTAGCAAGAACCGAAAGACCTGTAAATAGCCGGAGTTCTTCTAAATGAATTTTCCAACTTTTCCCATCATGCTCTAATGGAAAGCCAAGCGAAGTCTCAATTGTTTTCATGAATGCTCTACGATTACCTTAATGGCACTCGAATCTTTAGCAGTAGCAAACGCCTCAGTCATTTTGTTAGCGGGAAATGTATGGCTAATCATATTTGTAGACAAGCTTTCAGCCAAATCTTTGTTTTCCTCAAGCAATCGAATGGCTAAATGAAAATCGCCGCAACGGGATGTTCGAATGCTTCCACCTGAATTCACAAATTCTAGTAGCGGATTACCATCACTATCCCCTTTAAATAAAATTGCCCCTCTCGGGCGGATGATAGAATTTTCATGCATTGGACTTGGGCGAATCAAGGAATCAATTTCAGAAATAGTAGAGGCAACGCCCAAATCAAAACGTGGGAGTCTATTTGCAAACTCTTCTGAATCTAGAATTTTTTCAGCATTCGAAATATCTTTACGATAAAGTTTCATTTCTTTATCATCTAAAGAAATTGGAATCGTCGAGTAGATTCGATCATTTTTATGAGTTTCTTTCTCCCACTTAAATTCTAAATTTTCTTTTGTAAATGGTAAAATAGAAAGCTCGTCTACGACAAGCTCAGTTAATTTATGAAAGCCACACATTTCTAATCCATTCGTTGATTTCAGATGAACTTCTCTTTTCGCAAAATTTAAAGCAGACTTAAATCCAGACTCCGTGCTTGTAGTATCGTAAACGATATCGAAAGATTTTGCAATTGACTCAGGACTTATCTTTGTCAGATTAATACCGTTATCTGCTCCCAGTTTTTTTGCTAAATCTAAAAGCTCTTCATGCCTCGCAAGTGCCGTAATTGTAAAATTAATTCCAAAACTTTCTTTGTAAGCCTTGAGGGCAGCAATAAGTAGGCTTCCCAGTCTTCTTGGACCGAGGACAGCTACTGAGTCACCGTTCTTTGGAGGAGATGCGATTACTGCTTGTAAGCCGGC
>JANYCR010000282.1 GCA_025360185.1 Leptospiraceae bacterium | reverse complement strand
GGCCTACTCATTATTGATGAAGAGCAGCGATTCGGTGTTAACCATAAAGAAGCAATTAAGAAAATAAAAAACCTTGTAGACGTTCTAACACTCAGTGCAACCCCAATTCCTCGAACCCTTCACATGTCTCTCACCGGCATACGGGACTTATCCATCATCGAAACTCCGCCAAAGAATAGACAAAGCGTAGAAACATTTGTATTAGAAGACAATGAAGAAATTATGAAGCTTGCCATTGAAAAAGAATTAGAGCGAGGTGGACAGGTTTTTTATTTACACAACCGTGTGGAAACAATTGAAAACGAAGCGAGAGAAATAGGAAAGCTTCTTCCGGAAATTTCAATTGGAATCTTGCACGGACAATTAGGAGAAGAAGAAGTCGAAGAAACAATCATGGACTTCAATAATAGAAAATATGATTTAATGGTAACGACTACAATCATTGAATCGGGAATTGATATGCCTAATGTGAACACAATGATTGTTAGGCGAGCGGATATGTTTGGTTTGTCGCAACTTTACCAGATAAGAGGGCGAGTGGGGCGAAGTGGTAGAAAGGCACATGCCTATTTATTTTATCCGGCAAATAAATCCATGACTGAGCAAGCAGAAAAACGACTCAATACCATTTCCGAATACCAGGAATTAGGCGCCGGGTTTAAAGTTGCAATGAGGGATCTAGAAATTAGAGGTGCTGGAAATTTACTCGGAACCGAACAAAGTGGATCGATTATGGAAATTGGATTTGATCTTTATGTGCAAATGTTAAACGAAGCAGTAAGCAAACTCAAAAAAGAAGAAATCGCGATTGAAATAAGAACAGTCGTAAATCTTGCGGCAAGCTTTTATATTCCAGAAGATTATATTCCTGACACAAAACAAAAGATAGAATTCTACAAACGATTTGAAGGCGCTTTGCATTTAGATGAAATGGATGAGATCGCAATTGAAATGGAAGATAGGTTTGGGAAATTTCCAGAAGTCGTTGAAACTTTTTTACTATTAGAAAAAATTCGAGTTCTAGGCTCGGGTCTTGGATTTGAATTTATCACGGAAGATGCAGGCGAAATCAAATTAAAGTCAGGTCAGCATTTCAAAGGAGATCCATCTAAAATTATGAAATTAATTGTTTCCAAAGAAGGACTTTCCATTCAACCAAAAGAGCCAAGTATTCTTCGATTTAAACCAAAGAATAAAATTGAAAAATCGAGATTAAAAGAAATCATAAATCTTTTACAACGGATTTCCTAATAAAAAAAGGGTAGACATGCCGAAATCGGAAAATAATTTGTTTTTAACAAGGAACTAATTAAATGAAATTCAAACTAATTCTAATCAATCTTATCACGCTTAGTATTTTCAGTTTTGCTGGGTGTGAGGATGACAATAGTAGCGTTATAGAAACCTTAGATGGAGAAAAACTAACGGTTAAGAAATTTGAGACAACATATGAGACTGCAATTGAATCTATGAGTCGTATGCAGAACGTAGAAAAAGAAAATCTAATAAAGATTGTCTCTACTGATATAGAAGAATTAGATGAACAATTAAAATCAATTAATTATCAATTTCAACCAAAGAATTTTTATGATAACTATCGCAATATGTATATGATTAAGACGGCTGCGGATAAGTCTGGTTTTACTACACGCGCTGATATAAAAAACATTGTAAAATATTTAGAAATGCAAACAGTCTCTCAATTATATATCACAGAACAAGTTGAGAAAAAAATTAAAATCACCGATGAAGATGCAAGCAATAAATGTAAAGACCTAAGAGAAAAAGATCCCCGCATGAAATCAGTAACTCTTGATAGATGCTTACAAATCGGAAGAGGCGTTTTAAAACAAGAAGAATCACAAAAGATTCTTCCAAAAGTATTAGAGAGAGTGAAAGAAGGAATCTCTATTAAGCACAACGATAAATTTGATCTCGAACAATACTTAAAAACAGGACCTAGTATTCTAAAAAAAGATCCTAGCAAGGATAAAGAGAAAGAAAGCGATAAGTCGTCTGAGTCTAAACCAGAAACAAAGACAGAAGAAAAACCAGTAGTTCCTGAAAGTAAATAAATTATCTAGACGTAGAGACATAGCGAGCTACGTCTCTACGATTTAATTCGCATGAACAACTACCTAAACCTAATCCTTAGAAGTATCATTGAATCTATTACGGAATTTTTGCCTGTATCCTCAACTGGGCATTTGTTCTTATTCACATCTTTTTTCCCATTTAATGTGGAAGATGGTGCAAGCTTCGATGATTTATTCGATATTTTTATCCAAAGCGGGGCAATTCTTTCTGTTTTAGTTTTATATAGAAAATTTCTAATTGAAAAGCTAAAAGAAACAGTTCAGTTTGCTTTGGGGCAAACAACGGATAACTCCGGACTTCAATTTTTTATTAATATTGCTATTGGGTCTTTACCTGTGCTACTCTTCGGCTTTGTGTTTAAAAGTATATTAGATAGTATTAAAGCCAGTCAGTATTTACTTTGCATTTTAGGTTTCGCATGGTTAGCCGGTGGTATTGCAATTGTTCTAGTTGAAAAAAAAATAGAGGGCATGTCCACTGACCCTGCATCCGTAACCCCAAATTTAAGTTTTAGACAATCTATTATTGTAGGGATTTGTCAATGTTTTGCTCTCATCCCTGGAATGTCCAGGTCAGCAATGACCATTATTGCTGGAAGACTTTTGGGGCTACCTAAGAAAAGCGCAGCCGAGTATTCTTTCTTTTTGGCTATTCCCGTTTTAATTGCGGCTAGTCTTTATAAGCTTTATAAATATAGAGAACTCCTTTATGGGGATACTCTCTATTTGCTTGCAATTGGATTTTTCTTAACTTTTATTCTTTGTATGGGAATTATTAAATGGTTTATTGGGTTTATCCAAAAAAATAGTTTTTCAAGCTTTGGATATTATAGAATCATTCTCGGGACAACAGTTCTATTATTCTATATATTGTCTAAATAAAGAGTATTATGAGTTCTCAGCTTTAAATTCTGAAGTTGAAATAATTTTTAAATACTTATCAATTTGGCTTATTTTAAGAATTCCTTTTATATTAGAAGGGACATCTAAAAGACTGAGTTTTTTATTTTTTCCTTTTAAATTATTCATGAGTCGAAGAATGCATCCCATGCCAGAGGAATCAATGGCTCTGCATTTAGATAGATCAATACCAACGTTCAAAATTGATTCGCTGACAATGTCTTGGATGTACAATTCGAATTCTCTGAATGTACCCATATCTAGATAACCCTCTAATCCGACAATGACTAGGTTTTCATAAATAACTTTTTCTAACTTCATAAAAATGGTATGACTTCCACGTCACATACTTTAACTAGGATTATAATTTAACAACCATTCTTTTTCTTTTTTAAATAAATTTTACGACTTGTTTTTCTTTTGAACTCATTACATATATCTAAACTAATATGAGTTTAACAATAGATGAATTTTTCAAAATCTATCCTTGGGATGATAAATATATTTTAGGGAAGCCAAAACGTTTAGATTGGTTCTGGTCCTATGAGCTTACGATTTCGGTAGATTCCTTATGGTCTTTTATTAGTGATACTTCTAGGCTTAATAAAGCAATCGGGCTTAGCGAAATGAATTTTGAAGAAAAAGCAGGAGTCCTTTATGGGAAAGCTAAAAATGCAGGCGTTCGGCTTGAATGGGTGGAAGTTCCATGGACATGGGTTGCAGGCAAACACTTAATAAGCGTTCGAGAATATAGCAGGGGTTTTGCGCATACAGTGAAAGCAATATACCATTTTGAAAAAATTTCAGAAAGTACAACGAGGCTTTATGTATACCTCGGTTGGATACCGCGTGGCTTTTTCTCTAAGCTGCTACTGCTTGCATCTAAAAATATTATCCATAAAAAATATACGGAAATTCTGTCAGAGATTGAAAAACTTTCTAAAGCTCGAACCTTCAAACCGCAATTACCTGCACGGGAAGAAAAAAGTATGGTTAATAACCATTCGGCGCTTTTTAAAATTACGGAAGAATTATTACAAAAAAATATTTCAAAAGATCTTGTTCATAAACTCATTGATTATATCGAGTATGGGAATGAAATAGACTTATATCGAATTCGTGTGCTTGAATTAGCGAAGAAATGGGACTTTAAAGAAAGAGATCTAGTGATTGCCTGTATGTATGCTACTCGCGCCGGGCTACTCACTATTAGTTGGGATGTAATATGCCCGCATTGTCGTGGTACGCGCATTGAAATAGGAACGTTATACGACATTCCAGCTAAAGCAAATTGTGAAGTTTGCAATATTGAATATGAAAATGATTCAGAAAATTCTATTGAAATTACTTTTCACGTTCACCCATCAATTCGACCGGTAGCAAAAGTTTTTTTTTGTAGCGCTGAACCTGCAAAAAAACCTCATATAAAACTCCAAAAAATTTTGGCGCCAAAAGAGACTATAGAGACAAACTTGAATCTTAGTATTGGTCTTTATCGACTTAGAATCAAGGGGAATAATGAAATTGGGACTTTAAATATAACGGATTCAGAATCTGCGGATATTGTAAATTGGTCTATTGGGGGTAATCAAAATTACCTGTCTGCCCAAAACCCTCAGGTGAGAATAGCAAATACAGATGATAAGCCGCATCTGTTTACAATTGAAGAAACTTCCTGGGATCCGTATGTGCTTAGACCGGCTTATATTTTTAGTCTTCAAGAGTTCCATGATTTATTTTCTGCGGAGTCGCTATCAAGTGAATTAAAATTAGAGCTAGGCTTGCAAACGGTTTTATTTACTGACATAGTTGGTTCTTCTACTCTTTATGAAGAGTATGGGGATTCTAAAACATTCGTCCAGGTAAAAAAACATTTTGAAGAAATTAATAAGTTTGTAAAAGAAAATGAAGGAGCTATTATCAAGACAATAGGCGATGCAGTAATGGCAGCATTTCCTTCTCCCAAAGGTGCGATCGAGGCGGCTATGTCTATGCGTAATAGTTTTAATGGAAAAAATATGAATGGAATTAGACTTAGAATTTCTATTCACTATGGACAATGTATTGCGGTAAATCTAAATAGTGGAATTGACTATTTCGGTAAGACTGTAAACATTGCTGCTAAGATTCAAAAATTAGCAGGAGCATCTCAAATTGTGTTTACAAAGGAATATAAAGATAATCCGGAAGTGAATTTATTTTTAGAGTCTAACAAGATTATGCTCGAAGAATTGAAGTATGAAGTTCCTGGAATGAAAGACCGATTTACTATTTATAGAATCAATGCATAAAAAAAATAAAATTCTTCTTATTCTTTTAATCATTCTGCACTGCTATGATAATAACAGGATTGATTCATGGGAAATCCAAAAACGAATTTCTATATTGATTGAAGCGAAAGCAAGTCAATGTGGCAACCGACCGAGTGACCCGCTTCTTTTTACGCAGGACAGACCACCAGGTGAAGTGACTCGCTGCGAATTAGATATGTTAAATGCAAGGTGTCCTTTCAAGACGTATCCTTGGAGTTGTGTGAGGATATTTTGAAATTATTTATATATTTTTATTTATGTTTTCTTGTTTCTATCTCACTCACTGCACAGGAAAAGCCTATTTCTGCAAAAATCAAGGTTATAGATAAAGCTACAAATTTACCTAAGCCAAACGCTATTGTCGTGATAAAAGAATCGGGTGGATATTTTACTACCAACTCTAAAGGAGAAATTGGGTTCCAAGTTCCGGCAAATGGTTATTACACGCTTCGAATCATTTCAGGTGCAGACGTAGAAGTAAAGCGTAAAGAAATCTATTACGACGGACAAGAAATTGTCCTTTTCGTTGGTGAGAAAGAAAAAGGTGCCATTGAAGTATCTGGCGAAAAAGAAAAATCAAAGCTTTCGCGCTATACTCTACAACAAGAAGAAATCAAACGCCTACCCGGGGCACAGGGTGATTCATTAAAGGCTATTTTAACTTTGCCGGGGGTTTCTCCCGGTATACCGGTTGGTCTTTCTACAACGGCTGCTTTGTTTCAAGGCAATAATAATGGTCCGTATAAAAACAGTGATAGGGGCGATATCGTATTACGCGGTGCAGGATCAAGGGCGAACCAGTTTTACTTTGATGGGTTTCCTATTAGTTACCCCTTTCACTTAGGAAATCAATCTTCAGTATTAAATAATAATATCATTAAATCTTTCGATGTTTATACAGGTGCTTATTCTACAAGGTATGGCTATGCGACAGGCGGTATCATTAACATCGAAGGTAAATCAGAGGTTAAAAAGACTTCCGCAATTTTAAATATGAATCTTTTTTTGTCAGATGCAATGATTGAAACAAGGCTCAGTCAAAAATCTTATATGATTGCAGCGGCTAGAAAGAATTATCCAAACCTTGTTCTACTTAAATTGTACCCGGATGCTATTCCGCCTAATGCAAAGTATGCGGATTATCAGGATTACCAATTTAAGTATGGATATGATTTCTCGGATAAACATAAAGTAACCGCTTCTCTCTTTGGAGCACGTGACAGACAGGCTTATACAAAAACACAGGCTGCTTTTGAAAATGCAGGGTCCGGATCTGCTGATAATCGTCCACCGATAGGACTTGATAAAAATTTCCACACCGAGGGGATAAGGTATATTTACCAACCCGGAACAAAATTCTCCAATACTCTCAGTGTTTCTCGTAATACTTTCAAAGAATTTTTTGAACTTAAAATCACAAATCCTGCAACTGCGGAAAATATTTTCGGATTGCAAAACGTAACCACGCAAACTCTATATTTTGCGGAAAATATCCAGTCTTATGAAATCGTTAAAAATATTTTCAGAATTGAGACAGGACAAAATTATAGAGAAAGAAATATTACTTTAAAAGGTGAAAATATTACCCAGCAAAATACTCAATTTTCTAAAATTTTCAATGACCTTTTAGATAGCTCACCGACCTTTCGAGCACTCATTGACGGAGACGGTGCAAAGACAAAAGAATACGGGACCTATGCCGAGGCTACTTTAGAGTATGCGGGTTTTAAATTAGTTCCTGGTGTAAGATGGGATTATTACAACTTAGCAAGCCAACGTGCTCTTAGTCCAAGAATCAATTCCTCGTACACGATTGCAAAGACGGGAACTACCTTTATAGCTGGAGCCGGGATTCATCGCAATGCGCCTGTAGGTATAGAGCAAGTATCCGCTAAAGTGGGTAATTCCAATTTGCTGATGGAAAAAGCGGAGCATCTCGCAGCTGGGATAAATCAAGAAATAAACCCGCAGTGGCTTTTAAAAGTGGAGGGTTTTAGAAATATATTTTCTGA
Source organism: Leptospiraceae bacterium (assembly GCA_025360185.1). Taxonomy (GTDB): domain Bacteria; phylum Spirochaetota; class Leptospiria; order Leptospirales; family Leptospiraceae; genus UBA2033. The sequence goes on along the minus strand of JANYCR010000282.1, from coordinate 16,802 downwards.
TTTAGTGGTTCCTGATAGTTATGCGCGAAACCCGTATGCACTAAATAATGAACCGCGTGATATATTACAAAAAACGGATTTTGTTTCTAGAAATATTTTAACTGATAAAGGTTTGAACTATTCAAATAGAGGAGACGGTTTCTCAGAGGGTGTAGAAATTTTTTTGAAAAAGTCAAACAAGCCCGGTGAAAATGGATTCTTCGGTTGGATTTCTTATTCAAATTCTATCACAAAAAGAAATAATCACCAGACTAGACTTGCAAGCTCCGAGGCAACAAATAGAACATTAAAGAATGGAACTAGAAAACTTTTGTATCAAACGGAAGTGGGAAATAATTATGTAAACTATTATGATGATAATCAATTTGAACTTCTTTATGATAATGACAGGAGAGAATTATACGACTTAGACCGAACTCATCTTTTAAATATTGTATTCGGTTGGAAAATCACGAGGGAGTGGCAATTCGGCGGACGGTTTCGCTATTTTACAAATACTCCTATTACTCCGATAGTAGGCTCTAGTCGAATTCAAACGGCTGCAAGTTTTGGGGTTAATCTCAATACTGCGCAGTATTCGAATGATTATAATTCGAATAGGTTTGCTTCCTTTCAACAAGTTGATATTCGCTTGGATAGATTTATGAATTACGATTGGGGACTTGTTAACGGTTACATTGAAGTAATCAATCTTCTAGGGAGGAGAAATATTTCCGGACAAACCTTCGATGCTACAAAGCCGTATTTGAACGGAACAAATCCTTCTCCAACGTATGATACTTTGAATTCACCCTACGTGCAATCGCCATTACCCGGTGGTAGACTCGTTTATTTACCCCTTTTAAATATCGGAGTGGAGGTAAGGTTTTAGTATGTCATTCTCACGAATCTATAGGCTTAAGACTTTTACTTTCTTTTTGGCTTTGTTAGTTGTTAGCCTCACTTGCTCCGACATTGATGGGATAAAAAAGAGAAAGGAACAAAAGCAAAAAACTGATCTCATTTTTTTATTTCTGGCTCAAACTAGAGCAAAGGGAAATTGTCTTCGCAAAGAAACATCTACTAGCACAGCCTATTGCGACAGGCGATCGGCTGGAACATGCAATGCCAATGATTTAATCTTAACCTCTGGCGAGAAAAGTTATAATCTAAGTGATGGCAATGATTTAGTAAAAGCAGTCCCTTCTTGTAGTTTTTCATTTATTAATACTGGGATTGCTACAGATGTTATAACCAGTTTTCCAGATCAAGATATTCTTCAGGCTAATAATACTTATTCTGTAGTTTCATCCTGCGAAGCAACTGGACTCAATTCTTCCACATTGATTAGTGAAATAGAATTTAATTTTGCAAATTCACCGAGAGGTAGAATCGCAATAGCCGCAGATAAATTAGTAAATACTGCAGACTCTTTATTGTCTCTAACATTGCCTACAGGAACTAATATCACACAGCTAAAATCAGATGCAACTGCTTGTTTAACGGGAGGATTTCCCCAAGCAGAAAAAGATTTAGTCTCTGATTTGCGCACTGGTAAGAGAGTAAAGGCAATTACCTGTAGCACTAAGGCAGGCTCTACAAACTCCTGTCCATTCTAAATAAAAAGAGTTGTCTTAAATGAAGCTGACATTGTATGGATAAGTGATACAAGATTGATAAGAGGGAATTTTTATGAAAGCACCTAGCAAAGATTGGAAAGAAGATATTGCATCCGACGAAGAAAAAAAATTTAACGAGTACGCAGAAAAAATTGCCGAGATACAAAAAAAGAAATCAGTAGCTTTCGGAAACGGAAGAGCATTACACAGAAAAATGATTTGCGGTCTAAGAGCTAAGCTACAGGTAATGGATAATCTTCCTGAGTATGCAAAGCAAGGTCTTTTTGTAAAGCCTGCTAGTTATGATACATTGATTCGAATTTCAAATGGTGGCGTGGATGTTAAGCCAGATGCAGTTCCGGATATTCGTGGTTTTGCGATTAAAGTTCTAGGTCAGAATGCTCCAAGTGCTCTTGGAAATGGAAATACTCAAAATCAGGATTTTACACTCATCAACCAATCTGCTTTTTCTTTTCCAAAGTCTGCTCCTTTCATTGCGCTTGTATTAGCCGCGTCCGAAAGCCCGTTTGCTCTTCTAAAGCATATGATAGGAACTTACGGTCTCATTGGTGGATTTCAAAAAATTGCAAAAACAGTTAAGACTTTTGGAAAACCATTTTCCGGGTTTATGACTGAAACTTTTCATTCCGCTGCTCCTATTGCCTGTGGAGAATATGCTGCTCGAGTTCGTCTTATACCTATCGCGGCTAAGCCTAATTTAACCCCAAATAAATCTGACTTATCCGTCGATATCAAGAACGCACTTGCAACGGAAACAGTAGAATTTAATTTACAACTCCAATTTTTTGTAGATGAAAAAATTACACCTGTCGAAGATGCATCTGTAGATTGGCTAGAGTCAGAGTCGCCTTATATTACTGTTGCAAAACTTGTCATACCTTCCCAAAATCTGGATTCAGCCGATGCAAAAACTCTCGCTGAAAAAATCGAAAAGACTTTATTTGATCCATGGAATGCACTTCTTGCTCATAGACCTCTAGGAGACGTTATGCGTGCAAGGAAAGTAGTTTATTATGCAAGCCAAAAACAAAGAGGAGCAAACTAATTGATGCGGCTAACGAACTATATCCTATCTTTTATGTTTCTACTTTTTGCTGGAGTACAATACAATGATCCTGATCCGCTAATCTGGATTTTAATTTACTTTTTTGCCGCAACAATTTGTTTTCTTGCAGCTAGAGGCAAATACTATGATAAGATTATACTTCTTGGAATAGTAATTTCACTTATCTGGTCTATGACGTTAGTTGCTTCTATTCTAGCTGCGATTAGTCAATACGGTGCAGGTTCTATTTTTAGTCCCAGCATGATTAAAGATAATGAAGTAGAAGAAGCAAGAGAGTCGCTTGGTTTACTTATCGTATTCGTAGTATTAGTTTGGAAATATAGGGAAGCAAAGAAAAGCTTTAAGCCTGCAATTTAAGTCTTGCCTAATACTTTCTATTTTTACTCAATTGAATTATGAAAAAAATTTTATTGTCACTTCTTGGTATCTTCATCCTAATTTTACTCTTTACTCTATTTTTCGCCGAGACCGGTCTTAAAATCCAAGCCCAGTCTGAAAATCCAAACCTTCCAGATTTCAATGCTGTTGCAGAAGAAGCAGCAAGCGATTTACAAAAGTATATTCAGATTAAAACAATTCGCGGAAATGAAATAGAATCTGCCAATTTTCTAAAAGCAATTTTAGAAAAAAATGGGATTCAAGTAAAATTAATTCCTTATCCTGGAAAACCAGACAGAACAAGTCTACTTGCTGAATTACCGGGCACCGAAGAAGGCGGTGGAGTTATTTTTATGAATCATATGGATGTTGTGGAGGCGGAAGCGGCAGAATGGAAGTATCCCCCTTTTGGTGCGATTCGAATTGATGATAGAATTTATGGTCGTGGTTCTGTGGACATGAAGGGGCTTGGCATGATGCAGCTTTATGCCATGCTACTTATAAAAAAATCCGGCATTAAACTTAAACATAAACTAATGTACGCTGCATTTGCTGATGAAGAAAGTCGATCGATGCACGGTGCGCAGTATATAGTGAATAACCACAGAGATTTATTTAAGGGGTATGAATTTATTCATAATGAAGGTGGTAGCGGTACGGACGGAGTAGCCGTTAAAGGTAGTAAAATATTTAATCTCCAGTATGCGGAAAAAGGAATTCTCTGGCTCGAGCTAGAATCTAAAGCAGAGTCAGGGCATGGTAGTACGCCACCGGTCTCTTATGCTGCTAAGAATATGTTGGAATTTCTCTTGGAACTCCAGACATTTTCGAAAGACACAATTATCTCGGATGTTACCTCTGCTTTCTTTTATCAAATGGGAGTAGCTAGTTCATTTCCAAATTCTTTCGTGCTTAAGAGATCTCGCAATCCTTTAATTCAATTGATATTAAATGGCGTAATAAAATCCAATCGACATTTACGTGCAATGACATCTAACACGATTAGTATAACGGGCATTGATTCAGACCCAATAGGAATTAATGTAATTACAAATCATACCAGGGCAACTGTAGACATACGGCTGTTACCCGGCGTGGTTCCAGATGAATACCTGGCTAAGATAAAAAAAATTGCAGATAAATATAAAATTGAAATCAAAGTTAAACATTCAGAAGCCGCAACAGTGTCTCCCATGGATAGCAAATTCTTTCAAACCCTTGCAGGCACGGCTGTAAAGGTTGTCCCGGAAGCTGTGGTTACTCCTTTTTTATCTCCAGGCACAACTGATTCCTCCTATTTTCGCATGCATGGTTTTAAATGCTATGGACTTATTCCTGCTCTATTGACTGACTATGAGCTAGACGGAATTCATGGTAAAGATGAAAGTATTCGTATTTCTCATTTGAAAATGGGAATTCAAATATTATATGAAACTATTCTAAATTACAATAAGTAACTCGGCATATATATATTGCAATGTTTTAACTGCGCCTAAAAGATGTTAAACGATAAAAACTTAGTTGCCTTTCGAAAACCATTGACAATTATAACGTAATGGATTGGTTGTTATTTTCTTATTATTCCCCGGGTGTTTTTTTTGACACTTTAATTTCGCTTATCATAGCATCATTTTTAATTTTTAAAAAAGAAAAAGTCGGTTCTACCTATTGGCTAACGGGCTTTTTTATTGGGGAAATGTTTTTATTTGCAGCATACACTGCCTCTTATTCCATCTTTGCTGAATTTGGCGCATACCATAGATATGCCTCTTGCCTCGTAATGTTTGGGAATGCCTGCCTTGTAGGGTTTTCTTATTATTATCCGAAGAATGATAGACCAAAAGAGGCTAGAATTGTAATTTCTCTTTCTTTTCTAATTGCTGCTATTGCCTATATACACTTTGTCACTAAAACTCTTCCTATGGAAAAGATTTATAGTTTCAAAGCTCAAATTTATACATTTGATTTTGGAAAAGAAGTAGGATTAGTTATCGTTTTACTTTTTGTTATTCCAGTTATTAATTTATTTAGAAAAACAATTCGTTACTCGGAATATAACGGCATTTTTTCCAAGTGGCTTATTAAACCCGTCAGTATTTTATCTTATCCAATGTATTTCTTTTCTAATTTTTTAGTTGGCATTATTAAAATAGTGAATCCAAAAGGAAAAGATGCAGAGTCTACTCGTGATTTTGCGATTCCAATTTTTATTCATATTTTAATCGCATTATTAAATGTCTTAGTAAAATCAGATAGAATATCCTATGATCTTTATGCGCTTTTATTTTCTCTTTCTACTATGATGGTTATTTATTATATCGCCCTAGTATATATTAATAATTCACCCGAGCCAACATCATTCATGGTGAAGCTAATTGGAATTTCCCTCGGAGCAATTTTAGTGGTGCTTGGATACGTTGGGGATATCACACTTAGAGAAAGCGAGGCAAATTATAATGAGAAGCGGCTACTTCAAGTTAACCAGACAAGGCTTGCTATCGCACGTGGAAGTTGGGATGAAATACCGGGGGAAGTTGAATATGTCATAATGAAGCCTGCCGGGGCACCAATGTTTACAAATGAGACGGTAATTGTATTTACGCGTAATCCTGCTTTGACGCTAGTGGAGATTGCCAGAGGCGAAGAAATGGAAAAGAAAAATTTAATTAAGGAAAAGAAATCAACAATAAAAGATAAAAATCTTTCCGAAGAGAATAAGGAAAAATTAGCAATAGAAGAAATTTCAAAAATTCAGATTCCTGAAATGAAACGACTTTATAGGAATGCTGGAATTCAATCATATACTCATTTTGATTTTATAGAAGATGCCAATCGCTATGAGGTAGGTTTTAGTTTACTCGAATATAGAAAAAATATTCATAAATCTGCGCGATTGATTATCTATGCAATGATAGCAGTCGTATTTTTAGTTTTATTCTTTTTTCCTATGCTTTTTAAGACAAGTCTCGTTCGTCCTTTAAATAAATTACTGGCGGGGGTTAAGAATGTAAATGATGGTGATTTAACTGTGCAAGTCCCTGTTAAATCCTATGATGAAATTGGATTTCTTTCAGTTTCTTTCAATTCAATGGTTCGTTCCATACGTCAGGCGCGAGAGGAATTGCAGGATTATGCCGAGAACCTCGAAGAAAAAGTAGAAGAGCGCACAAGAGAAGTGCGAGAAAAAATGGAACTGATTGAGTCTTTAAAAGTACAGCAAGATGGAGATTATTTTCTGACTTCTCTTTTAGCGAAGCCTTTATTTTACAATGCAAATAAATCGAAACTTGTTAAGACAGAATTTATTATAAAGCAAAAAAAACAATTCGAGTTTAAGCGCAAGCAAGCAGATCTGGGTGGAGATATTTGTATTACCGGCAACTTACGATTAGGCACTAAAGAAAATTTTAAACGATATACAATGGCTATGAATGGAGATGCCATGGGAAAATCCATGCAAGGAGCAGGTGGGTCTCTTGTGATGGGCGTTGTGATGAATTCAATCATGGCAAGGTCTGCTTCTCAGAATAAAATTTTAAATCAAACACCTGAAGATTGGCTTTTTCATGTCTATACAGAAATTCACTCTGTTTTTAAATCTTTCAACGGTAGCATGGTCATATCAGCAGTTATATTTATTATAGAAGAGGACACGGGTAGAGCCTATTATATTAATGCAGAGCATCCTTATTCTGTTTTATATAGAGATGGAAAAGCAACGTTTATCGAAGAAGGTATACAGCTTAGAAAAATTGGCTTCGATTCCGATACAGATTTTCGTGTCGATTCTATTCAATTGGGGATTGGAGATGTTATTATACTTGGCTCAGATGGTCGGGATGATGTTGATTTAACTCCGAACGATATGACACGAACGATCAATGAAGATGAAACAATTTTTCTAAGTTTCGTTGAAAAAGCTGATTCAAATTTAAATGAAATCGTTAAATCCATTGAATCACTTGGAAATATAATTGATGATTTATCGCTACTAAGAATTGGGTATAAGGAAGATTATGCGCCGGAGATTGATTCCCCGAAGGAAATCGGTATGATTACTAGTTCTGATATTATGGTACAAGTAAACAGGGACGGGTCTACAAAAACTTCAACAGATATTCATACCAATATTGCACTTGATACAGAAAATTCATATTTAGAAGGAAAAGCTTTAGCGAATAAGAACCGTTTTCCGGAAGCGATTACAATTTTATATTCTGCATTTGTTCTGGACAGAACGAATCGAAATCTTAGCCGGCTACTTGGTATTTTGTGCTATAAAACAAAAGAATACAGAAAAACTATCGAAGTCTTAAACTCATACATATCACAATTTGAAAGAGAAGAAGAGTTACTTTACTATTTAGCAATTTCCTATAAAAAATTAGGAGAGCATAATGATGCGCTTGCCGTATCTAAATTAATCGAAAGAATAAATCCGAATTTTCTAAAAAATTTACTAAATTTAAGTGATATATATCGACTGACAAAGGATTTTCCAAATGCAAAATTGTATTCAGAAAAAGTGCTTGCCTTGGAGCCAGGGACTGAGATTGCAAAGAAAATATTAAACTTGGTTTAGTAGAAGTTTTAAAAAAATTCTTGTAATTTAATAATAGAAACAATACAGATAACTTATGAGCGACACAGTTATATCTTCTGTTTTTATTTGCCCAAAATGCAAATATACGAATCCAAGTAAATCTAAATTCTGTATGCAATGCGGAAGCCCACTTCTCAGTGATGCAGCGAAAAATGTAAAGAAAGCACGTATTTCCGCTTTGGAAAATGGGAAGGTACAACAAGAGTTTGCCGTAACCGAAAAGAGTAGGCTCGGAAAAGGTGCAGACATTTCCGTAAAGGGTGCAGACTTCTCTGAAAATATTTGCGAATTTAAATTTGATGGCGAAAAAATTCTTTTACATGTTCTTTCCGATGGAGTATTTATTAAGGCTAATATAAATAATACGCTAGAGTTAGTTTCGGGAACTGAATTAAAAATCGGCGATAAAGTATTCAGAGTAGAAATCTAATGAGTCTTATCTGTCCAAATTGCAAAGCCGAAAATCCAGAGATTGCTTTTTTTTGTTCAAATTGCGGATACAATTTAAAACAATTCAAAGCCTTAAGCGACTTGGAGCTACTGCAAGAACATCTCTCATCGAAAGACTATAAAGTTGAAAGACGAATAGAAGGTGGCTCCCAATCCGATCCATTTCTTTGCGAATACCTACCTACTGGAGAAAAATACGTTGTAAGGCTTTTAAAAAAAGATCAACCAGAAGATTTAAGAAATCTTTTTATTACAGGTGTAAAACTGAATGCATCGTTTGATCATCCGAATATTTTAAAGGTTCAAGAAGTAGGGCTAATCGGTGATAGACCCTATTTCATTTCGAAGTATGCGGATAATGGAACTTTATCGTGGCTTTTAAAAACCTACGGCTCTACCGGAATGCCAATTGAAGAGGCAATTGAGCTAACAATTAAAGTTTTAAAAGGATTGAATGCAATCCATGAAGAAAATGTAATTCATCGAAACATAAAACCAGATGCGATTTTTACTCAAAAAAATGGCGAGCCTGTAATTGGGGAATTTGGTCTTGCAAAGCAGATAGAAGATGGTCAAAAAATAAAGAGTGAAAGTCTTGTCGGAACATTAGAATATATGAGTCCCGAAAGATGTAAACTTGCCCGCAGCGTGGATAGAAGAAGCGATATTTATTCGGTAGGCATTATGCTATATCAGCTATTGACCGGCGAATTGCCATTTACCGGCGACACGCAAACTTTAATATATAAGCAGACAAATGAAAAACTTCCACTTATCACTTATAAACTCTTAGCCAAAGGTTTGAACTCAATCATCAGCGGCAAAGAGAAATTATACTTAGCAGCCGGCGAAATTCAAAATATCTTAGAAAAAGCTTGTGCAAAAGGAAAAAGTAGTCGTTACAACAATGCTCTTGAATTTGCTTCTGTTCTAGAAAAATTTTTAGAATTTGTAAGCACTCCTTCTAAACAGACAAGTAAAGAAAACAGATGGAAGGCTCTTAATCATTACCGCGCCGATCATAATGCTAGCGTTAGTGATGATAGGCTAGGGATTACAAACGCGGTAGATGCATTTGCACGTTTAATTTCCGCAAAATCGGTTCATCCGCCTCTTTCGATTGGGTTATTCGGAAATTGGGGAGCCGGTAAAAGTTTTTTTATGAGTAAGCTCAGTAAAGAAATTGAGAGGCTAACAGATAGTGTTCGCAACGAGAAAAAGGCAGGCACAGAAGAAAATAAATTGCCTTTTTATGCTAATATTGTTCAAATCGAATTTAATACCTGGCATTTTGTAGACGCTAATCTTTGGGCTAGTTTAGTGAATCATATTTTTTCAAATCTCCGAATCAAGGGTGAACCCGTTGATGAAGTTAAAGAACGAAGGAATTATTTAATTAAGAGAATTGAGAGTGAAAAAAATGGTCTTCTCGATTTAGAAAAAGATGAAGAAAAATTTAATTTAAAATCAAAAGACATTGAAGATGAAATTAAAAAAGAATCTGAGAATTATAACTCTATCATTTTTAATTTATTTGAGAAATCTTTAGACTCTAATGTTAAGGAAAGAATTAGTCCAGATGAAATACAGGGGTGGTGCAAACGGGCAGGCATTGAGTATAATCCTGATGAGCCGCTGGCATCACAAATGCATAGAGTTTATCAGGAGACCGACAAATTTCAAAGCCTTCCAATCTTTGAACAATTAAAAAAAAGATATAGAGGCTATTTATATTTTGCGCTCGTAGCTTTAATTCTATTCGCTATTGGAGTTTCTGCATCTCTCGGTTATTACCTGATCTATGAGCCATTTCTTAAGGAATGGTTTTCTCAATTTGCTAAAGACACTAAAGAATGGATTTTCGGAATAATAGGAAGCATAACGGCTATCATTGCACCCTTATACCCATTGTATCTGGGATTAAAATCGTGGGCTTCGAAATATCTAAATTGGGCTCCGAAATTTTTAAAAAAAATAAAGGAAACAATTCCGAGTCTTGATAAAGCACTTGAAAAAAAAGAAGAAGAAAAGAAAACAAAGTTAGCCGCACTTGAAGTAAAGAAAAAAACATACGACGAAAAAAAAGAAAACGCTAGATCGGAGATAGAAAAATTAGAATCCGATTTAGAAAAAACTTCCGATGGTGATTACCTTTCTTCCTTTATAAAAGGTCGAATGGGGACGGATGAATATACAAAGCACCTTGGATTACAGGCAAAGATTCGTGGCGACTTCGAGCAACTTTCTAATTTAATAGAAAAATATAACCAGAGTCTACTGGCAGGAGATGTTAGGGATAACGATGGTTATATGATCAATCGTATCGTTTTATATATTGATGACCTGGATAGATGCCCACCCGATAAAGTTGTAGAAGTCTTACAAGCAGTTCATTTACTTCTTTCCTTTCCTGCCTTTGTGGTAGTTGTTGCGGTAGATGCAAGGTGGGTATCACAGTCGTTGCGAATTGGCTATAAAGATTTATTTGGTCAAGAAGTTTCTATGGATGTGGATGGAGATGGAATTCCGGATAGCTTTCGCGCGACACCACATGATTATTTAGAAAAAATATTTCAAATTCCTTTTTGGTTATACCCTATGAATATTGAGGGAAGGCGAAATCTTCTTTCGCAGCTAATGGAAAGTAACCTTGAATCAAAGGAAAATACAATTCAAAGAGATGATAATTTAAAGGAAACTGTCAAAACGACGGAACAGGCAATCAGTGAAAAAAAAGTCGAACAAGAACAGGAAATTTCTAGTCCTTTGAATAGGACTGAACTTTCAAATGAAGAAAGTGCATCTTTTAATATTGAGACGAAGGAATTAACAGATGAGTTTCCATTTAAGTTTGAAGAAGCTAATGCAGATGCAGAGCAGTTAACAATCAAACGTGAAGAGAATGATTTTTCCCTAACTCTGGCACCTATTTTGGGATTTTCTCCTAGAGCGCTTAAGCGGTTTGTTAATGTATACCTTTTAATTAAAGTAGGACTATCAGATTTACAATGGAGAATTTACTATGAAAAAGTTCATCCTAAGACTGGTGAAAAAGATGCGGTAGGCACCATACGCAATTTTCAAGCTGTAATGTTTTTACTTGCTGTGATTACTGGGCTCCCAGCAACATCTAGAATTTTATTTCGGACTCTTCGTACTAAGACGCTACGGACACTTGGCGAATTGTTCGAGCAAATGGATGTAAGAAAAAAAAATGATAAATGGTATATTCTAGGAAGTCCGGCTGATGAAATATCTATTAAGAAAAAAATAGTAGACCACGGGCTAACAGATGTTATGCCTAAACAAGAAGTTGCGGATTTAAATTTAGAAATTAATAAATACAATATGGAAATGGAATTACTGCAATTTACCAAATGGTTAGATAGGGAAAAAAGAGATTGGTTTGTAGTAGACTTGGATCAATTGCGTTATTGGGATCCTGTAGTATCTCGTTATTCGTTTCGCGTAGAGCCAATTGACCAGGATTAGGATTTTTTAAAAAAGACCAAACCTATAGGTCTGGACTCATTTTTGAATGACCTTAAGTCTCTGTTGCGAGAAAAACGTTGACTAAATTCTTCGTACTTTGTTAGCTCGAGGCATAATGCAAATTCGACTCTAAGATATTAGCTCTCCTTAATATTCAAATTTTTCGCTATGAATATTTTACTAAAACTTGGTGCCGTCTTTAGTGTTAAATAATTATTGGATGGATGAAAGCCATGAATAAAAAAAACAAATCAATTATAATTCTTTTTCTAATCTTTATTGCAGTTACATTTTATGTATCGTGCAATCAATTGGGTTTGACAAAAGAAAAATCAGATAATACAACCACTCTTGCTGCTGCTGCGATAATAGCAACAAGGTCTACATCAAGCGGTTCTACATGTACTTCTAGTACATCTACAGGAACAACGGTGGCTGCAAGTAGTGCGACATTAGATACAAGTAGTGGTTGTGTGACAGGAGTAACAACTTGTATGGACAGTAATCTCCCAACTTGGATAAAGAATAATTTTAAATGTGCGATTGGCTATGTGTCGGGTACCAATTATGTTTTTAAATCACAGAATGTACCAAATACGAAAAGTTATTATTATACTGCTTATAGTGGTACAAATAATACAACGGTTAATACAAGTTACCCATTGTATGATTCTCTCCCTTCTGGGAATAGCAAGGCAGGAACTAATGTAATTTCAACTCAAAACCTAAGTTACACGATTCCAGTTACTGCGAGTAAAGGATCCGGTACTGATAGCACGCAAGGTGGATTAGTCTCAATCGGAATTACAGTTAATGGTTTGGCAATTTTTAATAACGCCGCTGCTCCCCCTGATAATTTATCTGTAGAAGCGTTAACATTTGATAATTTTCAAGGGCATCCTCAATCTTCAGGAGTTTACCATCATCATGCCGCAGTTCCTAAAATTTGTGATGGCGCATCTAGCACTAGCAACAGCGGTGCTTGTAATAACTCTACATTGATTGGAATCATTTTGGATGGCTATGCTCTATATGGTCAAAAATGTGATAATGGAACAGCTAGTACTTCAGATGACTTTACTCCTACGTTAGATTCTCTTCACGGGCATACGGCTGTTACCCAACATTTCACTACGGCTACCTATCATTATCATTATGCAAGTGATCCAACAGCTACTATCTATACTCTTATGGGTTCTTTTTTCTATGGAAATAAAGGCTCTGTTTCTAATTAATTTTTTGCGGCTAACTTTATTTATCCTGGCATTTCTATTTACGAGTTGTCAGGATGATAGGCTCATTGACAGTAATGATCCAAATATAACAATGAGCCAGGGTAAAGTTTTTTACAAAGCTGAGACGTTTACCGGTAAGATTCGCCAGGAAAATCCTATTCTGGAAGAAATATATATTACTTCCTATAAAAATGGTATGGAAGATGCCGAATACATTGCTCAAAAAAAAAGTGGGCAACTACTCGAAAAGAGATTTTTCAAAGAGGGGCAAAAACAGGGTATCCACAGGTCTTGGTTCCCAAATGGGAATAATAGACTTTATTCGGAGTTTGATAATGGGAAATACATCAATGATAGATGGGAATGGTATGATAATACTAAACCATATATTTATGAAAAATTTGATACGAACGGAAAGATTTTGGCAACTAAGATGTGGAATAGGCAGGGTCATATTTACATGAATATCGCATTTGCCAAAGATGGCAGCTCGATCGGAATGCCTGGAAGTAAAATTTGTAACCCAATTAAACCTGTGGAGAAAAAAGGTATCGAATGATTATGAAATTAGCATTTATCGCATTATTACTATTATCCCTTTCTTTTTGCGAAGAGAAGAAGCCTGTTTTTTATCCTGAGTTGACTAGTACCTCTGTTCCACAGGATGGAATTTTGCCTTATTTCAAAACAGAAAACATGGATCCTTATTGGGTTGAAAATGAAAAATACCCAGATGATTTGAGAAAGATTTCCGAAATTTCCTTACTTTCTAATTTAAACGAAGAGGTTAACGAGCATAAGCTTCTAGGTAAGTATAAACTCGTTTTATTTTTTTATGCTAAGTGTAGCGGGATTTGTCCGATGATCACGCGAAATATGGTAAATTTTTTACCAAAGATTGAAGACCAGTCAGATATTGAAATTGTTTCCTTTACAATAAATCCAGAGATTGACACAGTAGACGTTTTAAAAAAATTCAAAGAACAATATAAAGTAACGCAGACAAATTGGATTTTTCTGACTGGCTCTAAAAAAATGATTTATGATATGGCAAGAACACAATTTGGGGCAGATGTTAAATCAGTGAAAGGCAATGATGATTTAACCGATTTTGTTCATACGGAAAATGTTTATTTACTCGATAAGAAAAATTTTTTGAGAGGAATGTACCGGGCAAGAGGTACTGGAGATTTAGATAGACTTCTAGTAGAATTGAAAACTTTGAGAGATAAAGACAAAAGCCAAACATCAAAATTGTAAAAATAGATTGAATTAATCGAAAACATTTGAAACTGTAATTTAAACAAAATTATCAAAGGAAGATAAAATTATGAATAAGATATATAAATCTATAATAGTTCTTATTTGTTTTGCAGCAACGAGCGCTATTTACGTTTCATGCAAGCAATTAGGATTAGAAAAAGACAAAACAGATAACACGGCAGCCTTTGCTGCCATTCTTTTGGCAACAAAACCTAGCGCTAGCAGTAGCAGTGTGACATCAGGTGTTTGTAATGGAAGCACTGTCACAACAGGTACAACAGTTACAAATAGTACGGCAACTCTAAATTCTACAACGGGTTGCGTAACGGGCGTGAATACTTGTATGGACTCTGCTCTACCAGCTTGGATTAAAAATAATTTTAAATGTGCGGTAGGCTACGTTTCTGGAAGTAATATCGTTCTTTTGTCTCAGAATGTTCCAAATACAAAAAGCTCTTACTATGGATCGTCTTCTCCTTTATTTGAAACTCGCACTTCAACAGGCACAAATCCAAATTCAACTAGTAGTCAAAAACTTGCTTACTATATTCCAAGCACCGCTACACAAGGGACTGGAAAAGATGGAACGCAAGCTGGGCTTGTCTCTATTGGAATTACGGTCAATGGGCTTGCTATTTTTAATAATGCTGCTGCTCCTCCTGATAATTTATCTGTAGAAGCTTTAACATTTGATAATTACCAGGGACACCCGCAAAATTCTGGAGTTTACCACCACCATGCAGCAGTTCCGCAAGTATGTGATGCTGCATCGAATACAAGCAATACTGGTGCTTGCGCAAACTCAGCGTTAATCGGGATCATTCTTGATGGTTACGCAATTTATGGACAAAAATGCGATAATGGCACTGCTTCGACTGCAGATGATTTTACTCCGACCTTAGATTCTCTCCATGGGCATACAGCCGTTACTCAGCACTTTAGTACAGCAACTTATCATTATCATTATGTATTAGATTCAACGGCGACCATTAATACTTTAATGGGATCCTATTTCTATGGAAACAAAGGAAGTGTTTCTAATTAAAACTTTTCGGGGTTAATACTAATTTTTCCTGACACTTCTTACTCTTATGGGACGTCAGGAATAACTCGAATCTCGAGTCGCTAAGGCTAAATTACGATGGAGAATGTTTTAGAATTAAGAAATCTCACAGTTATAATTCAAGATAATAGAATAATAAATAATATTTCACTTACTATAAAAAAAGGTCATATCACTGGAATGATTGGTGGTTCTGGTTCGGGTAAGACTACTCTCATTCGAACTATATTAAATATTCAATTGCCAGAAAGTATAAAGATTGAGGGTAATATTTTTATCAAGAATGAAATTGCTACAGATGAAAACAGGCGATATGTCCAGCCTGTGTTTCAAGATCCGGGGAGTTACTTTAATCCCAGGTGGAATTTAAGGCAGTGTTTAGAAGAGGCATTAAATTTATCTATCTCAATTCCAAAAGAAAATAAAATTAAAACTTTACTAAACGAGTTTTCAATTCCGGAGAAATACTTAAACCAGAATATTAGACTGTTTTCCGGTGGTGAATTACAACGAATATCCTTAATTAGAGCAATTCTTTGTAATCCGGAAGTATTACTTATGGATGAGCCTGTTAGCGGACTTGATCCTTTGATTCAAAAAGATGCGATAAAACTTATTAGTGAATTAAATTTGAATAAAAAAATATCCATTTTCTTAATTTCTCATGATATAGATTTTATTGCTGGACTTTGTGATTTTATTTATGTGATTCACAATGGAGAGATTGTGGAAGAAAATTCCGTAAATGAAATTCTGAAAAATCCTTCGCATGAGTATACAAAATTACTATTAAAATCACGTAATCTCTCGAATCTTAAAAACTGAAATGCTTCGAAGAGTGATAAATATCATAATTATTTTTGCTATATAAAATATGATTGAAGTAGAGTGATAATGTCTAATAATTAATTTATGAATCTAGACAAAATTACTAGAAAATTAGCAGAGGCTTTAACTAGTTCTATTCAGCTTGCACAAGAACAGAATAATTCAGAGCAAACAGAAGAGCATATAATTTATAATATCTTAAATGATGATTCTGGAATGGGAGAGATTATACTTTCTCATTTAAAGCTCGACCGACTAAAGCTGAAAAATCTAGCAAGACAAAGTATTGCTAAGCTGCCAAAAGTACAAGGCGGCAGCATGCATTTAGAACCTTCGCGTGGTTTCATGGCGATGCTTAAAAAAGCTGACTCGATTCGTTCTGAATTAAGCGATGAATACCTTTCCACCGAACATGTGTTAGCTGCGTTTTTGAGTGAGAGTAATACTAATCTCAGAAACGAATTTATCAGGGAAGGGCTTAATTATAGTAATTTAATAATGACCATTAAGAATTTAAGAAAAGGTAAAACAGTTATGGATGATTCTCCAGAAAGTAAGATAGATACTCTAAAGAAATATGCGCGTGATTTAAACGAGCAAGCAAGAAAAGGAAAATTGGATCCGGTTATAGGAAGAGATGAAGAAATAAGACGCACCCTCCACATTCTGAGCCGTCGTACAAAAAATAATCCGATAATTATCGGGGAAGCAGGAACAGGAAAAACTGCCGTAGCCGAAGGACTCGCGCTGCGCATGGCTAAAAACGACGTGCCGGATTCACTCAAAGGAAAAGAGTTGGTGTCAC
>JANYCR010000230.1 GCA_025360185.1 Leptospiraceae bacterium | reverse complement strand
CAATAAACCAAGATTCGCTTGGCTACTTCTAACATCGGAAAGTATTCTATCTATGTCCATAAGGACAATATTTTAAATCCCAAAATTTGTACAAGTCTAATTTACCAACAAGTCTATTACAATGTTCGTGTCTAATACCATTTATCTACCGGGAAGTTTTCTGTCTTTTCGTAATTCTCTTTGCCATTTAACAGGATCTGGAATTTTCTTTTTAAGAGTACCGAGCTTTGCAATATTTTCCAAATGCGTGAGAGCTTCATTTGAGTTCTTTGCCACACGTTTTACTTTTGGAACTTCTGTTAAGACTTGCATTTTAAGTCTTTGTGCAAGTAAAAGAATGACTTCCTTATCGGCTGCATTTGTGATTTTAAGCGTAATCGTTTCCATAGATAGAGTCTTGTTTCAATTTCAGTTTTGTCAAGAGTTTTTAAAAAGTAAAGAGCAAGGGGAATTTTTATGAAAAGAAAAACTCAGGAATGGGATGTTATAGAAACGCGATCTCTTTCTTTTCTTTCTAGTAATTTGCATCCAACTTCTCCCATAATTCTCTCCCATTCTATCCTTCAAATTAAAAGCTTAAAGCAAAATTGGATTGCGTTTCTTTCATACAGAGATGTTTTGAACTAAACGGGGTAAAATTTTTTTCCAGTAATGACATGTCATTCTGTTTTGTCAATTATAGAAAGATAGTATCAATTTTTCATTTGCATTAAACTTCGTTCCTTTTAATGGGTTATATCTACCAATGAGTATTAGAATCGCTAAAAGAATTTCTGTATTTCAATTGTTTACTTTGATCTGTTTTATGATGCTCATCGTATCATTCTGTAAACCTTCTACAGAAAGCCTACCAAAGGCTATAAAGGGTGACTTGGATATAAGTAGTATTAGCCCCTCTGTTGAGTCTCTCTATCTAGACGGAGAATGGGAATTTTATCCCAAAGTATTTCTTCTAGTAGATGAAGCGATTCCCGAAAAGGTAGAAAAGAGATACCTGTTTGTGCCGGGAAATTGGAATTCTCTTTTTCCAGGTGGATCAGGTTTCGGTACTTACCGTTTAAAAGTCAAACTCCCGAAACACTGGAATTTTCCTCTGGCATTGAAGTTATTTGACCAGGGAACAGCGTATCGTCTTTTTATAAATCAAAAGGAAACAGTCCATATTGGAAAGACAGGTTCTTCTAAGGAAGAAAGCATTCCGAGGGCATTTCCCTTAGTGACACATAGCTTTTTGAATTCAGGTAGTCTAGAGATTATATGCCATGTATCGAATTTTCATTTTAGAGAAGGGGGACTTTGGTATCCGATTCTTTTAGGCAACGAGGACTTACTCAGGGAGGAAAGGGAGAAAAACATCCGTCTCGATTTATTTCTATTGGGTAGTATTCTTATAATGGGAGTCTATCACTTTGTTCTTTACTTGATCCGAAAAAAAGACCCATCACCTCTATGGTTTAGTTTTTTCTGCTTTGATATAATCTTTAGGCTGATTAGTTTTAATGAAAAATTCATTGTTATAATTTTCCCGGAAATTTCTCATCTATGGGCAACTCGGATTGAATACTGGGCTTATTTTTTTGCTGTTCCGTTATTTGCACAATTTCTATTTTCTCTTTTTCCAGATCTATTCTCAAGAAAAATCGCAAATGCAATTTGGGTTATTACCTCCGCATTTTCCATTCTTGTGCTTTTTACTGGAACGGAGATATTTACTCACTCTGCTCCTATATTTCATCTCTGTACGCTTTCTTCTTCTCTTTATTTTTTTTATGTAATTGGAAGAGCGCTTTTAAAGAGAAAAGAAAACGCATTTATGCTTTTGATTGGGACAGGCATTCTTATCGCAGCAGTTGCAAACGATATACTCTATTCAATGGAATATATCCGGTCATTTTTTTTAGTTCCGCAAGCGCTTCTGTTCTTCATCTTTATTCAGTCGGTACTTCTTTCTATGAGGTTTTCCCGTGCATTTACCGAAAACGAAAAGCTGACAGTTTCGCTTTTTGAATTAAACGAAGGTTTGGAAAAAAAAGTCATCGAAAGAACACTGGAATACAAACTCGAAAAAGAAAAAGTAGAGCAAGTAGGAAAAATCAAGGATAAGTTTATATCTATTGTTTCCCATGATCTCAGGACACCGATGATTGGAGTTTCCAACCTAATCGATATTCTGAAAGCAAAGACATACATAGAATCCGAGGAAGAAAGAGAAAATTTGCTAAAAATGTGTCACGAGAGCGTGCAACATGCACTAGAAATGATTAAGCAACTCTTGAATTTTAGTAGAGTGGAAACAGGAACCCTCAGACTCGAGATTGAAAAAGTCAGTATGAGCGATTATATTGAATCTATAATAGGAAGCGTGACCGCACAGGCAAAATCCAAGAAGATTGATATAAAAATTGAATCGGACTCGAATGGATTTTTACTTGTTGATCCTGAAATTTTCTCTCATGCTCTGAAAAACCTGGTTAGCAATTCTATAAAGTACACGAATTCCGGCGGGACAATCTGGATTCGGATTTTACAAGAGGAAACGCAAAGCAGACTAGAAGTAGAGGACAATGGAATTGGAATGTCACCTGATTCTCTGCGTGATCTTTTTAACCCGGACAAAGTGAGAAGTAGGCTTGGCACGAAAGGAGAAATTGGTCACGGCATGGGGCTTTTCATCTGTAAATACATTGTAGAAGCTCACAAAGGAGAAATTGAATTTAAAGCAGAGGCGGGCAAGGGATTTCATTGTATCATAAAAATTCCGGTAACTACGTAGCCTAACGGCTACGTAGTTACCGGAATTTTTATGACAGGGAGTCTGTCGTCGACTTGGGCTAAAGTTTACACTGAGCAAGGTCGAAGTGCCCAAACCCGTTATTTGTCATGAGTAGTTACAAAGTTCTAGCCTATCTATTTACTTTGACTAAAAGTTCGGAATTACTTTCTACGTTCAGTTTTTTACGGATTTTTTTGGCGTAGTATTCTATTGTTTTTTCGGAGCGGCTTATTTTTGCGGCAATTTCTTTATATAGCATCCCCTTAGAAATGCAGGTAACAATTTCGAGTTCGACTGGGGTGAGTAGAATTTTGGGCTTGGATGTTTCCATAAATACTTCTAATTCAGTGGAGGCATAAAACTCACCTTTCATTGCATACATAATGACAGTGGGCATAAAAGTCACTGGCTCTGTTTTGACAACGTACGAGTTAGCACCTAGATTTTTTGCTCCTAGAAAAAACGAAATGCCAGAGTGCATTGTGTAAACAATTACTTTGCAATCGGGATAGGTCTGCTTGATTTCTTTTAAAATGGCAAAGTCTCCTCCCCCAGGAATATCAAGATCTAGAATGACAAGGTCAACTTGGTTCTCAGTGAGAAAGTCTAGAAGCGCATCACCTGTAAAGAAGCAACCGTCTACGCTAAATCTCGAATCTGATTTCAGAATGATACGAAGCCCTTCTCTTACGACTGAATGATCGTCGACAATTGCGATGCGAATTTTTCCCATACCGACGATATTAATTTGACTACCTGCTTTGAAAATCCAATTGAGGTTTGCCCAACCCAAAACATTAGGGCTAGCCCTAAACATTTCGCGGAATTGGAAGAATAAATCCAAAAGCTAGGAATACGCACAAGCCGTGCGTCTCTAAGATCACAGTTCAGACAGCTTCTTCTTAAGTTCTTGAATCAATCTATCTTTCTCTTCGATTGCTTTTTCTTTCTCTACTATGACTTTTCCCTGATTTTCGATTTTTCGTTCCAAATCTTGTAGTTCCATGAGA
>JANYCR010000212.1 GCA_025360185.1 Leptospiraceae bacterium | reverse complement strand
GCCGGTGTAAAGAGATTGAAAATTACTTGGGACATCTTCAGAAATATAACCCCTGACTTTGGAGATAAAATTTTTTGGATCGCCTGTGGTATTTGGAATTTCCACCTTACTTGAATTTCTTAATTTACCAACAACTCTAATGGTTGATTCCGAATCAACTGAAATTTTTATTAAAAGATTTACCTCGAAATTATTATCAACGAGCCTCAGGATTAATCAAAGAATATGGTGTGATGAAAGAAATGAGCATGAAAAAAGGAGACGCTGTTCAGATAGTAGGTTTTGAAAAATTACTTCAGAATTTTCCAACTGCTAAATTTGTTTCGTCTGATTAAGGATTAATTAAAGTTGTTAAAGAGATTTCTTACGAAAATATTTTTATTGACCCTCGCGGGAATGAAATATAAATACTTATATACAATTTCTCACAAATAAGTTCCGCTATTTTTTTAGAAAGTCGTATTTCTAATTCCCAAAAGTAAAGTATTCAATTTTAAATCGGGATTTACTTTTGGGAATCGGTAAAAAGAATTTTTATTTAGAATGTAAGATTGTTAAGACTAAATTATGGTAAGAATTGGTAGAGTAGATGAAATTTCATAGCATTCGCATCCAAAACTACAAGAGCATAAAAGATATTACCCTCTACTTTATTGATGTAAATCTCTTGATAGGTCCAAAGAATTCCGGTAAGTCAAATATACTGAGTGCACTAAAACTATTTAGTGATTATTTATTTTTAATCGTAAATAAGACTTATCCGATTGGGTCAGAATTTGGATTTAGTTTGTCAGCAATATGGGAAAAAAGAAAAAAAATTTGGGAGAACGACGGGAATTGAACCCGCGACAGCCAGTACCACAAACTGGAGCTCTACCAACTGAGCTACATTCTCCATTTTTCTGTTCTTGAATAGGTCTTTTGACCCGAGAGGGACTCGAACCCCCGACCCTCTGCTTAGAAGGCAGATGCTCTATCCAGCTGAGCTACCGGGTCTAAAATTTCGGGATGACTGGGATTGAACCAGCGACCCTCTGCTCCCAAGGCAGATGCGCTACCGCTGCGCTACATCCCGCTTTTTTAAACCAATTCTGTCAGTTTGGTACAAGCTACCTATTCGTCAATCACTCTTAGTATTAATCAATCTTTCCAAGTCTGATTTTAGTTCGGCTTGCTTATTGAGATAAACTTCAACGGGAAGAATGAATAATTTATCCATCTCCGAATTATTTAGGTTTAAGTGCTGAATCTTAATAAAGTCTTTTTCGGTGCAAATGAGAAGATCAAAATTTTTTAATTCTAAAAAAAGATCGAGCATCGTTTTTTGATCGTAGGCAAAATGATCAGGAAAACGAACTTTTTTTATTTCTTTTGGTTTATGCGATTCAATTAGGCTTTCAAAGGAAAATGGATTTCCTAGAGCAGAGAATACGACAACTTTCTTATTCACTAATGTTTCAAGAGATAGAATTTCACGTTTGCAATTTAGTAGAGGCAAAGGAATATATGCCAGGTTGTAAAACTTCAAATCAGGATTAATTTTAATAAATTTAACTTTTAATATTTCTACATTCGAAGCATTTTCTTTTGCGTAGCGGGTGAATATTATATAGTGTGCACGCTTAACAGCCGCTATTCGCTCACGTAGACTTCCAAGAGGAATTGTGAAGCCTGTTCCGAATGCATTGTTCGAATCTACAAGGACAAAGTCTAAGTCTCTCTTAATTGCATGATGCTGAAACCCATCATCCAAAATAATAACTTTTTGCACTCCGGGTTCTTGTTGTGTTTCCATTCCATCATCGGAAGGAGAAATAAAAAATCTTCTTCTTGTTCTCGCTCTAAAACGTGGAGAGAATCTTCCGTTAATATCACTGAGCGGATTTAGGTTTGAAAAGGTTAATCTTTGTTTGCCTTTAGAGTTATTTTGCAAATAAGACTGAAAACGATTTCTGCCGATGATAACTTCTGCGAATGGGATTTTTGCTTTAATAAGTAGCGGCTCATCACCAGAATCCGCTGGATTGGAGGTAAGCTCTACGCGCATTCCTTCCTTGGATTTATTTCCTCGATATCCTCGACTTAAAATGACTACTTGCTTTCCTGGAAAAATAGAATGGACCAAACCTGCCAGATAAATCGTAAGAGGAGTTTTTCCTGTTCCGCCTGTCGTTAAATTTCCAACGCTAATAGTAAACGCATCAGGAATTTCTTGCTTTTTTTTTAATAGCCTATCGAGATAAAATAGAAATTGATAGAGAAGAGAAAATGGATAAAGTAAATATAAAAAAATACGCATAACCTTATTTTACCGCTTCAAATTGCATTTCATAAAGTTTTTTATATTTACTATCGCGGGCAACTAATTCTGCGTGTGAGCCTGATTCTACAATTTCCCCTTCTTCCATATAATAAATAGTATTCGCAATTTGGATTGTTGAAAGTCTATGCGCAATAATAATAGTAGTTCTATTTTTATAAAGTGTCTCGAGCGCCGTCTGGACGAGTCTTTCCGATTCAGTGTCTAACGCAGAAGTAGCCTCATCCAGGATTAGAATTTCTGGATCAAGCAAAAGTGCACGGGCAATAGAAATTCTTTGGCGTTGTCCGCCGGAAAGCATTACGCCATGCTCACCCACCATTGTATCAAGCCCATGTTCAAATCCATTAATAAATTCAGTAGCGAACGCATCATCGCATGCCTTGCGAATCTTTTCTTCCGATGCACCTAGACTACCATAGGCAATATTATCGCGGATACTTGCGTTAAACAAAAAAACTTCCTGTGAGACAATACCGATTTTGCGCCTAACGTCTTTCATATTAAATTTTCGAATATCTATCCCATCAAAAAGAACTTCTCCCTCAGTTGGATCAATCAAGCGAGGAATTAAATCTTTTAAGGTAGACTTTCCTGCACCACTTGAGCCAACAAATGCAATCGTCTCACCGGATTTAACTTTGATGTTAATATTTTTCAAGGAAGGCTTATCTGAATTAGGGTAGGTGTAAGATACATTTCTAATTTCAATTTCTTTATGTATTTTATCTAGCTTGAGGGGGATAGCAGGATTTTCAATATCTGTTTTAGAATCAACAAGCTCGAAAACTCTTTCGCCTGCTGATACTCCGCTTTGAATTAAGTTATACATCATACTCAATTGTTTTAGAGGGCGCATTAAAAAAATTAATGTCAAGAAGAACGCCATGAACATTCCTTTTGAAAAACTTTCATTGCTAATTAAGTAAGCACCGAAGGCAAGAAAAATAGCGGCTAATACCGAACCAAATAATTCTACTATAGAAGGACCAACTTGGTGATAGAAGTGACCTTTAAAAGTTTTTTCTGAAAGTTCTTTGTTGATAAGATAAAATCTACCGGACTCTCGTTTTTCCATTGAGAAGGCTCGTATAACGCGGATACCAGCTATTACCTCTTGGAGCAGCCCATTTAGAGCAGACAGTCTCTCTTGCTGGTTCTTAGTCGCCTTGCGAATTTTTTCAGTGAAGGCAGTAATTGGTCCCATGATGAGCGGTATAACGATAAATACCACTAGAAACATTTTCCAACTCAGAAAAAAAAGTAGGAGTAAGTGAGTAACTACATAGAAAAAATCATTGATAGCATCTTTTAAATCAGAGCTGATAATTTTTGCCAACACATCTACGTCATTAATAATGCGACTCATCAAGATTCCGGTTTTTTCCTGAACGAAAGTATTTAGCGGAAGGTCTTGGACTTTCTTATAAATTTCCTGACGCAAATCTCGAATCGCCATGTAGCCAGTCGAGTTGATAAAGTAAATCGCGCCCGTGAGACAAAGTAATTTTAAAAGGTAAATCGGAAAAACTAAAATGACAAAAAAGAAAACAATTTCTTCAGGTTTCAATTCGTTAAAATAAGCATTCATTCTAGCTTTAAGTTTAGCTAGTCTATATTCGATTTGCTCAAGACGGGTAAAAGTTTCTCCGGACTCTACTCTTTGAATGGCAGTCATATCTCGCTTAGTCATAGAAATCTGAAACTTATAACTCTTACTAGCGCCCATGGAATCAAAAATGGGAATCATACTCGTAAGCGAAACTCCATTAAAAATGGAAACCAAAAGAGACAAGACTAGACCAATGAAAAGTCTGTATTTATATTTGAATGAATAGGTTAAAAGCCGTCTGAATACTAACACTTCAACAATACTAAGTCAATAGGCTAAGCAAGATAACAAGCAATTATTTGAATTGAGTTTTGAAAAATCTACTTTTCTAAAACAAAAATAAAATAGTAAAAAAATGTAATTGATTTAGAAGGGATTCATAACACAAAGTAGCGAAAGCAGCGAAAGCGCAATAAAAATAAAACTTCTTTAAATCAAAATTCCTAGGGAGGAAATATGGCAGTAGCAGTTCAAGGCGGAAATTCGGGAGCTGGAAGTAGTCCAGAATTAGTAAAAAAATTAGTAGATGCGACTCGCACAAACAATACATCAGCGAACGATCGCTTTAGTGAGACACAACTTAAAACTGCAGCAATACATATTAAGGCAATTCTAGATGAATGCAGCAAACATGGTGTAACCGATAAAGGTCAGATCGCATATATTCTCGGAACAGTAAGACGTGAATCGAATATGGGGAATTCAATGCTAGAAAAAATTGATGATGCTACGGCTAATAAAAAGTATTCCAAGGCAGCACTTCCCTCCCTTGGAAATGGAGACGAAGCTTCTGGTGATGGGGCAATGTTTAAAGGACGTGGCTATGTGCAAATTACTGGTCGTGGAAATTATAGTAAGTGGAGCCAGAAGTTAGGCATTGACTTACTAAATGAACCTGACAAAGCATGTGAGCCAAATGTCGCAGCAGAGATATGTGTAGTTGGGATGAAAGAAGGATTATTCGCACCGGCAGCAGGTCCACTTTCTAAATATATTGGTGGTGGAAAAAATGATTTTTTAAATGCGCGTGCAATCGTAAACGGTGGGGAATTAAAAAAATACCCGGAGAAAGCGAAGTTAATTGTGAGTTATGCGGATAGTTATTATAAGGCGATGACTTCTTAGAATAATGACCTCATGGCTTTGCCCAATGCTATACAATTAAGAAAATACTTAAAGATTACGACGGATGCACGCAGATGAACACCGATAAAAGATTAGGGATTATTAAAGCCATCCGTGTCTAACCGTGGTGAAAATATTCTTAACTTGACGGCATTGGGCTTCGCCCGCCACTTTCCAATGTCTCGCATTTTTCTATTTACTCTACTCTTCATTCTTAATTGCTACACATCTAAAGACAAAGTAGACAAGAGCTATTTAATTCCACTCATGAAATCTACAAATAACGATTCAAAAGTTATTCAAG
Source organism: Leptospiraceae bacterium (assembly GCA_025360185.1). Lineage (GTDB taxonomy): Bacteria > Spirochaetota > Leptospiria > Leptospirales > Leptospiraceae > UBA2033. The sequence continues at coordinate 6,729 of JANYCR010000212.1, read as the reverse complement.
TAAATATTATTGGGGATTCTCTTTCTGAAAGATCGGTAGCTTTTGGATTACAAAATAAACTAGGTAGTGGATATAAAGTAAATGATTTTTCTGTGAGTGGGAGATCTATTTACGATTGGCTATTTGATATTAGCCGTCCCTTTAGCCCAGTTCCAGATTTAGTTATTATTGAGTTGGGAACAAATGATGTGTTAACAAACGCAAGCTATGATTTTATTTCCTATTTAAATCGCTTATTAGATGAAATTAAAGCTAGGTCGAGTGCAAGAATTATCTTAACGGCAATTCCTTTAACAGACGACAAAGGACTTTATAATAAAATAAAGGCTAATAATTCTTATGTGCGAAGTCTTTCTAATTTCTATACGATTGTAGATTTGGAAAAAGCTTTCGAAGACAACCGCTCGAACATCCGTCTCTATCCATCCTATGATCCTATTCATCCCAATCCATCCGGCTACGAACTCATAGGTGAAGTATATAAAAAAGAGATTCTTTATTTAAAGTAGTCCATGGACTGGAAATATGGCCCAGTCTGTAAAGAAATTCAAATTCAATTGATTTATCAAAAATATCATTCCTTAAACTCACCTTCTCGCCATTTACCTGATTTTATTACTTTGTGTTTACTATTAAATAGCCGCCCTCGTCCGTGAAGCTTCCCGGATTTAAAGTCACCGATATATAATGATTTGTCTTTAAATGTATAAGTTCCTTTCCCATCGAATTTAAAATTTTGAAATCCGCCAATGTATTTCTCACCGTTTTGGTTTTCGTAGACCCCTTGACCATTAAGGCGATTATTCTTAAAAATCCCAAAATACTTAGCTATATCTGTTTCAAGAATTCCCTTACCATTTAGTTTTCCGTTTATAAACTGCCCGGAGTATTTTTTTGTCTTTCCATTCTTATTTATAATAAGTTTGCCCTTACCATCTCGCCTATTATTTTTCCACTCGCCTTCATAATAAATGGATCTTGTAGTAGATAAATGGTGATTAACCGATACTTTTTGATTAGAATTTTCCGATGAATTTGCTATTGAATTTTCAATTCTTTCGGAAATCCAAACTCCATAACCGTTCTTCTTCCCATCTTTAAATTTCCCGGAATACTTATATCCTTTGGAACTTTGAAAAACGCCTTCGCCTTCAAAAGTTCCTTTTTTAAATTCACCATCATAACGATCCCCGTTAGAAAAAACTTTAATACCCTTTCCGTCGAGACAATCACCTTCACAAGTGTCTGCGACTAAAATGAATGGAGTAAAAAAAATAGAAATAGCAATAGGTAGGACATACCTATTAGCCATTTATGAGTTTCTTTCTCGCTCAATGATTTCAATGAATTCATTGAGAGGATAAGTAATAGTATTCTCTTCACCCATTTTTCGAATAGATACAGATCGGCTTTCTACTTCTTTATCTCCGATGATTAAAAGAAAATTAGCTTTCTTTAAAATAGAGTCACGAATTTTAAATCCAATTTTCTCCGAGCGCAAATCCATTTCGGAATGAATTCCTTTAGAGAGAAATAATTGATTTAACTCTGTTGCATATGCGTTATGCGGCTCAGCAACAGTAAGAATTCGAATTTGATTTGGTGAAATCCAGAAAGGAAATTTTCCTTCGAAATGTTCAATTAGAATTCCTATGAATCTTTCTAGCGATCCGTAAATAGCACGATGAATCATAACTGGACGTTTTTTCTTTCCATCGCTTCCGGTATAATCTAGTTCAAATCTCTCCGGCATAGAAAAATCAATTTGAATCGTGCCACATTGCCATAGACGACCAAGGCTATCTTTAATATTAAATTCAATCTTCGGTCCGTAGAACGCGCCCTCACCTTCTTTTACACCAAACGCAATATCTTTTTTCTTGAGCGCATTGATAAGTGAACTCGTTGCTTCTTCCCAATCTTCATCACGACCTTGTGATTTTTCAGGACGAGTTGCAATATAAGTTTTAAATTCTGTAAACCCAAATTTTTTATAAACAGAAAAAGTAAAATCAATCAACTCAATAACTTCTGCTTCTAGATTATCGAGTGGTGTATAGATGTGCGCATCATCCTGAGTAAACGCTCGCACTCGGAATAATCCATGTAATACCCCGCTTAGTTCATGACGGTGAACCGTTCCCAATTCCGCATAACGTATCGGAAGTTCTTTGTAGGAATGCATATGGTTTCTATAAATCAAAGAGCAACCCGGACAGTTCATGGGTTTAACGGCAAACTCCTGTTCGTCGATCTCTGTGAAATACATATTCTCTTTAAAATTATCCCAATGCCCACTTCGTTTCCATAAGTCAGAATTTAGAATAGCAGGTGTTTTAATTTCATGGTAGCCACGTTGCGTGCATTCAGAACGAATGAAATTTGCGAGATTATTCCAGATGATCGTTCCCTTTGGATGCCAGAAAGGAAAACCGGGAGCTTCGTCTTGGAATGAAAATAAATCCATTTCCTTTCCGAGCTTTCTGTGGTCTCTCTTCTTTGCTTCTTCAATCATGAATAGGTATTCATCAAGTTCTTTTTTAGAAGGAAAAGACACTCCATAGATTCTTTGGAGCATCGCATTATCCTTATTAGCCTTCCAATATGCTCCAGAGATTGCAGTTAGTTTAAATGCTTTGAGCAAACCAGTATTAGCCACATGAGGACCACGGCAAAGATCGAACCAATCCCCCTGTCCATAAAGAGAAACAGTTTCTGAATCAAATCCAGAAATAAGTTCAATTTTATACTTCTCACCCATCTCGGTGAATTTTTTAATAGCCTCTTCTTTCGTAAGAACAGTGCGTTTAACGGGAAGATTTTCTTTTACAATCTTCTCCATTTCTTTTTCGATCTTGGGTAAATCTTCTGGTGTAATTGTCACAGAAGGAAAATCTATATCATAATAAAAAAATCCGGGACCGGATTCTACAACAGGACCAACAGTCAAAAGTGCATCAGGCCAGAGACGTTGCACAGCCATTCCCAATAAATGAGCCGAAGAGTGATGGAATACTTCTTTGCCTTCTTTAGTTGCATAAGTAAGAATTTCTAAACGACAATTTTTTTCTAGCGGATAAGATAAATCCACCTCTATTCCATCAACTTTTGCAGCAAGTGCGGATTTCGCTAACGATATGCTCATCTTGGAAACAAAATCAGAAATGCTTGTTCCCTTTTCAACTTCTTTCGTATTTCCGTCTGGTAATATAATCTGGATTAGGCTCATATTCTTCCAGAATTTCAGAAAAGAGACTCTCGGCAAGTGATTTTCGTTCTTGTTCTTCTGGCTGAGTTGTTACAGCGCAATAAAAAGGTACAAAATTATACCCATTATTAAATGCAATGGTGGTATATAAAGATTAGCTACAAGAAAGCAAACATTATAAATACTAGAAATTGCCTCTCAATGATTCAAGAGGCAATATTTATGAAAAGCAAAAATTTGAGATAATTTTTAAAACGGAGCAGTATTATCAATGCTACCATTTATGAAATTTGATGGGGCTGTCGCGCTAGAAGTTCCCGAACCGGCAGGATCTCCGCCCCATTGTGCATTTAAATTAGTTAAATTTGCCGCACTTGTACCTAACGGTATGTTAGTTCCCTGAAATAAATTAAGCGCACCCACGCTTGATACGTCAAATGCTGCAGAATAGGTTTGGTTAGATGTTGTTCTTATAAAATTTAAGAACGAACTATTAGTTTCTAATGTATTGAATGCTGTATAGTTTGCATCAGTTGTATCAAGACTTTCCACTCCATATAAGCTTGAAGTACTTCCTGATACACTAAAATAAACTGGATTTTTAACATTAGTAAGGAAATATAAATCCTTCACGCTACTCGCAATAGAACCCTGTCCGACGGAAATAATTGCATCTAAACAAGTTTTTAAAGTACCGACTGCTGTAACACTTGTAAAGCTAGTAGGATTACCGGCGATAGTAGCTGTCGGCGGCATAATGAAAGATGATCCACAAATCCCGCCTATAGTAGTATTAAAGTTAGGTATGGTAGTATTAGTAGAATTTGCAAGAAGAAAGTTCGTCCATACTTGTCCCATATTTGCTAAGCCGGGACACGAACTAGTTGTACAGGTATTCGGTACAGTATTCAAATAAATCCCCGTAGTAGTACCATCCGTAGTAAGTGGCAATGCTGCTCTTATAATTGCCTTAGATGAATTTCCAATGGCAGAAAATACATAGGCTCTAGCACTAGTCGATACATTTGAGAGAGTTACTGTTGAAGTACTGGTGCTATTTATATTTGTCATTGTAGTTGCTACATTGCTTGCATCATAGTCGCTCACTGTAAATGTACCATCCATTGTAGTAACCCCATTTACCTCTTGTATGTAGAAATGTGCTTTATCAGTATAAGTAGTTCCACCGATGCCGGGAATCCCTTGGAAGATAATTACCATTGTTCTTGTATTGGTGGATGAGTTGTAACTAAAATTAATATACGCAGTAGAGAGAGTAGTTACAGTTGTAGGCACAGTCGGAACTGCACTAGCTGTAGAAGGTGGCATAAATGGGAAACGTACAAAAGCAAATCCACTAATAGTTCCAGAAGAACTCCCAGTATAATTTAATTCAATTGCTTTATTATTACTATAAGGAGTAGCACCGTTATTCCACCATACTTCTAATTTTTTTCCACCCGTAAGAACTGAACTCGGCTGATACTGGTATTTTGAATTAATCCCAAGCCAAGTAGAAGTACCTTGTTGGGGACTGGAATTAGTTCCTGTGACATTAATCGCTTCTAAAGTTTTAACTAGATCACCTATTTGCTTAGCATTATATCTAACAGAAGTTGCATATGCTTTTACTCTATCATATACCTTAGAAACAGAATATGAGCTACTACTAAACTTATAGTCTGATGAGGCAAGCGTTCTAGAATCAGCTTGGATAGAAGGGCTAATTGAACTCGACGATGCAGTCATGATACTGGAAGGAATATCTGCAAATCCAGCATACATATCTCTTCCGGAGGAGCCTCCACTATTTCTTGTAAGTGCTGCTAAAATAAGAAAGGTTTTTTTCATCTCATCATCTTTCGGTGTCTCAAATAAAGTACATCCTGATGCCATTGCCATAATTAGCAATAGGGAACTAATTTTAATTTTCATAATACTCTCCATAAGTAATTGTTGATGTGAATTCGATGTAAAAATCTAAATTTAGTAGGACATAAGAATAATCTATACATCAAACTCACGTTGCTATACATTATAATACTAGTCATGCATTTTTTTTCAATCTCTTAAATTTCTATATGTACTATCTATAGATATGCCACTACCGTTTCAATCAAATTATTAGTTCAAGCGTTAGAAAGGTGAGGTCAGTAATTTCATTTTCAAGTATAGCATTCTAAAAAAGATGGAATATCATATTTCAAGTAGGCTTAGAATGACTTTTTTGAAACTATTTTTATTATTTATTTTTAGCACTGGAATTTTTTACACTTCAGAATTAAAAGCAAACTGCACTTACTGTTATCAGATTGCACTAGTTGAAATTACTTTTAGAAACAAAATTAAGCAAAACGGATATATTTCGTGGAGTCCAAACCAAGATGTAAATTTAACCGAAAAAGGATTTTTAGAAGAGGCTAAGAAGATGCAAAGAATTCGCTTCTTTAAAAATTTATCCAAACGCTCCATTGGTTCAAACGAAAATGCAGCAAGCGTTTATTATGCTCTCGCGAGAAACGTTATGCTACTCAGACGTTATGATATTAAAAAACTAAAAATTATAGATTCGAACTTTGGAGAAACACGCGCTGATATTCAAATTATAAAGAAATGGTAATCTAAGCGAATTTTGAAAATAATTTCCCATACAGAAAATTATTGCATTTTTAAATGTTTAAAAAAATAGTAATCACTATTGAAACATAAAAAGAGGCATACATGGAGAAATCCCTAACTTATGACAAATCGATTAACTTACTAAGAAGTAGTTCATCGACCCCATTCTGGTATGAGTCCGTAAAAAATTTTGACAACAAGGATTATAAGACTTCCTTCTTTAATCTACTGAGATATGTAAACAGCACGATTGTAATTCCAAATGAATCGAGTGAATCAGTAGAGCTTCATTTACCACACGGATCAATCGTTGTAAATATAAAGCTAGATTCCAAGGGCTATGAAATTTCCGCTCCATTTTTAAAAGTCCCTGAAGGCGCAAGTGGACTCGGAATGATGCGACAGATTTCCGAATTAAATTTTTCTTACCTTGTGCTCGGGCAGATTGTCTTAAAAGGAAATGATTTTTATTTTGAATACAAAGATTCATTAGAAAATTCAGAGCCTTACAAACTATATTCTCTCTTAGAAGAAATTTGTTTTTGTGCGGATTATTACGATGATGTGTTCATTGACAAATTCAAAACCGAACCTGTAAATAAGCCGGCATTAGATGTATTTACTTCCGAAGAATTGGAGCTTGCCTCTAAAAAGTTTTCTGAGATTATCAAAGAAGGTCTTTCCTTTGTTGAATTCTTTGAGTCAAAACGTTATTATTCCCTTGCATGGGAGATGATGGAAAATACTTTTTTAAAAATAGATTATGTAATTGCACCCCAGGGAATTTTAAATGCCAAATTGGGTGAAACTAAAAGTCTTCTTTTCGCAAACGACGCACAACAAACAGTAGTCGCAAACACAAAAGTAAAATTACAAGAACTACTAGGATACGACAAACAAAA
>JANYCR010000023.1 GCA_025360185.1 Leptospiraceae bacterium | reverse complement strand
CTCCGGTTGGAATTTTTAAACTGGGGAACTTTTAGCAATGGAAAAATATATTCAGTAGATACAAGCGGCAAAACTGCATTAATCACTGGCGCTAATGGTTCCGGTAAATCTACATTAGTCGATGCACTCCTTACCCTACTTGTGCCTTCTCAAAAAAGAAATTACAACCTTGCAAGCGGAACGGATCGTAAAAGAGATAGGGACGAAAAGACTTATATCCAGGGTAATTATGGCAAGACAACGGATGACACTCTTGGAAGTAAAATTTTAAAAATGAGAGATCCAAGCGAGGGGCATATATCAATTTTGCTCGCTGTCTTTTATAGTGAGGAAATTAAGCGTTATTCGTCAATTGCGCAGGTGATGTGGTTTAATAACGGAGCTTTAGATAAGTTTTATGTGATAGGAGAAAAGGAATTATCCATTAAGGGAGACTTTTCACACAAAGGGGATATCAAACAATTCAAGAAAAATTTACGTGCACAGGAAGGAATTAAGATATTTGATTCCTTTAAAGAATACATTCACGAGTTTATAAAAAATGTAGGGCTTCGCTCAGAAAAAGCTCTCGATTTATTTAACCAAATCGTTGCAATCAAATCTATCGGAAATCTAAAAGAATTTATCCGCGAGCACATGCTAGAAAAGCATGATATGAATCAACTAGTGGAAGATCTGGATAAAAATTATAAAAATCTAAACGATAGTTACAATGCAATTTTACAGGCACGTCGTCAAATGCAAGAACTCATTCCAATTGAAGAAGATGCAAAAAAATACGAGCAAGTCCTAGAAGAAATTCACAGCATCCAGGGAAGTATATTTGTATTACCCGCATTTTTCTCTAAAGAAAAAATTGCTCTCTTAAAAGAAGGACTTGAAAGCACTAAATTTAATTTATCCAAGATGACTGATATGACAGGTGAATCAGGCTCTGAGCTTACACGAAAAAGAGAAGAAGAAAGAAGTCTCTATGCAACTCTAGAAAATGATTCTGTTGGAAGAAGAATTACAGAACTTCAAAAACAATTAATCGATGAGCGTAAAATCCTAGTTACCCGCCAGACTGCATTTGATAAATATAGAAATTTGGCTGTGAATTTACTTTTACAAACTAAGATAACACAAGAAAGTTTTTATGAAAATAAAAAGTCTGCTGAGGCAAAGATTACAAAAAACCTAGACCATCAAAAAGAAATCGAAAAGAAACGGGATGAATGGGTAATTGTTCGGAATAATCTTCATACGAATAAGCAGGAATTACAAATTGAATTAGGCTCTCTTAAGACTAGAAAAGATTTACTCCCAGGACTTCAAATTGAAATGCGTAGAGAAATTTGCGAAGCCTTAAATATTCCCATCGACGAATTGCCATATGCCAGTGAACTCATGCAAGTAAAAACGAAAGAGTCAGATTGGAAAGGTGCGATTGAAAAACTTTTAAACAATTTTGGACGAAGCTTACTTGTTCCAGATAAACATTATATGGAAGTGAATAATTTTATAAATAAAAATCGTCTCAAAGGAAAGCTAGTTTATTTTCGAATGATCGAAAACGATAACCGCAATACTAAACCTAGTTCTTCTGATTCGCTTTTTTATAAATTGGAATTTAAACCAAATTCTCTTTTTACTTATTGGCTTGAATCTAGAATTCTAAATGACTTTAATTATATTTGTGCGAAGTCAATTACTGAATTTCAAAAAGAAGACAGGGCTGTGACCCGCGAGGGGCTAATCAAGCATTCCCGCACAAGACATGAAAAGGACGATAGAAATTCTATCCAGGATAAATCTAAATATATATTAGGTTGGTCTAATACCGATAAAGTAAAAGCACTCGAAGATGAATTAAAGAATTTCGAAAAGAAATATGACGAAGCCTATACCAAGATGGAAGAGTTAGATAAGGAAAAAAAATCTCTTCATAAAAATGATATTGAGCTAAGAGAGCTTTTGCGCTTTGAAAATTTTTCTGAAGTGGATATGGCTCCAATAGAAAAAATTATTAAAGAAACAGAAGCACATAGAAAAGAATTAGAAGTATCTACAAATAGTCTAAAGAAAATACAAGAGAAACTAGATTCTATTAAATCAGAAATTCAAAAACTAGAGCGTGACAGAACTGACTTCGAAAAAAAGAAACACAATTTAGAGCGTGATATAGAGGAATACGAAACAGAAATTAAAGAATGCGAAAGTGTTTTGGCACTTATAAAAGACGAGGAATTTGCAAAATACAAACCCGAGATTGAAAAACGAATTACGGGGACAAATAAACTTAGCCTCACAAATATAAAGAATAAACAAAATGAACTTCATACTCTTTTTGAAAAACAAAAAGAAGATAAGGAAGAAACAAAACAAAGAATTCTAACTACAATTGTTCGTAGAATGGAAGCTTATATCAAAAATTTTGAAACGGAAACTACCGAGTTAACTGCAGAAATAGAATCCATTCCTGACTTCAGAAGAGAATTAATCAAAATTCAAAATGATAAACTCCCTGAATACCAAGAAAAATTCAGACGCATGATGGATGAAAAAGTAGCTCATCAAATTGCAGAATTTAGAGAGGATTTAAACGAGCAGGAAAAAGAAATCGTTTTAAAAATTGAAGAACTGAATGAAGCATTAGAGACTATTGACTATATTCCGGGTTATACATTTATTCAACTAGACTGTCAGCCAACTGTGAATGTAGAAATTTCTGATTTCAAGCGTGAGCTAACAGACTGTATACCTGACCTGGAACATCCAGAAGAAAATGAAATTAAATTTATAAAGATTCGTGATTTACTCGATAAACTAAAAAATCGTAGTTCGGAAAATACAGACCGCTGGGTAAAACTAGTAACAGATGTCCGAAACTGGCTTGACTTTCGGGCAATTGAACTTACCCGTGAAGATAGAAAACAAAAAGAAGTCTATGATTCAAGTGCAGGCAAATCCGGTGGACAAACAGTAAAACTCGCCTACACCATCTTAGCCTCTGCTATTTCTTACCAGTTTGGAATTCGAGAAAAGAAATCTTTTCGTCTTGTAGTAATTGATGAAATGTTTAATAATCTAGATAACCAGAACTCTCGCTTTGCAATGGACTTATTTAAACAACTTGGATTACAGCTACTCGTTGTTACCCCGCTTGATAAAATCAGCATCGTAGAGCCTTATATATCTTCTATTCACCTCGTAGCAAATAACCAGGAAGGAAAAGATTCGCGTGTATATCCAATTACAATGGAAACTTTAAGAAAGAAGAAAGAAAAGTAAACTGGGGCTGTGTAAAAACATGATTTTCTCACAGAGCACACAGAGAAAAGAGTCAATAGCGTTAGCGAAATCAATACTCTCTGTGAACTCCGTGCCCTCTGTGAGAGATATTTTCTTTGCTTTTACACAGTCCCTGGTAAAAAAAATTAGTGAATTCATATATTTACTTCTTCTTAAAACGATTCTTTAAGTTTACAACTTTTTGAAACAAAAATACGAATGGAATTTTAGATTTAGAAAAAATAAAAGTAAAAAACTTTCCAATTGGTTTTGTAATTGGGGATAATTTCGTTTTTACGTTTACCCAACGAGGAGAAATCTTATTGCTCAGTTTTTCTAATCTCGGACTAATGCGTTTCCATATCCAGAAAAACATTTTCCCGATAAAACTATCACGCAAGCTAATATCTGTGCGCGATGCCATGATATAAACACTGATGCAGGCTATTACGATGTTTGCGCTCCATGGTCCAATCCAATCGGGAACATTTGATTTATAAGAGATTCCATTTCCTAAAATAAAAAATGCATTGTAGATAAATAGAAATACGATGGCAAGTGTAAAACTCATTCCCTTACCAGAGCGTTTTACAACTAGTCCAAGGGGAAATGATAGAAAGAAAAAAATCTGGCAGGAGACTGGCATTGCAAGGCGACGATGAATTTCAATGTTAAATGCGATGAGTGTTTTTTTTGTGTCTTTTAGAAGACCTTGCAGTTGAGTAAATACCGCATAACGGTTACTCATTTCGGCAGAAGATACCGTTCCTTTTTGTGAATCAAGAATAATATCCATTTTCATTTTTTCGACAAGTTGATTGAGCCCATCGACTCCTTTAATAGAAATACCCATTTCCTTTAAAATATCAAGCCCTGGAATATTTTCTAGTCCTTCAGACTGAATGCTATTTCGAATTTGAATTAAAACTGGAAAGGAAAAAGTTTCAGGCTTTATATTAAAACCAATCACAGTTTTTTCTTTTTCACTCGGAATGTTATAATCCATTTCCCCACCCATAAAATCTGTAACTACGAACCCATCCTTTCTTTCATTCCATTCTAAAACGAATCCATCTTTTAATCGAACTGATTTTTCAAATTCTCCTTTTGAATTTTTCTTTTCTATAATTATGCCTGTCTTTGCGGAGATAATTTGCGTTACCCGCGAGCCACCCATTGGAATCGTGATATTATTGTGCTGAATAAAATCATTTCCCTCCATATAGATTTCCCATTCTCGAATCTGAATTCCGGAAAGCTCGCCCGTTTCTCGATTAAGACCCTCCGTATAGAGTGTTCTTCCTTTTTTTTGAAATAATTCCTGAGTTAGATCCCCACTAAATTGACCAGGAGTTACTGCAAGCATAGGGTTGTAAGCTGCTATCCAATTATTAAACTCATTCATCTTACGAGTATTTTCTGGTGCGAGATAAAAATTCAAATAGCCAACAAATAGTGCAGAAAGAAATCCGAATATTAGAAAATTCGCATATATCCGCGAGAAGCTAACACCTGCTGACCGCATCGCAGTGATTTCAGAATCCCCCGATAGTCTACCTGCTGCCATGATTCCACTCATGAGACAAGCCATCGGAATAGTAGAAGGTAGTGTATTTCCGAGCAGATAACCGAAGTAATCCAGTAAACGAAAAAAATCTACACCCTTGCCTACAAAGAGTCCAACCATTTTTTGAAGCGCCATACTCATATAGATGATTGTAAAAAAAGCAAGTGCCACTAAAAAAGGACCAATGATTTCAGCCATAATATACCAATTTAAAATAGGAACACGTTTCAGTGGGTTCCATCTGTTCTCATCAGTGTGAACTTTAAAATCTTTTGGAATGTCCGAGGCGGAATTTAGTCGAACTGTTCTAAGATCAGGTGATTGGGTTGTGTTTGTAGACATGGCTAATACGTATTAACTCTTAACTCCACTGTCTGCACGGCATTATTCACCATTATATCAAGCCTGCCATTTTCTTCTTTTGACTGTTCGATGAGGGAAATAATTTCTTCTTCTTTTGTCACATCGCATTTTACAAATTTTGCCTTGCCGCCATCACTTATAATTTGTGAAACAGTCTTGTTTCCCTCGGTCTCGTTTATATCGGAGACAATTACTCTCGTCCCACGTTTTGCGAGAAGTAACGCAGCCTCTTTCCCAATTCCAAGAGCCGAGCCAGTTATGATTGCAGTTTTATTTTCTAAGTCATTCTTCATTCTAGTAACAGAATTTCCGATTTACAGTTTACTTACAAGAGTTTTTTATGAACTTCTCGGTCATTTCGAACATGCTTATCAGTTGGATTTGGTGAGTAAATAATTGCATGTGAGAAATCTATCTAACAAAAAAACAATGGGCTTGGCTAAATTTAAATATCATAGGGAATTGCAAATGAAGAACAGAATTATTTTTTCTAATTTCGCCATACTGCTTTTTCTAATCATCCAAATACTTTCCTGTCATTTCCTAAAAGAAAATACAAGCCCTATTAAAAAAAATTATCTCTATATTCTCTGGGTGGAAAAGGCAATCGAGGATAATAAAAAGTTACCACAGGTAGAAATTTCTATACGCAAGAATGAATCTAAAACTCTAATAGAGAAAGCCATCGTCCTAAAAAAGAAAAAACAATTTATAGAATCAATTCAATTACTAGAAAATGCAATTGATAAAGAAATAGATGCAGTGGTTTATTATGAGTATGCGAATACTCTATCTAGCGCGAGACGTTTCCAGGATGCAATCAAAGCATATCAAATTTCATTAAAGCTAGAATACAAACGACCTGAATTAGTTCTATATAATATTGCCTGCGCCTACAGCCTATTAAACGATGAAGAAAATACTTACAAATATTTAGAAAAGGCAATTCAGAAAGGTTACAAAGCATTTGAATATATGGAAAAAGACCCTGATTTGAGTAATGTGAGAGAGACAGATAGATGGAGGTGGAAAAAGAAAATTATCGCATTTACTTTGCCAGATATAGAAATCCAAGATGCAAATGTAACGGGACTTATTTTGGAAGGAGGTTCGAGAATTTCGAGTTACTTTTTCATTTGTAAAAATGGGATTGTGATAAGAAGTGATTATGATGATTGGAATTGTGCAGAATACGGATATACTAAAGGTAAATGGTCTATTACCGAAAATCAGCTAGAATTTAAATGGGAAGAATCTTGTAAGCTATTAGGTTTAAATAAAATCACACCGCTTGCATCCAATGGTGGTTGTAGCTTTACTAAATTTCAATTTCAACCATGTCAAACTATTTCCCAATTGCCCAATTATAACTCAAATAATATTTCGAGATTCAAAGATTATGATTTCAAAAGTATGATTGCAGAGTCTAGAGATGGGTGGCTGAAACGCAAAAGAACAAAATCAGAACCTCCGCAGTGTAATCCCGATTTTAAGCCTACAGGTTTAAAAGACTTGAATGTAACAAAATATTTTAGCAATTATGAATAAGATTCTGAATAAATATCTAATTCTATTTATACGCTTGAAAGAGAAAATTTAGAATGACAAATTAAGTTTTAGAAATTCCATTATTACGGTATAAATTTTAATTAGAAAAGACATTGTCAGTTCGAGCAGGGTCGAGAACTACTGATAAATGACGCTTTTTAGTTTTGTAGTTCTCGACTAACGCTAGCTTGGATGCTGCTGCTCGAACTGACATATGAACCCATGAACCTATTTAACTTCTACTCAATGGAACCCCGCTTTGAGATGTTTTCAATGTCTCATCTAATGGCAATTATCCTCACGGTGATTTGTGCATTATTGCTTTATAATTTTCGAAAACGAATAAAAGAAAATCAAAGAACAGAAAAAAATTTTCGTTATGTAATCGCGTTCGTTTTATTAGCAGGAGAAATTTTACTACAATACTGGTATATTACAACGAATAGTTGGAAGATAGAGTATGGACTTCCTTTACAGCTTTGTGATTTTTCGATTCTAATGAGTATAATCATGCTTATCCTGCGGAGCTATAGAATTTTTGAAATAGTTTATTTTACAGGAGTTGGTGGTGCGTTAGTTGCTATAGCTTCACCTGAACTCTGGCTCGGTTTTCCGCATTTTCGCTTTTATCATTTCTTTATTTCTCATGCAGCCATCATTATGGCGAGTCTATTCATGGTTTGGATTTGGGAATTTCGTCCCAAGCTTATATCGTTAGGGAAAATGCTTATATTCCTCAATATATTTGGCGCTTTCGTCTTTGGGGTTAACTCGCTAGTAGACGCAAACTATATGTTTATATCAAAACCAACGTATAACAATACATTTCTAAATCATCTAGGTCCTTATCCCTGGTATTTACTTTCTCTAGAGGGAATTACTTTTTTAATTTCAGCATTACTTTTTCTGCCATTTTATTTCACTGAAAAGAATTAAAATAAACCAATTAATATCGCTCTTTTATCGGTGTGCATCGTCTTAATCGGTGGTAAATCTTTTGTCTTAATTTATTGCTTGTCATTTTTCAATTACAGGTAAGAATTCGTTAAACTGAGGCTATGTAAATGAATATCGAAAAAGCACATACAGAAAAATTAAACCGTTTAAGTAATTTAATTTTAAAGAGATTGGAGAAAGACATTGAACCTTCTCTAGAAAAAAATTTAGCACGTTTAATTCATTTGCTTTCTGATATTGAAAAATCGAATAACTTTTTACTTTTACAAAAAGCAGAAATGGCAATGGTTACTCTCACTAAGGCAAAGCCAAATCTAGAATTAGCTGACTTACTGATTGCTGATTTAGAAGATCGCCTTTCGGTTAACGTCAAAGTGGGTAGTTTTTTATTTCGTTCTCTTTTTACTCTCAATTCCCCACTTTCAATTGTATTGTTCGGAATGTTTGTTACGACGATTGTTGGGCATATCGCTGTTTTCCTCGGCTATAAATTACTCAATGATCTTGTAAGCAATCTAAATTTAAACCTGCCTCTTATATTAATTACAGTGCTTAGTGCTGGTTGGGGAAGTGTTCTCAGCATGGCAACAAGACTTACCAATGCCGAAACAAAATTTTACGATGTGAATGATCACCGAGTTTTATTTTTGACCGGTTTTTTTAAACCTCTAATCGGTGTTATCTTCTCGATTTTTATTTCCGCGCTTGTAATGTCAGGGTTTATTCCTCTTAATATTAATACGGAAAATGATAAATATCTCTTTGCCATCATTGGATTTCTTTCTGGGTTCAGCGAGCGTTTCGCAAAAGATATTATTTCCAAAACAGAAAAATCAATTCTATCAAAGGAATAATTGGGGAAGAAATAGCCGTTTTTATATAGTCATTCCTGCATAGGCAGGAATCTAGAATGATAAAAATATTTTCCTTTCTAAGAAAAATTCAAATTCACTCTGGAGGGGTTGTGTAAAAGCAAAGAAAACATCTCTCACAGAGGGCACAGAGTTCACTGAGAGTATTGATTTCGCTAACGCTATTGACTCTTTTCGCTGTGTTCTCCGTGTGCTCTGTGAGAAAATAATGTTTTTACACAACCCCTGACAAAAAGTCTTCCGATTGAAGGTATCCAAAATTTCTTTGTGCCACCTCTGCGGCAACCAATCATCTATAATCCTTACTATATGTTTCGAGCATTTGTTTTGAAATTCCTTTTTCGATAATTTCAGTATATAGCTTCGCACTTGGTCTTGGTATGCGTTTATAATTATTGTGATAATCTACTTTTACAAGTCCGAATTTTGCTTCAAAGCCTTCTGCCCATTCGAAGTTATCGATCAGTGACCAATGGATATAACCACGAATATCCGCTTTCTTGGAATTGTTTAGATTCCAAATTTCTGCAATATGGGTAACGAGGTTTGCCTGTCGCTTAACATCATTATCCTCCTTATCCGCAGTTCCACTTTCTAATACATAGATTGGTAATTTGTATTTTTCATAAGCCTTGGAAAGTATATAAGAGAATCCTAATGGATATGCTTCCCAACCTAGATCATTTACAATTTCTTTTTTACTTTCTGGGTCAGCAAATAAAGTTTCGAATTTTGCAGGAGTAAGAATGTTTGATTTAATATAGTATCTACCATAATAATTAATTCCTAAGTAATCAAGACTATCTTTAAGACCAGGAATTTCTTCTTTATAATCTGTATTAGTAACTTGTAATATTCCAGTCTTAGTTGCATCAATAAAATCCCAGATAAAAGCTTGCTCTACTTTGTCCGCAATGATTCTATCTAATGGCGCATAATTACGATAAGGCTCGAATGCGCGGGTATGCATTGTAAACCCGATTATGCTTTTTTTACCGAGTTTAGCATCTGATTCTTTTATGATTTTTCTAGAAAGAGCATGCATATGCAAAAGTCTAGACATCACTGGAATGATTTCTGGAATTTCTTTTCTTTTTTGAAGAGGTGGAAAAACTCCTTCCATATAGCCACCCAAAATAAATACCATTGGCTCATTGAGCGTACACCAATGCTCAATATCGGCACCAAAGTTTTCAACTATGACACGTAAGAATTTTTCATATTGCTGTAGTGCATCGTCTCTTTCCCATCCAACTTTTCCATCTTTTTCTTCCCAAAACCAGGCAGGACTTGAGAAATGAAATAAAGTAAGTAGCGGAAAAAGACCATTAGCCTTCATTGATGCAATTAAATTTTTATAATAGAGAATAGCCTCTCTATCCGGCTCTCGCATATTGGCTCTCGGAAAAATTCTATCCCAGGCGATTGAAAAACGGTAGGCGTTATGCTTCATATTCTTTGCCATTTCGAAATCTTCTTTATACATTTGGTTATGATTTGTTTTCTTTAAAATTTCTTCCTTAGTATAATTTCCAAGGTTATGAATATGACCGGCTTTAGCAATTCCAACGCCAGAGGTCTCAAATCGTTTATTTTTATAGGCATCTTGAATGAACTTTCCCCAGTCGCTGTCTGGTGTTTCTTCCATTTGCTCTGCTGCTGTTGATGTACCCCAAAGAAAGTTAGCCGGAAATTTCATAAGGTCTGTTTGCGGAATATCTGATAGTAGCTGTTTTTTTCTGTCCTTTCCACAAGAAAGAAAGCCGAATACGCTTAGAAATATTAAAAGAGAGATTATTTTTTTTTTCACGTTCACAAGTTAGGAAAGTCACTCTATAGTGTCAAGAAAAACTAAGCCTTTTTGCATTTTGTTAGAAATTAACGATTGATTTCAGGTTGAAACTGGAAATCATGAGAATACTTATATGATTGAATTTTTTGTTCGCAAGGCAGGTAGAAAATTAGGGCAAGTGCTTAAGACTACTGAGCAAATTATGACTACTCCCATCTGGGATTTGTTTCAGCCAGAAAAATCAATTGATATACTACTAAATGCTGCTGACGAGTTAAAAGGGGATTATAAGGTTAGTCTCAACTTGAGGTATATTAATGAGCTTTTATTTTTGCAAGTTGTAGAAGAAACAGAAAAGCTAGATACTTTTACGATAGATTCAAACAAAGGGAAAGTTTATCTAGAAGGAAATTTTATTACAAAGTATTACCCACTCGCAAAATTCTTTCGTATTGATAGTGTAAATTATATTGTTGAGTTAACTCCTATTTGGGTTCGTCATAATCATGTACGTTTCAAAATTTCCAATTTTAAAATCTGGGATGGTCGTCCAAGAAAATTTGACTTAGTGCGTTTTATTTCCAGATTTGATATTTTTCACAAGCGGTATATTCTTGAAACCATTGTAAAATTATTTCCAAATTTTTTAAGTCTTACCCGTTTACATAATGAAATAAGGGTAAATCTAGATTATTTCCTAAACAAAATAAACACTGCTCACAATATAGAAATTAAAAAGCTTTCTGCGCATAATCACAAAATCCTCTTCTATGTTCGTTCTAATATTATTGTAAAATCTCTAATGGATATATTTGGAATTGACATTGTAGTAGTAGAACCAATTCATTTAGACGTAGATTCATTTATTAACGATTTTGGAATTTAAATGAAAATAATTTATCTCACAGATATTCATGATGGTCTCAAGGGAATGAAGGAAGTCTTTCAACAGACTTCGCCTAATCTCTATATGCTTTCGGGTGATATTATTTATAAAGCCTTTTTTAGTGATGATAGAATTATAGAATTTTGTACCTATCAAGAAGAACTTGAAATTCTTGCAAAGAATGCAGGAGAAGATATTACTCCGTACGACTATGCAACACGTGTTATCCGCTTCTCGAATAAATACTCTGACGACATACAGCAATCTTCCGTTCGCTACAGAGAGTTATTTAACCAGGCAGCAAAAACGATGAAAGAAAAGTATCAGTTAATTGATCGTCTGATTAAGGCTTACGCGGATTCACCTTGCATTTTACTTCCTGGAAATTATGACATAGATTTACAATACACTGCACTCTATGAACTCGATATTCATAGAAAATCAATGCAATATGATGGATTAAAATTTGCTGGCTACGGTGGAGCACCTATTTCTACTTCGGGAATTCCGCAAAAGTTAGCCGTTAAATTTCATGAATACAATAAGCATGGACAGTCTTACAGTGAACCAGAAGATTTCTTTAAAGAGGAACTACCAGATATTGCAATGATCCACGATCCCGCTTATGGGTTTTTGGATAAGATTCCCGGTTTCGGAAATATTGGCTCACAGGGAATTCGTAGATACTTAGACGATGCAGAAAAAAAACCAAGCCTTGTAGTTTCAGGACATGTGCATGAAGACCAGGGAATTTTAAAGAAAGGAAAAACTGTTTTTTTAAATCCGTCTAATTTTGGTGCAGTTGATTCTGTTTACGGATTTCAGCCTGGTGGTTTTTTTGCAGAGATTACAATTGAGAATAAATTAGTTAGTTCTGTCGGATTATTTAGATTAATCGAAGGAACGAAAACACATTTAATGCAAGTAGATACAAGAGAAAAAATACTTAAGTTAGATTATATTATGGAAAATTCCCCAATAACAGAAGAAGAGTTTGTGAGAAGATAATGGGCATTAAACGTTTTCAAAACCATCCGATCATTAAGGAATTTAACGGATTGAAAAAATTTTTTCGCGGACATGAAACAACCGTTTCCCGCAATAGAATAAATGATTTCAAACGTTTTGTTTCTTTAATTGAATCTTCAGGGGATACAATTGCATTTGATTTAATGGGCTCAGTTAATTTTGGACAGGCAACAGAACATTCCGACACAGATGTAGTTATGTATTTAAATTGTGACCCAGGAAGAATTGGTGATTGCGATCACGAAAATTGTACGCGCTTGAATTTATATAAAAATCTTTTGATTAATACACTTGTTTACGAATATTCAAGTAAGTCCTACCCTGTTCAAGTTGTGGACTGCATTAACTTATCACAACTAGATTATGATTTAAAAATTAGAAATTTTAATTCCCTTGCATTAATTAAGTTTGGTTTTTACAGATCTATCTGTCGCGGGATTAATCGTAAGTTACTCTACCAATATGAACAGAGACTAGAGGAAGACGCAGAGTTATGCGATGGAATCGAAAGCTCCCTAGCAGATTGTTTTCTCGGATTAATTCATTCTTCACAACATTCTTATTCATTCAAAAAATATATTGAGCGTGTTCAAGACGGTGGTTTCAAAGTCCCTGAAACAATGGCAAATAAAATTAATTCCTATCTAAGTTTTTAAAACGATGCTAAGTTTTTTTTCTATTTTATTTACCTTGATACTTGTTGGCATTATCCTCATGTTCTTCTATTCCTCCGAAGATAAAAGAATCGATAAAGAAAAATTAGAGCGAGAAAAAAAAGAAGAAGCATTTCAGGGAGCAGATCCCAAAAAAGTTTATGGGAAAAATTGGGATAAGAATGTGCAACGCCCACGCATTTGCCCGGTTTGTGGAACGGGACTTAAAAAAACTGAATTCTTATATGCCTACATGGAAGATGCTTTTGGTCTAAATGGACGCAGACCAGTTCATATTTATGGATGTAAGTTTTGCTATTTAGGTCAAGTTTCTGAGAGTGAATCTAAATCGGAAAGCATTTCTGATACGTTAGACTTTTAGCGGTAAACGGATAGTAAACGTTGATCCTTTTCCCGGTTCACTATCAAGTAAAATTAATCCTCCATGGGTTTCAACTATATGCTTTGAAATGGAAAGACCTAAACCAGTTCCTTCATTTTCAGAATACATGATTTGACCTACCTGATAAAATTTATCAAAGATAAATTTTTGATGCTCGATGCTAATTCCAACACCAGTATCTCTGAATGAAATTTCTACATAGTCACCAGTATTTTTGAGTATAATCTCTATTAGCCCATTTTCTCCAGTAAACTTAATTGCATTAGATAGAAAATTAATGAATACCTGTCTGATTCTTTTTTCATCGCCATAAAATTGGATATCAAGTTTTTCTGGTTGAAGTATTTTCATATTTTTTTTTGTTGCTTGCGGCATCATGATTAAAATAGAATTGAGAAGAGAATCGTAGAGTTGAAAATTTGCTTTTACGATTAGCATTTTTCCTGACTCCATCTTTGAAATATCAAGGATATCATTTACTAATTTTAGCAAATGATTTCCGGCACTATTGATATAACCTAAAAATTCTTGTTCTTTATTAAATTCCTCAGGTAAACGAATGAGCTTCGAAAATCCAATAATGGAATTAAGCGGAGTTCTTAGTTCATGACTCATGTTTGCTAAGAATTCACTTTTAGCAATATTTGCAGCCTGGGCAAGTTTTACTGTGTTTTGTAATTCACTTGTTTTTTCTTCTACTAGCTTTTCTAAATAGTCACGATGGTTTTTGATTAAATTTTCATTTCGAGTTCTTTCTATAAAAGTAGAGATTAAATCTCCAATGATACGAAAGATTTGCAAATCTTCTTCAGGCCAATCTCTTACTTGCATGGTATCTTCAAAAAAAACAAAGCCATCTAAAGAATGTTGATAGAATATTGGAATTAAGATAAAAGATTTTATCCCTCGAAAAGAAATTGTAGTTCTTAGTTGTTCAGGGAAAGAATTTAGATTTCCAAAAAGTAAATTATTACTCCTGAGAATGTCTACTGAATCTTGCAGGTAAAGCTTAAAATCATCAGGGTATCCGATTGAGAGAGGAATAGTATCATTAGCTACTGTTTCCTCATTAACAGAAAAATAGGTTTCATATCCAATTTCAGAAATGTTTGAATAGCTTACACGAGTCATGTTTAAAAAAGAAAGTAAATCACGAAAAGAGGTATTTAAAGTTTCTAAATTTGTGAATGGGGAAAGTAATACCTTTGAAAAATTACTTACCCCAATTTCGTAGCGGAGGCGAATTACAATTTTATGTTCAAGATATAAACGCTTCGAAATATCTTTAAAAACTATAATCTTGCCCAGGGTATTACCCGTTCTATTTTCCTGGATTGGTCGAACCGTTTCTTCTAAGAAAACCTTTGTTCCATCCTTTTGCGGTAAATAGATATTATCCTTTTGTTGATTTAGAAATAAATATTCTGTGCTCATATCTACTGCATCAACTTTTTCGCGAATTGGATTGTATACAGTATTTAAAAATTCACCAATCATAGAATTTGTATGCCCTAAGAGTTTTTCTGCACTCTGGTTTATAAACTTTATTTTTTCATCTTTATCAATGGTAATAATTCCATCGCTTATACTTCCCAGACTTGTGTAGAACCACTCTTCATTCTCTTTTAGTTGAGTTTCCATCGAGTGATTGTATAGGCAAATATCTATAGCAATGTATAAATCTTTAGGTGAAACTGGCTTGATTAAATATCCATAGGGAGTGGCAATTTTTGCACGTGCAATTGTATTTTCATCAAAAAAAGAAGTTATAAATACAACGGGCTTACCAAACTCTTCTTTAATAATGAGTGCAGTATCTATACCATCCAGTTCCCCTTCAATGGAAACATCCATTAGAATTAAATCTGGATTTGTCACTCGAATAGATTCAATCGCATCATTACTATTTGCCGCAGATCCGACTACAAGGTAACCTTTATTTTTTAGCATGAACTCCAGGTGCATGTGAATCGTTGGGTCATCTTCTACAATAAACACTTTAGTTTCGGCTTTTTCTTTTATTGGCACTGTAGTCATTTAGATAATCTATTTAGCGTTTGACATAAAAGTCAAACGCTAAATCATAGTCTCATGCGAGTGTGGTGAAATTGGCAGACACGCCAGATTTAGGTTCTGGTGCCGAAAGGTGTGGGGGTTCAAGTCCCTTCACTCGCAAACTCTAATCCCCATTAAATAAAATCTAAATAGCAAATAGGAACTTGAAATATAAGTTCAAGTAATTTGCAAATCGGATTGATAAATAGTAAAGAAAGTATCAAGTGAAGAAAGCTTCAATACTCCCATAATATCATTAGTCGGTGTTAAAAGACCAAATTTATTTCCAGCAGATTTCATTTTTTTTTGAATGTTTGCTAGAAGTGCGATGCCAGAAGAATCCATATGATGAACCTCTGACATATCAAAAACAATCGATTCGCATTCTTCATCATCAATGATTTGCGTAATCTCTTTCTTTACTTTTGAGGCAGTGTAAATATCCATACTTCCAATTAATCGAACAATCTTGTGTTTGCCCTTCTCTCTAAATTTGAGTTCCATTTTTCCTCCAGAAATAAAAGCCTATGAGCTGTGCGAAGTTGACCTTATAAAGCAATTTAAAAATTTGTAAAGCAGTTTTTTTATTTTAGGAAAATATTTCTTTACTTAAGTTATTTTGCCACGCTAATGCTAAAGGCACTGAGTCATAGAGAAAGAAAATATATTAGAAGTTTTACACGATTTAATAATATATTAAAATTCTTTCAAACT
Organism: Leptospiraceae bacterium; assembly: GCA_025360185.1. Lineage (GTDB taxonomy): Bacteria > Spirochaetota > Leptospiria > Leptospirales > Leptospiraceae > UBA2033. The sequence continues at coordinate 2,817 of JANYCR010000023.1, read as the reverse complement.
TCAGATAAAAAATCAAATAAACTCTCCGTGACTCTGTGGCAAGAAATTTCAGAGAGTTCGCAGATAAACAGAAGTTCCGTGTTCCTCGTCTAGTCCCTCAATTTCTGAAAGTATTTTTACATAAGGGTATAATTCTTTTAATGGTGCTAAGCGAATTTCTTGGTAAGTAACTCGTTTAAGAAATGTATCAACGCCAAGTGATGAATAAATTCTACTACCACCAGCAGTCGGCAAAACATGGTTTGTTCCTGAGATATAATCCCCCATCGCAACAGGAGAATAAGGTCCAAGGAAGACTGATCCTGCATGTATAATTTTCTCAAAATCTTTTTCATAATTTTGAGTGATAATTTCCAAATGCTCGGGAGCATATAGATTAGAAAAGTCAATTGCTTCATCTATATTAGGAAATATTAATATATAACTATTATCATCAATCGCGCGCGCTTTCATTTCGCGACGCTTGGGTCTACTCGCTAATGCTTTTTTTAATTCTAAATCTACATTTTTTGCAAGCTCCTCTGAATCGGTAACGAGAATTGCGACTGAGTCTTCTCCATGTTCTGCTTGGGAAAGCATATCGCATGCAACCCACTGTGGATTAGCAGTCTTATCTGCAATGATTAAAACTTCACTTGGTCCGGCAGGGCTTTCTATTCCTATTTGTCCTACTCCGGCTAAGTAAGATTTTGCGGCAGTGACATAACGATTTCCAGGTCCTACGATAAATTCTGCCTTTGTAATTGTTTCTGTTCCATAAGCTAATCCTGCTATGCCCTGCGCACCACCAACTGTATAAATAGTATCCACCCCTGCTATTTGAGCAGCATATAGTAAGACTGGATTCAATCCGCCTTCTTTAGAAGGTGGCGTAATGAGGGAAACATTTTTAACTCCAGCAATCTTAGCCGGTATTGCACCCATTAATACAGACGACGGATAAAGAGCCTTACCCCCCGGCGCATAAACGGCTACTGATTCTACTGGCGTATATTTGATGCCCAGTCTATTTCCACTTATGGTAATTTCTGTTTTTGTTTTTAATTGTGCCGCATGGAATTGACGTATGTTTGATTTTGCTTTCTCAAGTGCGAGTTTCCAATCTGCAGGAATATTGGCTTCCACTTCTCTTGTATTGATTTTAAATTGGTTTAATTTTATCTTGTCAAACTTTTCCGTATAACGGCTAATTGCCTCATCTCCATTTTTTTCAACATCTTTTAAAATAGGAATTACTACATCAAAAGCTTCCGAGATATCACCCTTTGCTCTTTTTAATATATCTATATAATCCGTTTCATTTTTTATACTGATTTTCTTAATTTTAATAGCCATAATAACTAGTGATTTTAAAGATTCATATTAGAAAAGGAAAATATTCAGCATGAAATTAATTACCCTTAATTGCAATGGAATTCGTTCCGCAAAAACAAAAGGTTTATTCGATTACATTAAAAAACAAAAGGCAGATATTCTCGCCTTCCAAGAAATAAAGGCAGAAGCATCTCAAATGAATTTAGAATTTTTTGAAGAGTTAGGTTATATTCCATTTGTTTTTAGCGCTCAAAAAAAAGGATACAGTGGAACTGCAATTTTCACAAAACAAAAACCAAAATCATATGAAATTGGACTTGGTCATAAATTATATGACGCTGAAGGTAGAAGTATTTTAATCGAATTTAAAAACTTCGCATTTATAAATACATACTTTCCATCCGGTACATCGGGAGAAGAGCGTCAGACTATAAAAATGGAATTTTTAGATCATTACTTAAAGAAAAAAGCAGAGTGGGAAAAAAAGTATAAGAAACTCATTATATGCGGAGATGTTAATATAGCACATACTCCAATTGATATACATAATCCTAAAGGAAATGAGAAAAATAGTGGTTATCTGCCAGAAGAGCGCAAATGGGTCACGGACTTTCTAGAAAGTGGAATGGTAGATGCTTTTCGTGTAGCTAATTCAGATAAGCTGCATGAATACTCTTGGTGGACATATCGTTTTAACGCAAGAAAAAACAATAAAGGTTGGCGTATTGATTATTTTTTTACTACTAAGAATTTAACAAAGAGTATCCGCTCTTGCAGCATTGATCAATCTCTTATCGTATCAGACCATGCACCTGTTATACTTGATATTGAAATTTAATTTACTCCTTTATCCATGTTACATTATTACTTTATAAATTATGTATAATTGCGATTGGAAAGCTTATTTAGAAAAAATATGTTGACGCTAATTTTAATCAGACTAGTTTCTGTAATGGGGTATACAATTGGTTGAAACATCTAATAAGGCTATCGTTTGTGTGGATGATGAAGCCATCATTTTAATGTCTTTGAAAGCACAGCTTCGAAATTCATACAAAGATAAATTTATAATTGAAACATCTCTATCTGCGGAAGATGCTATACTCATAGTAGATGAACTAATGCGAGACGGTGTCAAAGTTTTAGTCATTATTTCAGATTGGCATATGCCTAGCATGAAGGGTGATGAGCTATTTACAATTATCAAAAAAAAATACCCTGAAATTAATTTGATTATGATAACTGGGCAGGCTGATAAAGATACTCTAGATTCTTTACGGAATTCGAATCAAATGCTTGCTATCTTAAATAAACCATGGGATAGAAAGACTCTCTTTAGTTATATAGATAGCGTTGATAATTGAACTAATTCACTTTGGTATAATTATGAGAATAAATAAATTTGAAATAATAGAAAAAATCTATGAAGGACATGAGACTATTCTTCATAGAGCGATTAATACAGATAATTCACAGACTGTAATTTTAAAGATTGCTAAAAGC
>JANYCR010000180.1 GCA_025360185.1 Leptospiraceae bacterium | reverse complement strand
CACGCCCTTTTCTACAATTTTGTTCTAATCAAGGTGTATCAGAATGTTACGTGTAGAAAATTTAACTAGAAAATTTCAAGACAAAGTAGCCGTGAATAACATCTCCTTCTCAGTAAAACCGGGAGTCATCACTGGTCTACTCGGACCCAATGGCGCGGGCAAAACAACGACTATGCGCTTACTTACAGGCTACCTCGAGCCGAGTTCTGGCTCTATTTATTATGGCAATCATGCTTTTTTAGAAGACCCGATTGTGGTTCAAGAAAAGCTTGGCTACTTACCAGAATCCGCTCCACTTTATCCGGAGATGTTGATTAGCGAATACTTAAATTATATGGCAGATATTCGGGGTGTGGCTAAAGAGGATAAGCCGTCACGCATTGATAAAATGGTAGAGATTTGTGAGCTATCTTCGCATTATACTACTCCGATTAGTTTTCTTTCTAAGGGTTTTAAACAGCGTGTTGCATTAGCCGGAACACTTATTCACGATCCAGAAATTATTATTTTAGATGAGCCTACATCGGGACTTGACCCAAACCAAATTTCGCATATCAGGGCGCTGATTCGTAGTCTTGGCAAAGAAAAAACTCTCATTCTTTCGACTCATATCTTGCAAGAAGTAGAAGATATTTGCGACGAAGTAATCATTATAAATGCGGGAAATATAGTAGCAAATTCCTCTGTAAAAAATCTACACTCCGGTCATTCTGTTTCCATTCAAGTGAGTGCAGAGTTAAATCAAGTGAAGCCTCTCTTTACTGCACAGCCTTTCCTCGGTGTAGAAGAATTTCCAGAAGCAAACGACGCAGGCTTCAAAGGCTATTTAGTGCAGATGACAGAGTTAAAACCGGAATCAGTATTTGCCGCTCTTGCAAAATCCAATCTACAAGTCAGAGAGCTAAAAGTTTTCAAACGTTCTCTCGAATCCATTTTCGAGGAGCTAACAAGGAAATAAGATGAATAATATCAAAACCATTTTTCGTAAAGAATCTTCTACTTACTTCAACACTCCTATCGGGTATATTTTTAGCGCGTTTTTTTTACTTCTTATTTCTTTTTTATTTTTCTACGGACTCGGAGGAAATTCTTTTTGGGATTTAAAAATCGCAAGTCTTGAACAATTTTTTTCCTGGATACCACTTCTATACATCATCTTCATCCCGGCAATTACAATGCGTATCTGGTCGGAAGAAGAAAAATCAGGAACCCTTGAAGTATTAATGACATTACCCATTCGAGATTATGAAATCGTAATTGGAAAATTTCTATCTGCCTGGATGTTCTTAACGGTTACTATCCTTTGCACCCTACTCGCCCCACTAACAGTGCGTATCCTCGGTGACTTGGATTTTGGGCTAGTCTTCATGGGGTATATAGGAAGTATCCTCTTAGGTGGAGCGTATATCAGCATCGGGCTAATCATTTCCTCACTCACACGCGATCAAATTTCTGCTTTCATACTCACACTCCTCGCTTGCTTTCTCATGTTCATCATGGGCTATCAGCCTATCTTAAAATTCTTTGGAAATTTCATAGGTGGTTTCATTGCATTTCTCTCACTCTCACAGCATTTTGAATCGTTTCGAATGGGAGTATTTGACCCGCGCGATGTATTGTATTTTATTACATTTATCAAAGTAATTTTATTTCTAAATGTTTTTGTAATTCGAGGTAAAAGATGATAGAATTATTTCATAAGCTAGATAAGAATTATAAATTTATTTCAGTAAGCACATTTCTTAGTTTCTTTTTGTTTAACTTTCTAATTAGTGATTTCTATTGTCGTAAAGACTTGTCGAGGGAAAACCGTTTTAACCTCACCGACAGCACAGAGAAAGTTTTACAAAATCTTCCAGAGAAATTATACATAGACGCCTTCTATTCCTCTGATGTTCCGGGTGAGCACAAAGCCCGTCTTAACCTCACGAAGGAGCTAATCAAAGAAATCGCAAATGTCAATCGTAAAAAAGTAGAGCTTAGATTCCACGATCCAGATTCAAATGAATCAGATAAAAAGAAAGCTACGGAAGCAGGCATTAAACCGGCGCAATTAAACCAACAAGAAAGAGGCTCTGTCGAAATCAAGCAAGCCTACTTTGGAATTAAGCTGACTGTAGGCTCCAAGTCAACAGTAATTCCAAACGCCTACTTTGCAGAGGCAATCGAATACCAGGTGTTATCCTCTCTCAAGAAAATGCTAAAGAAGAATAATTCTTCGTCCGTTGCCATTTTAAAAACAACAGGCGCATTTCTTGCTCCAGAACAAACACAGGGAATGGGCAAGGATACATTTGGACTTTTTGTTCACAGGGCGTTTGCTCCTGAAAACGGAGAGATTCAAGAAATCAATGTAAATATGGAAAGCATTCCAGATGAAATTAAAACTCTTCTCTGGATAGGCTCACCAGATTTAACGGATAAGGGCAAATACTACATCGACCAATTCTTAATGCGCGGAGGCAATCTAGTAATACTAGCCAAGACATTTAACTTTCAAATGGGCGGTCAACAAAATCAAATGGCTGCCATGATGGGCGGCGGCAACGAAGGATTAGCCCAACCTGCACCAGAGGTAAAATCAATGAATTCTTTTCTTTCTCATTACGGGTTTGAAGTCAGAACGGATATGATTTTAGAGCCAGATGATTCTTACGCAGTGACCTCTATTTTCCAGCAATTGACAAACCCGAATGCGGAAGCTTTTCATTACCCGCTCTGGCTTATTCCAAGAAAAGAAAGTGGCTCTATTAATGCAAAAAGTGCATTCACAAAAAATGCAAGTGCAGTTCTACTTCCCTGGTCTTCTTCGTTAGATGTGAAAGCTGATAAACAACCGAGTGCAGTATTTACAACTCTGGTTGAAAGCACAAAAAAAGCAGATAAACGTGCGGAATTTGTAATCGTAAACGAAGAAAAAGTAGCCAAGCAACCAATCAATGCGCAAAATACGAATTTTGTGCTAGGTCTTCATGTGGAAGGAAATCTAAAATCTTTCTTTACTGCTGAGACTATTCCAAAAGAAGTAAGCGAAGCATTTATTGATAAGACCAAAGAAGGAAAGAAAAGCCAGATTGTAGTCTTTGGAAGTCCTTATCTTCTGTCCGATATGCTTGCGACAAACGACTATCTTCCTCTATTTAGGGCTAATCTTAGTTTTGTGCTAAACCTGATAGATATATTAGGAGGCGATACAGATATGCTTTCTCTTAGATCTAAGCAAGTTTATACAAAGAATTTAAAAGATGTAACTAAGACTGAAAAGTTTATCTATAGCTTTATTAACATTCTACTTCTTCCAGTTGGAATTAGTATCTATGCCTTCTTTCGTCTCAAAAAAAGATCTTCTGGTAAAAGGTAATTTTTATGAAATCTATATTAGAATATTATAATAAAATCTTTCAATTTTGTATGGGTAATGTAGCCTTAACACTCACAACGGCTAATATTGTTTTTCTTTTACTTATCTTAATCGTAAAAGACCCGTTTGGATTTAGAATCAGTAGCTATGATAAAGCTAGTCCATTCTTTAATACTAGCACACCAATTACTAAAATTACTATTGAAAAATCCAAAGTTCCCGAATCTAAATTTGAGTTAAACAAAGTAAACGATGACTGGAGTATGATTGCGAAAGGAAAATCCCTAACAGTTGATAAAGAAAGAATGGAAACACTTTTAAAATCTATTGCAAACTCTCGTAAGTATACACTTGTTAGCTCCTCTAAAGAAAAATCAGATGAATATGGATTCAATGAAGATGAAATTAAAATAGAAATCTTTGATAATACGAATTCAATTGGCTACTTCTTAGTTGGCGCTGTTGCAGTCTCCGATGCAAATAGCTCTCATGTGAAATGGAAAGATTCAGACGATATTTATTTAGTAGAGGAAAACTTAAAAGCTCTGACAAACAGGGCTGATTTTACTCATTTTCTAAATAAGAAAATTTCTCCTGCCGGTCTTACTTCTGAGGAGATAATTGGTATTACTCTCAAGAAGGCAGGAAATAACTATGAAATCAGAAAAACAAAAAACTGGAATTTAGAATCTCCTAAAAAGGGAGAGATTGCGAACGAAGATATGAATACAACGCTTTCGAAG
>JANYCR010000177.1 GCA_025360185.1 Leptospiraceae bacterium | reverse complement strand
TATTGAAGTTCCTAATACAAAACTTACAAAGGTTAGTGAAATAGTAAAATTGAAAATTAAAATAGAATTGAGAGCAGTGAAATAAGAACTTATTGTATTCATAAGGAGAATAAAATGAAAACACAAAACAAATTTTTTGGAATAGTAAGCTTGATAGTTTTTTTAGCATACAGTTCATTATCCGCAGGTCCAACCATTACTGAAAATAAATTAAAAGTCGATTCAGGTAAAATGCTTTTTACTTTGATTAAAACAATGGCTGGGACTGATTCCAAAATGGTCGGTCTTGCAAAACAAATTAGTGGTAATATTGATATGAAAGCAAAAACTTTCGAAATTAATATGGACATTACGCTGGACAGTTTTGCTCTAGACGGACAATACAAATTTGCCAATGATAGAATGCACGAAACTTATCTTGAGTCTGCAAAATTTTCTACCGCAAACTACAAAGGAACAGTCATTTCTTATGATCCTGCTACCGGCAAAGCAAAAGTATCCGGTAAAATGACAATACACGGAACCATTAAAGACAATGTAGAGATAGAAGGCGTGGTAACTCCTTCAGAATCTGGAAGCGGGTATCTTCTAACGGCAGGATTTAAAGTAAACTTAAATGATTATAAAATTGCAGTTCCAGACATTAAGCTCGCAAAGGTTAGCGAAATTGTTGAGCTTAAGATAAAACTGGAGCTAAAGAGCGCAAAATGAAAAAGCTAATCTTGGTATTAATTTTAACATCTTTAACTTTTGTCGGGGCAAAGGAAACTAAGAAGAAAAAGCCTTTGCCTGACAAAAAAACTGTAACAGAAGTTACTAAGACTTCTAAGAATGCCAAAGATTCATCCGCAAAAGAAACTTCCTCTCCAGATTCTAAAAAGCCTGTAGAGGAGGGAAAGACCCCTGATAGTGCGGCAAAAAACACATTACCCGCAGATGCCAAAACACCAGAAGGGGCAAAAGATACTTTGCCGGTAGAATCAAAAAAAACTGTAGAGGAAACCAAGCCTCAAGATGATGCAGCAAAAGATGTAAAGATAACGGAAGAACCAAGCAAAAAAATTGAAGAGCCGACGGAAGTATCTACTCCTGCTGAAATACCAGAAGACAAAGCCAAAGTTGCTCCACCTGCGTTTAAAGGTCCGAACCTAATTCATATGCCGACTGCGCAACCATTGCAGAAAGACATTTTGAACTTTATTTTTAACCATAGGTTTGGAAGTGCCAAGTCTACTGAGTATGATTTTTTTGGACTGGATAAAGGGGCTAATACACAATTATCTCTGGACTATGGTCTGACAGATAAACTTTCGCTTGGTTTCTCAAGAGTAACCGCATTTAAAACATATGAAGCGAGATCAAAGTATTTCATCATGCCTCAGACGAATTCTTTTCCAGTTTCGATTGCTATTTTTGGATCGGTAGGACTCGAGACAGAAAAACAAACTGCTAATATGGGACCTTACATTCTTCCGCCTAGCAGCGGTTATCCGGTAGTAGATGAAGCTTTAAAAAAGAAACTAAATTCCTACGAGCTTACTTACTCTGATAGAACTAGTTACCTGGGATCGGTTATAATTTCCAGACGTTTCGGAGAGCGATTCTCTTTACAGGCATCTCCTATGTTTTCGCATAGAAATTTTGTCAAACCAGGTCTTGCAAACGATCGATATGGTTTAGATATTGGTGGAAAAATTCAAATCAATAAATCCATTTCTTTTCTCTTTGAAACTTTGCTATCTAACAAAAGAGATTACATTGGTGAAAATTATGCAACCGTTGACTTAGCAGGATATGGTAGTTCCACTAACCTAACCGCAACGCAGATTAATTCCAGTTACTATAAAAGCAGTGATTTAGCTTACGTATATTTGAGAAACGTATATTTTGATAAACCAGTTAAATATTACTCTATTCCACTCAGCTTTGGTTTGAGTTATGAATCAGGCGGTCATATCTACAATGTGGTTGTAACAAACAGTAGCGCTCTGGCGCATACTCAGTTACTCCGCGGAGGAGAGTATGACTATAGGAATCGTGAATGGACAATTGGTTTTAATATCAACCGATTCTTTTCATTTGCGAAGGAAGTATCAGAGGATAATTTTTAATAAGGAGATTTATATGAAAAATTTACTACTCGTTTTTTTACTTTTAAGCATTGGTTGCAATCAGACTCCTTTACAGAAGGATAAAGAAAAAGGTAATCTGTCAAATATCCTCGTGCCGTTAGCAAATTTTTTCAGAACACAAACAGTAACTGAAGATGTGGATGCAACCGCAGCGGCAAATAATGCTAATGCGATTGCATTAGCAAAGTCATTACCGTTGCTTGACTTATCAACGGATACTACTTATGATCCTACAACTGCAAATGGTCGAGCAGCAATCCAGGCTTTAGATTTTAGTGGCGGGGTTGTTACAAGTGTGGATATGTCTGCGGGGACTCCGAAAGTTACTTTCTATGTAACTACAAAAACAAATAGATTAAAAGGATTTGGTTGGACAACAAAGACAGACGGTTCTTACAATTCATCAACAGGAGTTTCGAATGCAACTGCAAGTAGCTATATCACTAACTTAACTGCAGTGGCTAATCTGCAATTTACCTTTGCAAAATTTGTTGCAGGAACGAACGGATCTCCGGATAAATGGGTAAGCTATTTAACTACATCAATTCCCACGCCAAATGGAATGAATGGAACTGGAACAACAGCAGTTGCAAGAACCGCTGGCTGGGCTAAAAATTCTACTGATCAAAATGGAACGATAGTTGATAACGGAGATGGAACCTATACTTATACTTTCATAAGAGATATTACTAAATCAAAGGACTTTATAGGTTTTGAATATATCGGGAATGGAACATCTACCGGCTTAACGACAGTATCCGCAGCAAGACAATCCGGAACAGGTGACCTAACGTATAATTCTACTTTGCCGCATCGGATTGCAATTGGAATAGGCATCGGAACAATACGCGGTTCTGGAACAAACAATACCGATGGATCAAACCAACCAAGCATGAGCGGAGGTTGTTCTTCTAAGACTTCTTGCTCCGGTAGTGCAATTGCTTCTTTAAACTTCACAAATGGAAAAACAATCATCTATGATTTTATTCCTTCTACCGGAAAAATAAAAGCAGCACAACGTGACATCGTCAGTGTAAATACTTGTAACAACTGCCATAAAGATGCTACGGCTACTACAACTTCAGGCATTACAACGAGAGGCTTGATTTTCCATGGATCAGGTGGTCGTAATGATACAACTGCATGCGTTACGTGCCATACTGACCAAACCCGCGGTCAAACTGATACGTATGATGTTTCTAGTAGTGGAATTTATTCAGGATCGTCTGGATATGTTTTAGACGGATATGCTGTTGCTGACTTTCCAATTATGGTTCATAAATTTCATATGAGTAGCTATTTAACAAAGAGATCGGCAACTGCTTCCACTGGTTATTTCGTTGGATCTAGCACCTATCAATTTCCAACAAAAGCCGCTGCTTTTTTTTCAAAGGCAGATGCTAAACTTTGTTACAACTGTCATACGACAAACAAGACTACGATTAACGAAGACAATTGGAAAACAAAACCAAGTCGTATCGCTTGTGGTGCTTGTCATGATGGAATAGACTTTGCAACTGGGCTAATGTATAAAAGCGTAAACACTTCCAACACTGACATTACTCACGGTGGTGGAAAACAGACAGACGATAGCAAATGCGCAAGCTGTCACCCAGCCTCCTATATTATCAGTAAGCACAATTTATAAGTCTTTTTCATTTGTGTGGTAAAATGAAATTTACCACACAAATTACCTTCCATTAACTCTATTTAGAGATTTCAACTCACAAGCTACAACAATCAATAGGCTACCCTAGGTTTAAAATCTAGAGCTTACGCTCAATTGCTTTTCTAATTATAGGATTTTTTTTCATTGCTTTTTTACTTTAATACCACTACTTTATCGGGCTAAGGCTATTTTAATATATATGAGCAAACTTGGAATCCACAAAACCATTCTAGTAAAAATTCTATTCGCTTTTCTTTTCTATCTCTCCGTCGGGAATCTATTTGCAGAAGAACTCACCCTACCTCTAAACCTGTCCAAATTAAATTGGTATGTCAAACAGGGATTTGCCTCAAAAGATATAGCACCAGCAAACAGTGATTTAGAATCCAATGATTATAAAAAGATTGGAAATTTACCTATCATTCTAAATCCAATTTTTAAAATTCCAACCTCCTTTGATTCCGTAAATGAATTTACCTTAACTTGTAATTTCCGCCTGAACTCAGAAAGAATCGACAAAGGAAAAGAACTGGCATTTTTATTTTCAGGAATCGGTGAAACATGGGAAGTATATTTAAACGGTGAGAAAATCAGAGATGAGTTTGGTTTTGAAAAGAATGAAATCAAAAAATACAAAACACAACGTAATGCAGTCATCACAATTCCTTATGGACTTTTAAAAGAAGAAAATATACTTACGATTCATCTTGCGGGTTACGCGCCAACCTCTTTCCTATCTCCAAATATTCTTTTAGGCTTACGGTTTAAAGAAGGCTATATACTCGATTACGAAAAAAAAATACTCGAGAGCGTAGAACAAACGTCTCTTCTACTCTTCAATGCTGTATATATTTTCTTTGGGTTGTATCATTTATTTTTCTTTGTAAGATGGACAGAAAAAAAATATAATCTTTACTTTGGAATATTTTCTATTTCAATCTCAACCTATTTCTTAGCTTTTTCTAATATCGCCTTTGAAATTTTTTCAGATACACGCGGATTATTATTCTTAGCCTACGTCTCACAACCCCTTGCCCTATTATCTTTCATTCTTTTCTTATTTGATTATTTCTATCCATCACAGGTATTTTCTAAATTCATAAAATATACAATTTTCTCTAATGCATTTATCGTCCTCGCATTCTCGATACTTAGGGTAAATTTTTACCTAACGTTTTTATACTTGTGGTATATACTGATTATCTCTCAAATTATCTATATATTCTATTTTATTATCAGTGCAACTAGAAAAGGACTAAAAGATGCAGTGCCGATGGCTTCTAGCATTTTAATTATTCTTTTAGTAGTAATCTGGGAAATTCTAGATACAATTATTTTCCAAACAGGTATCAAGCTTTTACAATTCGCTTATTTTGCATTCATAATCTCTATGGTAATTATTCTTGCAAATCGCTTTATTGAAATCAACTGGGAAACAAGAAGACTCAACATTGAGCTTACAGACCAAAGAGATTCCTTTTCTAAATTTGTTCCGACTCAATTTTTAGATTTACTTGGGAAGAAATCAGCAAAGGATATTTCTTTGGGCGAATGTAAACTCCAGGAGATGACAATTCTATTTGCGGATATTCGTGATTTCACTTCACTGTCCGAATCAATGAGCCCGGAAGAAAATTTTAAATTTATCAATTCTTATTTAAAAAGAATGAGCCCTGTAATAGAACAAAACAATGGCTTCATTGATAAATTCATTGGAGATGCGATCATGGCAATTTTTCACTTGCCCGAAGAAGGTTTGGGAGCTGCCGTTGCTATGCACGATGAATTAAATACTTTAAATAAAAATAGAACCTCCTCAGGCTATAGACCACTCAGAATAGGAATTGGGTTAAATACGGGTATGCTCATGATGGGAACAATTGGTCATGAAGACAGGCTTAGCACAACTGTGATTGGGGATACTGTTAATTTGTCGGCAAGATTAGAATCTCTTACAAAGGAATATTTTACTCCTATTTTAGTTTCAGAATTCACAGTATCAAAGCTGCAAGAAGAAAATAAAAAATATCTCAGAGAAATTGATACAGTCATTGTAAAAGGGAAAACGAATGCAGTGAAAATTTTTGAATGTTTCGAAAATGATTCGGATGAATTAAGATCTCAAAAAATTAATTCAAGAAAAGAATTCACCGAGGCAGTCTCCTATTTGGAATCGGAAGACTATGCTACAGCATTAGATAAATTTTTAAAATTAGAAAATCCTCTGCCCGGCGATGTAATTTTGAGTTTTCATATTATTAAATGCCAGGAAATGATAGACGCCATAAAAAAACGAACGAAAGTAGCTTCATGAAACCTGAACTTACACTTGCTTATTCCCCCTGCCCCAACGATACTTTTTTGTTTTATCATTTGATTCATGAAAACATTTCAGAAAAGTTTTCCGTAAAAGAAGAATTACATGACGTAGAAAAATTAAACGAGTATTCGGAACAAAGAATTTTTGAAGTGACCAAGCTTTCTTTCTTTGCCTACTTTCATGTAATTGAAGGATACGCACTATTAAACTCTGGTTCGGCTCTGGGTAGAGGCTGCGGACCATTACTCGTAAAGAAAAAAGGAAAAGACTTAAAAAAAATCAAAGGGGAAAAAATTCTTGTTCCCGGACTAAAGACTACAGCTAACTTACTTTTAAATGTTTATCTACAAAAAGATTTTCAGCCAATTCCGCTTCGATATGATTTGATAATGGATAAAATCCTTCGCGATGAATTTGATCTTGGTGTTATCATCCACGAAGAAAGATTTACATATGAAGAAAGAGGACTTGAAAAAGTAATCGATCTAGGTGATTATTGGGAAAGCCTAACGGGCAAACCAATTCCATTGGGGGCAATCGCTGTTAAACGCTCAATACATGCAGATATGCAAAAAGAATTTGACCTTTCGCTAAAAAAAAGTCTTGCTCTTGCATATGAGTTTCCAGAAAAAACTAGAAATTATATCTTAGAAAACTCCCAAGCCAAAGACGAAGCAGTAGTAAAGAGTCATATCGATCTTTATGTAAATGAATTTACCAAAGACATTGGGGACGAAGGCAAAGACGCAGTATACGCACTACTAGAAAAAGCAAAAAGCCTTGGCTTAGTAAAAGAAAATAAAATGGAAATGTTTGTTTGATAGATTTTAAAAGATTACCACCGATTCACACCGAGAGCACCGATAAAAGATACGATAGCTTTTCAGTATCCACAATTTTATCTGAATCCATATTTTTTTATCGTTCTTTTATCGTTCTTTTATCGGTGTTCATCGGTGGTAAATTCTTTAAATTACCAATCGCTTCCGCCGGAATCTCCACCACCCCAATCAGAACCGGAGTCGGAAGAATCACTTGAATAATCACTATCAGACTGCGACCAAGAAGAGTCATTTCCACTATTTCGAAAACTATCGCTTGAATGATCGTTTCCATAAAGTCCGCTGTCGTGTCCTGTGAATTTATCATAGAGCCAACTTCCAGCAGCCGCACCGAGCATACCTGTTAAGAACGTTCCCATAAACCCAGGACCGGAGCTACCGTATCCATTATTTCCATAACCGGCACCATAGGGCTGATTTGAATTACCCGCTCCTCGGTTAGAAGCCATGAGAGAGGTAATAACTTTAAATGCGATAAACGCAAGAACTGCAAATATAATAATTGTCATCCAGGGAAACCCTCCAGTGGTTTGATTAGATCGAATTGGCATTTCGCTTCTCTGTGGGTAATTTCTATTATTTCCTGTGTTCACGACAGCAGAATCCATCACGCCAGCAAAGTATTCAACAGAAGAACTCAGTCCTCTATCAAAATTTTTACTTTTAAATTCTTCTGCAAATTTTGCTTTCAATAGACTACGTTCACTTTCTCCGAAAACTTCTTTCGTCTTATTTCCAATTTCTACTTTTAATTTTCGATCTTTTTTAGAAATTAAAACATAGACACCGTTTACTTTGCGAGCCTTTGCTTTTTCTAACGCCAACGCATTAGCATCCGCCTGCCCGACTTCTTCTATCGTTTCGATGACTAATTCTTTTCCAGATTTACGTTTTACTTCTTCTATTTTTTGGTTGGCGGAACTGAGTGCAGAGGAAGAAAACATTCCCGCTGAGTCGATTACCTCTGCATTAACCGCTACGCTCAGAAAACAAGCTACGAAAAAAATTGTCAGTAATTTTTTCATAAATATAAAATCTCCTATACTATTAGTTAGACAAATTCAAATGCTTGTCATCCCCGAAATTTTCTATCGGGGACGCATTCGACAGGCTCAGTGCAAGTCTGTAATTCTTGAGATTCCCTATAAAAAATTTAGGGAATGACAGCTTTACTCATTCCTCTAATTTGGGT
>JANYCR010000113.1 GCA_025360185.1 Leptospiraceae bacterium | reverse complement strand
CTGACATATTTGTAATTCCGAGTCCAATTAAATTATTGCGCAACTTTTGACTTTCTCGTGTAGAAAGCACAATGCCTATATCTTTAAAGAAAATGCGAATTGCGAAAATAAACCTTAGGAAGTCTTTGTCAGTTACTGGCGATACAGAATGAAAATCCCCTTTTGCCGGACGCATTCTAGGAAGAGAAATTTGCAGTGATGTCTTCCAGTATTCTCTTAATAAATGAGATGCATGTAGTCCTAAAGAAAGCATTTCACCAAGGGGATCGGATAATCCAAGTAATGCGCCAATTCCTATTTTTCGAAATCCGGCAAGCCCTCCCCTATCAGGTCCATTTAATCGGTAGTCCATGTCTTTCTTCACGCCGCGCAAGTGATATTTACGGTAAGTTTCTCTATAGTAAGTTTCCTGATATAGCGCAAGTCCATCTACCCCTGCATCAATTAATTGCAAATAATCAGGAGTATCCATTGGATAAATTTCAATAGAGACAGAAGAAAAATATTCTTTTAAGATTTTCACTGATTCGATTAAATAAGAAAGCGGAGTTTTGGAATAATCTTCACCGGTTAAAATAAGAAGATGCTCAATTCCTTTAGAAGATAAAATTTCTGATTCTCTTCGAATTTCATTTGAACTTAAAGTCTTACGCGGAATTTTATTTTCAAAACTAAACCCACAATACAGACAAGAAGATCTGCATTCATTGGAAAGATACATAGGCATATAAAGTTGAATGGTTTTCCCAAATCTTTCTTCAGTAATTTCCTTTGAGAGTAAAGCCATTTCCTCTAAATAAAAATCAGCGGCAGGACTTATCAGAGATATATAATCAGTAAACTCTAAGCGTTCGCCATTAACCGCTCGAGACAGAGCAATCTCTACATCCTGTTTTGATTTAGATTTAACTTCCGTAATGCTTGCTTTAAAATCAAATTTACCAAATGTATCAAGAAACACGGTCTTCCTCGTTTAAAAAACCTGTTAGCGGACTAGAGGCATTAGCCTTGATTAATGAATTCCCCTGCATACGTCGTCCGCGATAAAGAAAGGAAAGCCTACCCGCAATAGTTGCAAGCTTAAAGGCTTCAGCGATACGCGCAGGATTTTTTGCAATTGCGATGGCGGTATTTACAAGCACTGCATCTGCTCCCATTTCCATTGCCTCGGCTGCATGTGATGGCTCACCGAGACCTGCATCTACGACAACAGGAATTTTTGATTGAGCAATAATCATTTCAATATTCGCGCGATTTTTAATTCCTAAATTAGATCCTATTGGAGAGCCAAGCGGCATAACGCAAATACACCCAGCCTCTTCTAAATGTCTACATAGAACTGGATCAGCATTAATATAAGGCATGACTTTAAATCCATCTTTGACAAGCTCTATCGCTGCTTTCAAAGATTCAATTGGATCTGGCAAAAGATAAACTGGATCAGGGACTACTTCCAATTTGACCCAATCCCCTGCACCGAGAGAGCGTGCTAATTTAGCAAGCCTCACTGCTTCAATTGCATTGCGTGCTCCACTTGTATTTGGGAGTAGTAAAATATTATTTCTATCAATGGATGAAAGAATATCATCTTCTTTGTTTTCTAAATCAACTCTTCTTAAAGCTACTGTTACAATTTCTGTTTCAGAAGCGGAAATAGCAGACTGCATTTCATTAGAAGAAGAAAATTTTCCAGTGCCAATAAAAAGTCTGGAGCGAAATTTTCTTCCGCCCATTTCTAGATAATCTTGATTAGCCTCTACTTCTTCAATCATTTTAAAATTCTATACAGCTTCTTGCATTTTCTTTGCAAATTTCTTCGCTTCTTCCACTTTCAATGATATTACTCTAGACACACCCGGCTCTGAGCTTGTTACGCCAAATATAGCGTTGGCGCGAGAAATCGTTGGTGGAGCGTGAGTGATTACAATAAACTGGCTCACATCTTTGAACTTATCCAAAATTTGACAGAAGCGAATTTTATTTACTTCATCAAGGGCTGCATCAATTTCGTCTAGGAAACAAAACGGAGACGGCTTCACCATATAAATCGCAAATAATAACGCGATAACCGTCATAGACTTCTCACCACCGGAAAGTAATTTCAAATTCTGAACATGCTTTCCGGGGGGCTCTGCAATTATCTCGATACCAGAATTTAGTCTGTCTTCTTTTTCGGTAAGTTCGATTGTTGCGTGACCACCATTGAATAAAGTAGAAAAGGTTTCTTGAAAGTTTTGCTTAATGATTTCGAACGTTTCCGTAAAAAGTTTTTCGGACTCCGCGTTAATATTTTTTAATACATCTAGAATATCATTTTTACATTTTTCAATATCTTCTTTTTGCGATTTATGATGATCATAAATTTCTTTTACATTATTGTATTCATCTACTGCGAGAGGATTAATTGAACCAAGCAGTTGCATTTCTGATTTAATTTCTCTGAGTCTTGTATCCTCAGCTTCTTGTTTAAGAGTCAAAGATGATTTCTCTTCTTCCAACTCGACATCACTCATCGAATAATCATTGTATAACTCTTCGTTAAATGTATCTAGCTGAACTCTAAGCGCTGAGGCTTTTCGCTCGTAATCGCTCATCATGGGGATAATAGATTTAAACTCCTCTTGGTCAGCTTGCGATGAGGACTTCAGATTTTGAATTTCAGAAAAAAGAGTTTTCAATTGTTCTTTTTCTGCTTCTAAAGTTTTACTCATTCCTAAAAATTCAGTATATGACTTTTCGATTTGCTCTTCTAGAGTTTTCACTTCATCAAGATAAGCTATTTTTTTTGTTTGGAGAGTTTCAATTGACTTTTGAAAATTAGCAATTCTGTCGCCTGCTTCGTGCTTAATGCGTAATTCTTTATCACGGGCATCGAGTGCAGATGCATTTTTTCCTTCCATCTCTAAAATACTTTTTTCTAGTTTTACAATTTCTTCTTTCTTCTCTTCGAGTAAAAGTCTAAGAGATTCAATATTAGAATTTGCATCTTTTATTTTTCTAGAAAGATTTTCATTTTCTAGAATTAGATCTTCAATTTCAGAATCAATGCTTTCTTTTTTCGCAAGAAGTCCATCCTTATCAAGAAGAATATCACGGAATACGTCTTCCATTTCGATAAAATCTTTTAGATTTTCTCTATAAGAAACTAAATTCATTTCACGCAAAATTTCTGTTACGCGCTCGAGAGAGATACTTCCGGAAAGAATTTCATTTATCTTATCAATATTATCATCTAAGGAAGAAATTAAAAAACGTCTTAGCTCTTCGCGTTTACCTTCTGATTTTTCGGCGTCTCTTTTTTTCTCTTCGATTTGATTGATTAAGGAAAGAATGCTATCTTTTAATTTTTCTCGAAGGACGTTATGCTGCTTATCATTTGAGCCAATCTTTTCTTGGTAATTTTGAATGTTCTTAAGCTCTTCTTCAATTTGAATTTCAATTTGTTTTTTGTCCTGGGTAAATTTCTCAACGTTCCCGAGAGTCATCTGAATCATTTTAGCCAAATTTTCACTGAGAGATAAAAGTTGATTATACTCTGTTTCAGCATTTTCCATCCGAGTAATTTCGCTCTCTAGGTTAGCGCGAAGTTCATCAATACGTTGATCGAACTCGTGGATAATACTCTTATTCTTCTCAATTTTTTCTCGTTGAATTTCTTTTTGAGAAAGAAAATCTAAAAGCTTTTTGTCTATTTCGGAAATCTTTTGCTCCATTTCATAGCGAAATTTTTCTCGCTCTTCTATGAGTTTAGCATCATCACTCATACGAGCCATTAGCTCTTCGTTCTTTTGCTTTACCTCTGCAAGTTCGGCATCCACCTTCTTAGATCGGCTCTTGAGACTTTTGAGTTTTAAATAGCGAAGATTTTTATCAGCTTCGGTAAGTTTATTTTTTAGATCAAAGTAATTTCTTGCTCTTTCGGCTTGTTTACTCTTTAAATCTAGTTCCTTTTCCATCGAGGACATAATATCGGATATGCGCAAAAGATTCTGCGTCGTATATTCTAGTTTTTTCTCAGTTTCGGCTCTGTCCATTTTAAAGCGGGAAATTCCTGCCGCTTCATCAAATATTGCTCTTCTATCTTCTGGCTTGGCATTTAGAATTGCTTCAACACGCCCCTGCTCCATAATAGAATAACTGGCTTTACCAATTCCGGTATCCATTAAAAGTTTTTCTACGTCTTTTCTGAGAACTCGCGAATTATTTATGTAATACTCATTTGTTAAATCGGGAAACAATCTACGAGTAATTTTTACAGTGGGGAAATCAATAGCGAAGGTCTTATTGCTATTATCCAGATGAACGGCTACCTCACAGAAACCGGCAGGGTCGCGCGATTCAGATCCATGGAAGATGACATCTTCCATTTTGTCACCTCGAAGTCCTTTGGCGGATTTCTCACCCAGAACCCATCTAAGTGCGTCAACGATATTTGACTTTCCTGAACCATTCGGACCTACAACGGCTGTAAAGCCCGGGTCAAATACAACCTCTGTTTCGTCAGCAAAGGTTTTAAATCCAACAATATTCATGCTCTTTAAATACATATTATTCCCCTGATACAAAAAAATAAATGGAATGTAAAGTGGCGCTCTATAGTATCTTCCTTGCCGGGAGGATACAAAAAACACCCATCCAGAAACTTTTAAAACTACCGAGTTTGGTCGCTTTTTCTTTTTTAAAACCGATTGACCAAATCTCTAGGGTGTACATTATAAGAAGGGGATATTATGTCACCAATAAATTTAAAAGAATTATTTTCAAAAAAACCTTATTTAAACCTTTATTTTAAAGGGTCAACAGAAGAAATAAATCCTTATATTTTACAAAAGGTAAAAGAAAAAAACGAATACTATGTCTCGCTAAATGGTAAAAATTTGGCGAGTTCAGTCGCACCCCTGACATCGGGTCTGCGAATGATTGGAGAGAAAAAAAATCGAGACACTGATCTGGTTGTAGTTCTCGGACTTGGAAATCCTCATTTGATCCAGAGTATCAATGAGCTAAC